>DATJYJ010000145.1:0-8961 GCA_035578025.1 Verrucomicrobiia bacterium
AGTGAACTGCCCTGGACAACCATTGCCTGGTTCGGTGTCCTTCTTGTGGCCGCGTATTTTCCCGTACTCCGGCACCTGGTCCGGCAGTGCTACTACGACCCCGATATGGGGCACGCGTTCTTCGTGCCCATCATCTCCGGATTCATTGTCTGGCAGCGCCGCGAAGAACTGGCCGCGCTCAAGACACAGCCGGACTGGCGCGGGCTGATCCTCGTAGTGTGGGGCGGCGCACAGCTGCTGGTCGCTACCCTCGGCACGGAGCTGTTCACGGCGCGGATTGCATTGATCATCACCCTGGTCGGCCTGGTCTGGACGCTGGGCGGGCTGCTGACGCTGAAGAAGCTGGCGTTCCCGCTGTTCCTGCTCCTGTTCATGATCCCCATTCCGCAACTGCTCTACAACACGCTGACCTTCAAGCTGCAGATCCAGGCCAGCCGGCTCGCGGAAGACGCGCTCACGCTGCTCTCGGTGCCGGTCACGCGCGAGGGCAACGTGCTGGAGCTGCCTAACCAGAAGCTCTCCGTGGTGGAAGCCTGCAGCGGAATCCGTTCGCTGCTGTCGCTCTCGTTCCTCTCGCTGGTGTACGGATACTTCTTCGAGAAGCGGAACTGGGTGCGGATCACGCTGTTCTTTGCCACCATTCCGCTGGCTATCATCGCCAACGCGAGCCGCGTGACCATCACCGGCCTGATGACGCAGGTCAAGACCGAGCTGGCCGAAGGATTCTTCCACGAGGCGCAGGGCTGGGTGATCTTCATGGTCGGCCTGGGGCTGCTGATCATCCTGCACAGCCTGATCAATCGCGCCAGCCGGATGATAGTGGCGTGGAGGGCTCGATGAGTTTCGCGCGCGACGGGTGGGTCCGTATTCTGACCGTCGTCCTGGTGCTGCAGGGGGTGGCCTTTTATGCCATCGCCATGCGGCCGGAGCGCATTCCTCCCGTGGGCCCGCTGGATCTCTTTCCGGGCGAGTTTTCGGGATGGACTCTCCTGCAGGACGTGAAAATCGAACCGGAGGTCCAGGAGATTCTCAAGGCTGACGACCTGCTCAGCCGCGAGTACGTGAACACCGCCGGCACGGAAGGCGTCTACCTGTTCATCGCGTTCTTCAAGACGCAGCGCGAAGGCCAGGCGCCGCACTCCCCCAAGAATTGCCTGCCGGGCGCCGGCTTCGAGCCCATCGAATCGTTTCCGATTACGGTGCAGTTTCCCGGCCGCGACGAGCCCGTCAAAATCAACCGCTACCTGACGGCGCGCGGCGACGAAAAGAGCATCACGCTGTACTGGTATCAGAGCCACAGCCGCATCATCGCCGACGAATTCGCGGCGAAGTTCTGGCTGATCGCGGATTCGGTCAAGTATCACCGCAGCGACACGGCCCTGGTCAAGGTGGTGGTGCCGGTGCGCAACAACGAAGCGGCCGCAGCCACCAATACCGCGGTCTCCTTCGCGCAAGCCATGTTTCCGGCTCTGTCGCGCCAGCTACCGCTGTAGCCGCCTCACGTAGTGTACTTCTCCATCGTGTGGGGATTGTACGCCCAGTGGAACTCTAGCTCGTACCCCATGCTGCGCGCCAGCCCGTCCAGGTCCGGGAAGAGCGTGGCGTAGGTGATGTTCATGCGGTACAGCTCGCGCATGCCCTGCTCGCGCACCGCATTGGCCAGGACGAACTTGGCCAGGATGTTCTCCTGGTCCTGGTCGCTGAGGATGTCTTCCACCGGCACGTCGAGCACTCCGGGCACCAGGAACGTGCCGGACTGCGCGATCAGGCGGCGGTTCATCGTGTGCGGCTCGCCCATCCAGATGAAGCGTTCGGCGCCCGGAAGGTAGTGGGTCGCGAAGTTTCCCGGAAAGCGCGGGTCGACCCGGCCGGAATCGGGAACGCGCGTGCTGGCCACGCGCGCGGGATTCATGGCCCACACCACGCAATCGCCCAGGGTGCGCTCCAGTGCGAAGAACGCCGCGACGTAGGGAGACCAGGTGAAATCGATCAGGCGCGTGGGCGCGCCGTGGTGTTGCATCAGCGCGAGCCATTGGAAGTCGTCGTTCCAATCCGGCGGCCGTTCCAGAAACTGGTGGGCCTTGCGTTTGAAGATGCGCAGGATGCGCGCTTCCTGCTCGGGCCAGGCTTCGCAGGCGACGCCGAAGTTTTGCAGGTAGCGCGAGAGTGAGCTGTAGAGCGGCCAGCGTTCGTCGCGTTCGCCGCGGAAGGCCCAGTTGGAGTAGGGCGGGTGAACGACCAGCTCGAGAAACTCTTCCCATGAGGACAGAGTGAAGACGGAGTAAGTCGCCATCACCTACTAATGTTAGCGTTACGCAAACCGATACATCGCGCTCGCGATCGATACCCCTCGAACCTCGATCCTGCTCAGATCCGCCGCGCCCACCCCATGAGCCTCGGCCAGCAGCAGCGTATTGTCGGCGTTATTCCGGAACGGCGGCGTGCCCCGCTCCGCGCGTGGATTGTAACCCATCACCGCTGTTGCCACCGCGTCCGTCGACACCGGATTCAACCCCGCCAGCAGCACGCCCGGCTTCACCGGACGCACTCCGCGGATCCACGGGCCTTCGCCCCCCGCCATCGATTCGACCCCGTCGATGATCGCCAGGTGAATCGGACGGACCACGGCGAGATCGGCAACCGCGCGCGACACGCGGTAGCCGCCGGTCTTGCTCCCGACGCCCGGGTACAACTCCGGCGGAGCGATCTTCGCCGGCTGCCGCTTGCCGAAGTGGACCACGTCGGAGCGCCCCTTGGTGGGCTTCTCGTTGGGATCGTCCATGCCCGCGTCGTCGCCGTAGATCGATGCCGGGATGATGCCGAAGCAGTTCTTGAGCGAAAGGGTGACGCCGCAGTCGGCGTGTTCCTTGAGCTTGGCCAGGCTGACGAAAACGTCGGTATCTTCGTAGGCGTGGTTCAGCACATACTCGGGATACATGTACGCCTTGCCCGGGAACTTGAACCGCGAATACTTTTTCCCTTTGCCGAGTCCGTTGGTGTTCTCGAACTCCACGCCGGGCGCCGCCGAGGCCAGGGTGCGCACGTTCCAGCCGGAATCGAGCATGACGTCTTCCAGCGGGCCGGCCGTGGCCCACGCGCTCTCCACGAAGCGGATGCGCGTCGCCCCGGCTTTGCCCATCAGATACGCCGTGGCCCCGATCACCTTGGGATGGACGTAGTGCGTCATCGCCGGCGGCATGCCGCGCAGGCGCACGCCCGGGCCGCCGGTCATGTTGAGCTTGACGGTGACCGTCTTGTTGCGCACCAGCTTGTCGAGCCCCCCAAGCTGGTCGAACATGGCGGCCAGCTTCGCCGTCACGTCTTCATCGTAGGAAGCGCACTTGGCGATGGAGACGGGAGCTACCGGGGCGTCGGGCGCGGCCTTCAGAAGCGGCGCCGTGGAAAGGAGTGCGAGCCATTCTCGTCGGGTCATGCGTTATTGCTCCAGCCTGATGGCGGCGCAGGTGGACACGCGGTCGATATCCACGCCCCAGCCATCCTCGGTTTTGTAGACTTCGAGTTTCTTTTCGGCGCCCTCGGGAGTGATCAGCGTGGCGCGGGGCAGCTCCGCCAGGTAGTGCAGCGTCACGTTGTCCACCGGGTAGTCGGAGTAATTGACAAGCTGCACGATCGCGCTCTTCCCGCCGGGCGCGGAGACGTAGTTGGAAAGCATCGACGCCACGTTGAACAGCCGCACGCCCAGGTTGCGCCGGCCGATCATGCCGTTGACGTCGCGCCACATGTCGCCCAGGCGCTCCAGTTCCGGCTTTTCGAGCGTGATGGCGCCGCCGGCCGGAGCGGGGTCCTTCCATCCCGGCGGACCGTTGAGCAGCGTGCCGCCGCCGCGGGCGAATCCCCGCAGGATCTCTTTCTGTTCGGGCGTGAGCGAATCGCCGGCGATGTTCACCGCCATGGTGGCGCCGGCCAGGGCCTCCGGGGTCAGGCGCTCGCTCGGAACCGGCCGCACCGGCGTGTGCTTGGTGGCGATCATATCGAGGATGCCGCCGGAGAGCAGGCCGCCCTTGGCGGGATCCTGCACGATGGCGAGTAGGCCGGCCTCTCGCATCGTGCGCCACTCCGGATGCCGCTCGAAATAATCGAGCAGGGCGCCCATCCGTTTCCAGGTGCCCATCGCCGCCTCCTCGCGGCGATCCAGGCGGGCGGCCAGGTCGCTATCCAGGGCGATCACCCAGCGTGCCCCGATGATCGCCGCATCGGCGATCGCCTGAAGGTATCGCGCGGTGGTGATCACAGTCTTCTCGGGCGGCGTGTTGGCGATCCAGACCGTCGCCGGCCCCCACGCGCGAACCGCGCGCAGGAATCCGGTGTTGGTGTCGATCCAGACGCTCGACGTCGGTCCCGCCTTGTGCGCGCCTGACTCCTCGGGTGCGATACCGGGCCAGACGCCCTGCGTAGTTCCGATGATCGGGTCGCTCGACCCGAGCGCCATCTTGCGGCGCGTCGTGAGGTGGATCGTGGGAAGGCCGGGCTCGCCGGTGAGCACCAGGTCGTCAGGATCGCCGCCGATCGCGAGCACCACCACCCCGCGGGCTTTGGCGGCAGCGACGAATTCCGCGGGAGGCGATTTCAGAAGAAGGCAATTGACGGGAGAGCCGTCGAGCAGATCCAGGGAACGCGCATCGGCCCAGGGCCAGCGGGCGGGAACCCAAGAGGCTGGTTTCGGAATTTCCGCATGTACCAGCGGAATCAAACCCAGGACAGCCGCAAGCCACATACACCTAGGTTACGACGAAACCAGCCTTGTGGGACCGGCTTCAGCGGTCCAGGCCGGCCCTTACCGACGCCAATACCCGTGATAGTAAGCTCCCCGGTAGTACCGCGGTGCGACCCAATATGCGCCGGCGTATGGCCGAGGCGCCCAATATCCCGCGCGCCACGCGTACCGCGGGCCGGACGGGTACCAGTAGCCGGAGACCCAGGAATAATTCGGGCCGGGCATCGGCGGACGGTAATAGGCGGCCGGGGGCGGAGGCGGAGGCGCATAAACGGCCACCGGAGCCGGTGCGTAGGCCGGGTAACCGACAGCCACGCCGACTGCAACATGGGCCGCGAAAGCCGAAGCGCCGGTCAAAAAAATCAGGGCTAGAAGTTTGCTTTTCATAACTGCCTCCGGCACCTGATAAAGCAATCCTCTCGCCACTCGTAACTGCTTGAATTTCTGTGCGCTGGAGCCTCGACGCGTGGTTCGGTTCGGCCGCGCGGGTGGTGCATTTCGGCCAAGCCGCCGGCTACTCGGGGACAAACCGGAGAGCCGCGGAATTGATGCAGTATCGCTGCCCCGTAGGCTCCGGCCCATCGTCGAAAACGTGCCCCAGGTGGGCATCGCACTTGGCGCACAGAACTTCGGTGCGCTTCATGAACAGGCTGGTGTCGGTCTCGGTCGCGACATTCTCCTCCGCGGCGGGCGCCCAGAAGCTCGGCCATCCCGTGCCCGAATCGAATTTTTCCTGGCTGCGGAACAGCGGCGTGCCGCAGCAGACGCAGCGGTACATGCCCGATTCGTGGTTGTTCCAGTAGCAGCCGGTGAACGCGCGCTCCGTGCCTTTCTTGCGCGTCACGGCGAACTCCTCCGGCGACAGTTCCTTCTTCCAATCGGCATCGCTCTTGATAATCTTGTTCACCTGGATGGTCTCCCCTCTGCTTCCATTATCCGCGAACAACACCAGCCGCACGCTGCGGCCGGCGCCGGGCATGCGCGGATCCGGAAGCGCGCGCTCGCGGCGGAACAGGAGCGCCGCGAAACCGGCGGCAGCCAGCGGCATGATCAGAAACGCGCGGCGGGTTGTGCCTAACTGATCCATCGCGCCAGGCCAAATGCGGCGGCGGAAGCCAGTCCGCCGATCACCACCGTCCGGATGCCGCCCCTCACCGGCGAAATTCCGGTCAGCCGCCCCTTGAAATATCCGAAGAAGAACAGCGCGACCAGCGTGACCGCGATGCTGGCCATCAGGGCCGTGCGCAGGTCCGCCACCAGTATATACGACGACAGCGGCACCAGGCCGCCGACGATATACGACGCGGCAATCGTCGCCGCGCTGTTGCGGGCCCGCTTGGGGTCGGGCTCCTCCCAGCCCAGCTCGAAGCGCATCATGAAATCCACCCAGCGCTTCTGATCGGCGGCGATGGCGTTCACCACGGGCGTGATCTCGTGTTCCAACATACCGTACGAGCGGAACACTTCGGCCACCTCGTCGCGCTCCTTGTCCGGCAGCTCCACCGTCTCCCGGACTTCCCGCGCCCGTTCACTCTCGTAGTGCTCGCGGTCGGTGCGGGCCGCGAGATAGCCGCCCAGCCCCATCGCGATCGAGCCCGCCGCGATCTCGGCCAGTCCGGCGATCACCACCAGTTTGCTGGTCGCCGCCACGGTGCCGGTAAGGCCTGCGGCCAATGCAAAAGGAACGGTGAGTCCGTCGCTCATCCCGATGACGACGTCGCGGACGGTTTCCGACGCTTCGAAGTGAGTTTCTACGTGCGGTGTGGCGGGCATGGATTCACATCATCTCACGCCGCATATACGCCGCGGGCGCCGCACGATTTTGCGTTACAATCGGGGAAATAACAGACGAGGTAGCCAAAGTTATGGCACAAGACAAAGATGTCACCCGCCGCGATTTCGTGAAGACTGCCGGAGCCGTGACGGCGGTCGCGGCCGCCGTGAACAGCGCGCCCGCCATTCAGAAGGTTCGTGCGGCCAACGACCAGGTGCAGTTCGGCATGATCGGCACCGGGAGCCGCGGAAGCTACCTCCTCAAACACCTGAAGGGCATCGACAACGGCCGCTGCGTCGCGCTGTGCGACATCAACGACGAAAACCTCAAGCACGGTATCGATACCATCGGCAATAATCCCAAGACTTACAAGGACTATCGCGAGCTCCTTGCCTCCAAGGACGTGGACGCCGTCTTCGTCACCCTGCCGCTGTTCATCCACTTTCCGGTGACCAAGGACGCGCTCCAGGCCGGCAAACACGTCTTCTGCGAGAAGTGCCTGGTATTCAAGCCCGAAGAAGTGCACGCCATGCGCGCCCTCGTGGCCGAGCACCCCAAGCAGATCCTGCAAACCGGCTTGCAGCGGCGCTACAGCTACTTCTACCAGACCGTCAAGCAGATGGTGGACAAGGGCATCCTCGGCGACGTGCACCACATGCACGCGCAGTGGCACCGCAATATGATCAACGAGCCCAGCTCGCTGTGGACCATGAAGCCCGGCGGCGAACAGAACATCGCCAACTGGCGTGTCTACCGCTCCATGTCCGGCGGCCTCACCGCCGAGCTGACTTCGCACCAGGTGGACGTGGCCGACTGGATGTTCGGCTCCGCGCCGGATTTCGTCATGGGCCTGGGCAGCCTCGACATGCTCAAGGACGGCCGCGACGTCTACGACAACATTCAGTTGATCTATCGCTATCCCAAGGGCCAGAAGCTGACCTATTCCTCGATCAGCACCAACCAGTTCCTGCCCTACTTCAACGGCACCCGTGCGCAGATGGGCGAAATCATCATGGGCACGGAAGGCACCGTCGAGATCACCGTCGGCTTCGATTACCCCACCATGGCCATCGCGTGGTGGTATCGCGAGCCTCCCAAGAAGGCATCCTCCACCACCAAGACCGCCGAGAAGAAGAAGGAAGTGTTCGTGGCCGGCGCGACCATGGCCACCGCGGGCGGGGCCAACGGACCCATCCCCATCATGACCAGCGACCTCGAGTTCACCGGCAAGGAAGGTTTCCTCGATCGCGAAGTCAAGTTCGCGCGCCGCTGGCTGACCTCCAAGGGCATCATGATCCAGCAGGAGGAGAAGAACCCGGTCGATACCGAGCTCGAAAGCTTCTTCCGAAGCTGCCGCGACCTGAAGAAGCCGCTCGCCGACGTGGAAGTCGGTCTCGCCGATTCGGTATCGGTGATCCTCTCCAATATCGCGATGGACGAAGGCCGCAAAGTCTACTTCAACGAGATCGAGAAAATGGGTAAGGGCCCCGCGGCTCCGGCCCCGGCCAAGAAGGGTTAGTTTTTGTAGGGTAGGCCTCCTGGCCTGCCCGGCGCCGCAGGCGCGGCCTGCTTCTCAGCGCGGTTCCCCGCCATTGTTCGCCGCCGCAGCCGGTTTCGGTTTCGGCGGCAGCAGGCTCAGCGGGTCCATCGTTACCGGCATCGCCAGGTCCACGAACCCGGCCAGCATCTCGTCCCAGGTCTGATCGCCCCAATAAACCTCCTTGGCGGGATCGGGATTGAAAGCATTGTTGGCCGAGTTGTCGTAGCGCGCCACGCATTCCAGCACCGTTCCTTTGGGCAGCACCTTCGGCTGGTCCAGGTAGTAGGTGAGTTGCCAGTTGAAGTTGTATTTCGGCACGCTCAGCAGCGTCTCGGTCTCCCCGCTCGGATAGGTCGCCCGGTACTCGAACCCCTTGCCTCTCACGTGCATGTGGGGAAACATCGCGAGCAGCGTGGAATCGGCCTGCAGAGTCACCTTCGCCACCACGGCTTCGTCGGCCGAGCCCGGCGGGATGTGGAGATTGCGGTTGCTGACGAACGTGTTCACCACCCGCTCCGTGGGCGGCTGCTTGGCAAACTGGAATCCCACTTTGCTGCGGTCCGTCCCCGCCTTGCCGTTGGTGGTGTAGTGCATCTGGAAAATCAGGTCGCTGCCGGCCGGAATCAGGCGCGCCTGCCCCGGCTTCAGATAGTAGGGCACTCCGCCGGGCACATAGACGCCCGCCACCTCGATCGAGGCGAGCTCCAACAGCCCCTGCCCCGTGTCGGGCTTGTGCTGCTTCGCGCGTTGCGGAGGGACGTACGGCTCGCCGTATTTGGCGTCGGTCAGGTACTTGACTCCCGGCGGCCGCACTTCGAGCACGACGTGGTGCACCACTTTCGAATTCCCCGCGCGCACCTCCACGTTCTCCACCCATTTGTCTTCGGTGAATCCCGTCGGCACGACGAAATA
>DATJYJ010000146.1:0-12009 GCA_035578025.1 Verrucomicrobiia bacterium
GATCTGCACCTGGCGCTCGTCGGTGAAGACCTCCAGGGCGCGCATGAATTTCGGCCAGCGGCTGTCGCGCGCCATGCGGTTGAGCGCGGCGAGCGCTTCACTGATCTTGGGCGACGATACCGGGCATTCGGCCACGGCGCAAAGCTTGTGCGACCGCGCCTCGCGATATCCGAGGCGGGTCTCTTCGACGGCAAGCTGCACGCGATTGCGGTAGCCGAAGGGCGCCGCCGCCACGGTGCGGATCTCCCCCGGCGCTTCGATCTTGCCGAGGCGGCGCAGCTCCTCGGCGAGAATCGCGCGTTTGGCGGCAAGCTGGAACTCGTAGGGCGCATGCTGGTAGTGACAGCCGCCGCAGCGCTGGAAGACCGGGCAGGGCGCAGCGACGCGATCGGGCGCGGCCTCGATCACCTCCAGCATGCGGGCGCGGACGAGGCCCGGCTTCTGCTGTTCTGCCAGGGCGCGAATGCGTTCCCCGGGCAGGACGAATGGAGCGAACACCACGCGTCCGTCCAGGCGGGCCAACCCGTCGCCGCCGTACACCAGCTTCTCCACCCGGACTTCGAAATTGCTTACGATAGGAGTTACTCCCGTACTTTTTACCATGAAAACACGAGTCTTCTCCGGAATGCAGCCCACCGGAAACCTGCACATCGGCAATTACCTGGGAGCCCTCAAGAACTGGGTGCGCATCCAGAACGACTACGAGTGTATCTTCTGTATCGTCGATTTGCACGCGGTCACGCTCTACCAGGATCCCGCCGAGCTGCGCGCCAAGATCCTGGAGATCGCGGCGCTTTACCTGGCGGCCGGGATCGATCCGAAAACCTGCGCGATTATGGTGCAATCGTCGGTGCCGGCCCACGCCGAGCTCGCCTGGATGCTCACCTGCGTGACGCCGGTGGGCTGGCTGGAGCGCATGACGCAGTACAAGGCGAAGGCAGTCAAGCAGGAGTCGGTGGGCGACGGGCTGCTGCAATACCCGGTGCTGATGGCGGCGGATATCATGCTCTACCAGGCGGGGATCGTGCCGGTGGGCGAGGACCAGGCGCAGCACCTGGAACTGACGCGCGACATCGCGCAGCGTTTCAATACGCTCTACGGCGACACCTTCGTGGTGCCCGACACCAGCCTGCCGACGGTAGGCGCGCGCGTGATGGGCCTCGACGATCCCACGCAGAAGATGAGCAAATCGGCGACGGGAGCGGGGCACGCGGTGGCGCTGCTGGATCCTCCGGAAAAGATCCGCAAGGCCATCATGCGCGCCACCACCGATTCGAACCCGTGCGTAGCGTTCGAAGGCGCCGGGCCGGGCGTGCTCAACCTGATCGCGATCTACCAGGCCTTCGACGGCACCAGCGATGAAGCGGTGAGAGCCCAGTTCACCGGCATGCGGTACGGCGACCTGAAGAAGAAAGTGGCGGAGATGGTGGTTTCGCACCTGGAGCCGTTCCAAAAACGCTACCGGGAGATCACGGCCGATCCAGGGTATCTGGCGGGCGTGCTGCGCGAAGGCGCGGAACGAGTGGCGCCGATCGCCAACGCGACGGTACGGACAGTGAAACAGCGCATGGGTCTGTATGCGGATTGAGGGCGCCGCCGCGGCTCAGTTGATGGCGGCGAATTCCTGGGGCCTGTCGAGCGTGGAAGTTTGCAGATTTTCGAGGGCCTCCACCACGCGCTCCACCAGGTCGTCGGTTTGGCTCATCGCGGTGCGGGTGGATTGAATCACGTGATTCTGTGAGGCCAGGGCTGCCTCGAAATCCTTCAGGTCTTCGGCCATGCTTTCGTGCAGGGTGGCTACGTGCCGCCGGACGGTGTCCACGGTCTGCTCGATTCGCTTGATCCGCTGTTCTACATCGGCAGGCGCTTCGGCAGCGGCGGCGATGGGACGGCGCGGCGGAGCTGCCGGATGAGTCTTGGCGGCCATGACCACCCCGACGGCATCGAAGAATGCCGTGAGTTTCTCCGGCGGCCATTGGGCCATTTCGTCATGGCGGACACGGATCACGAGCTCGAAGTGCGACTCGGGCGGTGCGGCCGGGGTCAGGCCGGATTGCACAGGGCTGTCCTCTTCCAGCTCCGCGGCCTGTCTCATGATGGGAAATTGTTTCGCTGAAGTCATGCCTGAGCCGAGTTTATCCCGAGTGCTCGCCGGGAACCGTGCTATCAAAAGTCAATAGCGGGTGATAGTAGTACCGGAACGCCTTAGACTAGCGTAAGTATCGGGCAGCTTTCGGGTTATCGTGGTTCCACCGCGGCGCCTGGGGATTATTGGCGAGATTCCAGATGCCGAGCGCGACGGCCACGTCTACCTTGGCCATATTGTCGTAGTCGAGCTTGGGCCATTTGTCGCCGGGGCGGTGGTAATCCGGAAAGAGATAGCTGACGCTGAGAGTGGTGGAGGGGATGCCCGCGTCGGCGAACGCGGCGTTGTCGCTGCTGCGGAAAAAGGCGTCGCTGTTCTTTTCGTGCTTGAGCACGCGGATGCCGGTCTCGGCGCCGGCCTTTACGAACACGGGCGCGAGGTCGGTGTAGTCGAAGCCGGTGAGGTTGAACTGGAGCGGTTTGGGGCCCTCGTTATCGTCGGTACGGCCGAGTTGTTCGAGATTGATGTCGGCGATCGTTTTGGCCAGGGGGAAGGCAGGGTGGCTGGTGTACCAGCGGGCGCCGAGGCTGCCCACCTCCTCACCGAATACGGCCATGAACACGATGGTGCGCTTCGGCTTTTCCTCGAGCGCGGACAGGGCGCCGGCGATTTCGATCAGGCTGGCGGTGCCGCTGGCATCGTCGTTGGCGCCATTGAAAATCCGGCCGCCGTCCTGATTGGGGTCGATGCCCAGGTGATCGTAGTGCGCGGTGATCACGAGGTACGTGTCTTTCAGGGCGGGATCGCACCCGCGGATCACTCCCGCGACGTTGCGCAGCGTGACGGTTTCGATCCTGGGCGGCGGAATGAGCGCGGAGACCCTGGCTTCCATGGGGCCCGGGGCCGCCGCGGTGACGGCTTCGAAGATCGCGGGGTCGGATACCGAGATCACCGGGGTAGCGGGAGGCGGCGCGGTGGCATCGCGCAAGGGAATCCGTGTGGCGCGGCCGGAGGGCTGTCCCGGCGGGCGCACCAGGACGACCAGGGCCGGCTGCAGGCCGGCGGCCACGGACTGTAGCCGGCGCAGCGCCTGATACGAAGATGGGCCTGGCTGCCCGGCATCCACCATCAGCACCCTGCCTTTGACCTGTTCAACGGTAAGCGCTTCGACCGACGAGATATCGCCGAGCGAGAGCTTCAGGGCCTGGGCATCCTTCACATCCGCGGCGGCCGCCTCCTGGATCGCGATACTTCCCTTTGGCACGGACGCGGAGGCGAAGGTGAACGAGAGACCTTCCACGGCGGGGGTGGCCTGAATGAAGCTGCCGGTCTGAAAGTAGCCGTCGTCGCCGGCGGGTTCGAGGCCGGCGCGCCGGAACTCGGCGGCAATGTACTCGGCGGCGAGCTGCAAGCCGGTGGACGGTGTGCCTCGGCCTTCCAAGGCATCGCTGGCCAGGAAGGAGACGTCAGCCTTGAGGTCATTCGATCGAAGACGGCCGGCAAGACGTTCCGGAAGCGGAGCGGCCTGGGGAAACGCCAGCCCGGCGGCGAGCGTGCAGGCGATGCAAAATCTGGAAAAAGTCCAAGGCATATGTGGGTAAGGAATCTCAGCCGCGCTCCGAGAACAGGTTGATGGTGCCGCGGCAGGACTGGGCGCGGCAGCGGCAGGGCACGCGCTCGACATCGGCAGAAAAACGGTAGTCGACGGTCAGCTCCTCACCGGGATGGATCGGGCGGCGGCTCATATAGAGAATGTGGCGCTTGAAATTCCAGCTGCGGAGATTGGGATCGCAGCAGTGGTTGATGAGCTCGGCGCCAGAGCCGCCGACGGCGCCGTCGATGGTCCAGTAGTCGTCGAGGGTGAAGAGGTAGGTGAGCTCGCCCAAACCGCGCCGGCGGGTTTCGCGGCGGTTGATGACTTCGCCGGTGTACTCGATGACCTTGCGGTTGGGGGGGATAAACTCCTCCGCGTAGACGCCCCAGCGGTGGATGCGCGACTTGCGCACGGAGAGGCAGTAGCACGCATGCCGAGGATCGATGGAGGGGTACCTCATGATACGGTAATGCTCGTATTGTAGACCGGAAACCGCGGACGGAATCACCTGGCGACGAACGCCGGGCTCAGAATCTTGACGGTGGTGTCCATATTGAGGCGGTCGAGCCAGACCTTGGCCTTGAGGTTATGCAACTCGTTGTAGATCTCGTCGCGCACGTCGGAAAGCGGGCGGACGCCGACCTCTTCGGCGCGCAGCAGATAGAAGCCGTTCGGCTGTTTGAGGGGCTCCGTGATTTCGCCTTTTTTGAGCGCGAATACCGCCTCGCGGAAGGAGTCGGGGAGATTGTCGGTGTAGCGGAGGGTGTCGAAATCGCCGTCTTTGGCGCGCGAGGTTTCGTCGTCGGAGTTTTCTTTCACGAGCTTCACGAAATCGCCGCCGGCGCGGGCTTCAGTCAGGATCGCCTTGGCCCTGGCGAGAGCCTGCGATTCCGTGAGGGGTTTCTTAGTCCCGGCGGAACCGGCCGCATCGTCGCTGAACGCGATGTAGATGGCCTTGACCTTCACCTGCGTGTACTTGAGTTTGTTGGCTTCGTAGGCTTTGACGATGTCGCCTGGCTCAATCACGATCTGGTTGATGCCCTCGGCGATCTTGGCTTCGGACAGGACCTGCATGCGGTACTGCTCGATTGCCTCTTTGTAGGGGCTCTGCTCCTGTAGCTTGGCCTGTTCCGCCATCCTGGTGAGTTTGCGGTAGAGCGCCCATTGCTGGAGGAACTGGCGCCGGTCCTGCAAGGCAACCTGCTTCTGCGCCGGCGACAGCACGGCGTAGATCTTGAGGAAGTCGCCCATGGTGAGGCGGGCGCCATCCTCGAATTCAGCGATCACGGTGTCTTCGGGGAGGTTCGGCATCGACGGGGGGAGCGGCGACGGCGGCGGCAGGATCTGTGCGGACGCAGCACGAAGGCACGCAAAAGCGACCAAAACGAGGCATTTCATGCGAGGATTGCCCCCAGTCTAACACGCGGCCGTGCTACGCTGCGGCGGCGCGCGGCATTGCGGTAACGTAGGGTACTGCGCGGTTCGATCCGGAAAAATGGAAGCGGCCCATCAAAAGAAGACTTCGCGCGGCGAAGCTTTGCGCGCCGGTGCTTACGCCGTGGCGCTAGTGTGGATCAACACCTACATCTGCCGTGACATGTTCTTCGGGTCCACGGCCTTCATGGGATCGATGCACGGCTTCTGGACGGCGATCGCCACGCGCGCGGGCAGCAGTTGGTTTCATGCCGCCTGGTGGCCGTTCTGGGATTTCGGCATTCCGTTCGAATGGACCTATCCGCCGCTGGTACCGGCGCTGGCGGCGGCGATCAGCGCGCTGCGCGGCGTGGCGCCGGCGGTGGGCTTTCACAGTGTCACCGGGCTGTTCTACATTCTGGCGCCCGTTTCGCTCTTCTTTGGTTGCTGGCGGCTGATGCGGTCGCCGGGATACAGCTTCCTGGCGGCGCTCTTCTACTCGCTGACGTCGATCACGCAGATACTGGTGCCGGACGGGCCTTTCTCGCCGGCTAATTTCTTCGATGCGCGGCGGCTCTACGTAGTCACCGTGTGGGACGACACGCCGCACCTGGCGGCCCTGACGTTTCTGCCGCTGGTCATCCTGTTTCTGGCGCGCTCGATCGAGACGCGCCGGCTGGCGTATTGCGCGGGCGCCGCGGCGTCCATCGCGGGCGCGGCGCTGGCCAGCGCATTCGGGCCGGTGATGGCCGTGATGGCGGCAATCTGCCTGCTGTTCGTGCTGCATCGCGAACGATGGCCGGGGAACGCGCTCCTGGTTGCCTTGATCGGAGCCTGGGGCTGGGCGATCGCGGCGCCATTTCTGTCGCCGTCGCTGATGCTGGCCATCCGCCAGGCAACGGCGGAGAGCGCCGGCGAGGGCTGGTCGGTGGGATCGCTGACCGCGCTGGCCGTGGTGATTCTCGGCTGGGCCATCCTGTGGCACTTCCTGCGGAAGCTGGACGACTGGCGCGCACAGTTTTTCGTGTTGTTCGCGTGGCTGACGAGCAGCCTTCCCCTGATCCAACTGGTTCTGCACCGCCATTTTCTGCCCCAGCCGAACCGCTACAAGTTCGAGATGGAAATCGCGCTCGCGATGGCAATCGTTTTCGGGTTTCGGCCATGGATCGACCGGCTGCCCGTTTCCGTGCGCCGCGCGGCGGTGCTGGTTGTGCTGGCGCTGGCCGCCGAGCAGGTGACCAGCTTCCGGCAGCAGGAAAAAAAGTTCACGTTTCCACAGCCGGTGACGGACACGATCGAGTACCGCGCTGCGATGTGGGCGCAGGCCCACTTCCCCACCATCCGCTATTTTCTGCCGGGCTCGATCGCGCAGTGGGCCAACGCATTCACGGACCTGCAGCAGTTCACCGGGGAGAGCTTCACGATGGCGACGAACCAGGTCCACCAGCGCGCCGACACCGCGATCGGATTCGGGGTGGGCGACGTTGGGCAGGACGCGCACGTCACGCTGACGTGGTTGAAGGCGTACGGGGTGGGAGTCATCGCCATCAGCGGACGCGAGAGCCAGGAATACTGGAGGGCATTCGGGCATCCGGAGAAGTTCGACGGCGTGCTGCCGGCATTGTGGAGCGAGGGCGGCGTGACGTTTTACCGGGTGCCGCTGCGCGAGTTCACGCTGGCGCACATTGTGCCCGAATGGGCGCTGGTGAAGCACGCACCGCGCGAGCCGGAGGATGTCCGGGAGGTGGAGCGATACGTCGCGGGGCTGGACGACCCGGCGCTTCCCGGCACGGCTTTCGAGTGGGAGGGGCGGAACCGGATCCGCATCCGCACGACCGCGGCTCCGGGACAGGCGGTGAGTGTGCAGGTCACGTATCATCCGGGGTGGCACGCGAAGTTGAGCGGGCGGCCGGTCGAGTTGCACCGGGACGGGCTCGGGCTGATGTGGCTCAAGCCGGGGGTCACCGGGCCGTGCGAGATCCTGCTGGATTACGACGGCGGCTGGGAGCTGCGGCTCTGCCGCTGGCTGAGCTGGGTCGCCATCGCGGGGTTGGCGGCGGTGCTTCTCTTACGCCTGCGCGCCCTGGCCTGAGTCGCTTCCCCCGCTGACCACCCATCCGTCGGCAAGCTGAACAATGCGGTGTCCGAAGGCCGCGTTGGCCTCGCTGTGCGTCACCTGGACGATGGTGGTGCCTTCGTCATTGAGCTTTTTGAAGAGCTCCATGATCTCCTTGCCCTGGCTGGAGTGCAGGTTGCCGGTCGGCTCGTCGGCCAGAATCAGCTTCGGGTTGGCGATGACGGCGCGGGCCACGGCCACGAGCTGCTGCTGCCCGCCGGAGAGCTGGCTGGGGTAGAGATCGCGCTTGCCCACGATGTGGAAACGGTCGAGGGTGTCGCAGACCATGGCGGCGCGCTCGCTGCTCTTCACGTTGCGGTAGGAGAGCGGGATGTCCAGGTTCTCGTACACGGTGAGGTTGTCGATCAGGTGGTAGCTCTGGAAGACGAACCCGATGTACTTTTTGTTGAGCTCGACGCGCTCTTTGGGCTTCATGCGGTGCACGAGGTGTCCGAAGAACTCGAACTCACCGGTCCAGGCGCCGTCCAGCATGCCAAGGATGCTCAACAGGGTCGACTTGCCGGCGCCCGACGGGCCCATGATGGTGACGAATTCTCCCTCTTTGACATCCACGTTGATGCGGCGCAGCACATAGGTGCGGCCGTAGCCGCCTTCATAGAATTTCTCGAGGTTGCGGAGTGTGATCATGATGGTTCCTATTCGTGACGCAAGGCGTTCACGGGGTTTAGCGCGAGGGCGCGCCGCGAAGGCAGGTAGCTTGCGGCGAGCGCGACCAGCGCCAGAAGAATCGAAATGCCCCAGAAGGTGTAGGCATCGGTGGGATTCACGCCATACAGCATGGCCGCCATGAGACGCGTGACGGCGAAGGAAACCGTGAGCCCGGCCGTGATGCCGTAAAGGGCCATGCGCGCGCCCTCGCCGACGACGAGGCGGAGCAGGTCGCCGGGCTGAGCTCCCAGAGCCATGCGGATGCCGATTTCGTTGATGCGCTCGCTGACATCGTAAGAGATCACGCCGTAGATGCCGACGGCGGCCAGAACGAACGCGATCGCGGCGAAAGCGGTAAGCAATCCCGTATTGAAGCGCGCGCCGGAGACCGCCTTGCTCACTACGTCGTCCATGGTGCGGACGTCGGCAACGGGCTGGTCGGGGTCGAGCCTCTGCACTTCGCGCTGCGCGGCCGAAGCCAAGGCCAGCGGCGGGCCGAGGCAGCGCGCAGCGAGCGTCATGGTATTGACGGGGGCCTGCGAGTAGGCGTTGTAGATGGTGGGCCAATCCTCGGCTTCGAGGCGCTCGGGCTTCACGTCGCCGACCACGCCGATCACTTCCGCGCTGCGCGGCTTTCGGAAGTCGAGGATCAGATGAGCGCCGATGGGATTGGACGCCGGCCAGAAGCGGTGTGCCAGCGTCCGGTTGACGACGATCACCAGCGGGGCCTGCACGTCATCCGACGACGAGAAGGTGCGGCCTGCCACCAGCGGAATTCCCATGGTCCGAAAATACGCGGGCGTGACCGAGCGGAGCACGCCGACCGGCCATTGCGAGGGTGCGGGTGCCGGCTGGCCTTCCGGGATGAAGGGAACGCCGTTGCCGAGGCCGGTCAGGGGCAACCCATTGACTCCGCCGACGGACCGGACTCCGGGAAGCGCGCCGATGCGGCCGGTGAGCTCTTCGACGAAGGCGACTTTGCGCTCGGGCGCGGCATTGCGCAGGCCGGCCAGGGGAACGCGCATGGTGAGCAGCCCGGCGGGCTCGAATCCGGGGCTCGTGCTGCGCAGTCGAATGAAGCTGCGAATCAGCAGGCCGGCGCCGATGAGCACCACCACGGCGAGCGCCACTTCGACTACCACCAGCCCGTTGCGCACCGCGCGTCCGGCGCGGCCCGTGGTGCCGCTGCGCCCTCCCTGGTTGAGAGCCGGCACGAGATTCGCGCCCGACGTGGTCCACGCGGGAACCGCGCCGAAGAGCACCCCGGTCAGGAGCGAGACGGCGAGGGCGAACAGGAAGAGGCGAAGATCGACGGCAGCGAATGCGAGGCGCGGGATGCCGCCCGTACCCGAGTGGGCCAGGCCGCGGATGACCGCGGTGGCGAGGAGCAGTCCGAGTGCGCCGCCGCCCAGCGACAACAGGACGCTTTCGGCCAGCAACTGGTTGACGATCCGGGCGCGCCCGGCGCCGAGCGCCAGGCGCAGTGCGAGCTCGCGCCGCCGTCCCGCGCCGCGCGAAAGCAGCAGGTTGGCCACGTTGACGCAGGCCATGAGGAGCAGGCAGCCGACGGCGGCGAGAAGAACCCACAGGGAGCGGCGGACGTCGCCGACCAACTCGCCTTCGATGGTGAAGATCGAAGGCCTCCAGCCCCGGTTCAGCTCCGGCATGGATTGTTCGAGCCGGTCTCCGATGGCATCGAATTCAGCGCTTGCGCGATCGAGCGTGTCCTTGCGGCGGGCGATCACCACCAGGAAGCGGCTCAGCGCGACGCGGGGATCGCTGCCGTTGAGGCCGAGCGGGACCCACAGGTCGATATTCGGCTCGAGAACGGCAAAATCGGGCGGCAGGACGCCGGTGACGGTGTAGGGCTGATTGCGCAGCCGAATGGTTTTGCCCACAATGGCGCGATCGCCGCCGAAGCGCCTCTGCCAGAGGCTGTAGCTCAGCAGGACGGCGAATGCGTTGCCGGGCTGATCCTCGTCTTCGCGGAACGTGCGGCCCACAACCGGTTGGACGCCGAGCAGCGGGAACAGTGTCGCGGAGACCCGCTCGCCGCGCACCTCTTCGGGATCGACGTGCCCGTTGGGCCCGCCGGTAAGGTTGACGCTGACATCCTGGAGGGCGGCCATCGACTCGATGGTGCGGCTCTGCCGCTGCCACGCGAGGAAATTGGCGGGCGCGACGAACAGTTTCATCTTGTTCAGCGTGGGATTCTTCTCCCAGATGACCAGCAAGCGCTCCGGATCGCGGAAAGGCAGGGGTTTCAGCAAGACGGCATCCACGACGCTGAAGATCGCCGTTGTGGCCCCAATCCCCAAAGCGAGAGCGACGAGAGCGACAGCCGCAAACCCGGGAGCCTTGCGCAAGAGGCGGACACCATACCGCAGGTCCTGCCAGATAAGGTGCATGTGAAAGCCACGTTAACACGCGGCGAGGCGGGGGCAGGACAGGCGGGAGCCCCTGTTTGCGGGCCTTTCCGGCTGCCCCACGGGGCTAGGAGACGGGGCCCTTCGATTTGCGTGCCCACGTGGAATGAATCGAGATCCCGCCGTTTACGTTGTGCAGACGGATCACGGTGCCGCCGCCGTTGAGCGCGGCCTCCAGCCGGTGGCCGGTAGGAGCCCGCCAGGAGCGGCCGAAATCGGAATCGATGCCGCCGCTGCGATTTTGCGCGCTGACTGTGGCGGAGACGCCCGACGGCAGCGACAGGTGAATGGGGCCGTTGACCGAGCTGAGAGTGATCGGATGGCAGCGGCTCACGCGATGGAAGTCGGCTTCGAGCTGGCCATTGATGGTGGAAAGATCGGCCTCGCCTTCGAGTTTTTCCGCGTGGATGCTGCCGTTCACGGCGGAGGCTTTGATCAGCCCGGAGATGCCGCTAATCGAAAGGCCGCCGTTGACGAGTTTGACGTTTTCCAGGCTGGCATTGCGTGGCACCATGATACGGTACTCGACGGCGGCGGGATTCTCGGCCTCCGAGCCGGTGTATTGGGTGCGAATCGAGACCAGGCCGTCGGAGGAATCGACCACGATGCGGGCATCATCCAGGCGCCGGGCATCGGGGCTGTGTTTGGTGGCTTCCACCAGGACCTCTTCGCGGTCCCAGCCGGTGATCTGCACGTCGCCGTACAGGTTTTGGATGACGACGCGTCCGTTGGATGCCAGCGAGTAGCGGGCACGGAACTCGGAGCGTGGGGCTCCGATGACGGTCGCGTTCAAACTGCCGGCACACAGGGCCAGCAACACAATACAGGTCCCCCTCTGCAACGAACCCATGGAGCCTCCCCTCCTTCAGTGGGCTGCGCGGATTACTTGACATGCGCGGACGTCAAAAAACGAAGTCCGCGCCACGGTTAGTTTTTGACGGCTTCGGAACTCTCTTCCACGATGCGGCCGTCGAACAGACGCACGGTGCGGTCGGCGAACTCGGCGTAGCGCGGATCGTGCGTGACCATACAAATCGTCGAGCCGGCCTGGTGCAACTCGCGAAGCAGATTCATGACGGCTTCGCCGTTGGCCGAATCGAGGTTTCCGGTGGGCTCGTCGGCGAGCAGGATGAGCGGATCGCCGCTCAGGGCGCGCGCCACGGCGACGCGCTGCTGCTGGCCGCCCGAGAGCTGGGACGGATAGTGTTTCATGCGATGGCTCATGCCAACGCGCTCCAGAGCTTCCTGGACGCGGCGCTTGCGCTCGGCGCCCGGCATGCCGCGATAGGTCAGCGGCAGCTCCACGTTTTCATAGACGGTGAGATCGCCGATCAAGTTGAACGCCTGGAAAATAAATCCGATCTCGCGGTTGCGGATGCGCGCGCGCTCGCTCAATTTCAATCCGGTTACAGACTTACCGTTCAGGTAGTAAGTACCGTCGGTCGGCGTATCGAGCAGGCCGAGGATGGCGAGAAGGGTCGACTTGCCGCACCCCGACGGGCCGGAAATCGACAGGTATTCTCCCTTCTTCACATCGAAGTGGATGCTCTGCAAAGCGTGGGTTTCCACCTCGTCGGTCACAAAAACCTTGCTCACGCTCTCGAGTCGAATCAGCGGTTGCGAGCCGTTCTCCATTTTCATTTACCCCTTTTACGCTCTTGCCGAGTGATTAGTTCAACTTTATTCGGTCGTAACTGTCATATTG
>DATJYJ010000147.1:0-4605 GCA_035578025.1 Verrucomicrobiia bacterium
GGTGCGGCGCGCCGCTTGCGGCGGATAGCCGCGAAATCGAATTTCGCCTCGGAGATCGGCGTGCCTGCGACTTCAATGCGCTTGAGGTCGCGCGTGCCGATGCCCACGGCTTCCGCGAGCTGGAGGGTGCTGTCGCAGCGCTCGAAGGGCGGCGTGCCGCGAACCGCCAGGGGATCGAAGCCCATCACCGCCATCGCCACCGCGTCGGTATTCACGGGATTGGTGCCGGCGACGAGCACCCCAGGCGCTACGCCAAGCTGCTCTTCGCGGATCCACGGACCCTCCCCTCCGGTCATGGTCTTGATGCCCTCGATGATGGCCAGATGGATGGGGCGCGCGGAGATGAGGTCCACCACGGTACGCGGCACCCGCCAGGTATCCTCGCGCGGGCTCTTGGGATCGAGCTCCTGCGGCGCGCTCTTGCTGGGCCCGCGATAGCCGGAGTGAATCAGGCCGCGGCCGCCCTTCGGCACCAGTGTGGGCTCGGCTTCTCCGGCGCCGGTGCCATACACAGTGCACGGCGTGATGCCGAAGCAGTTCTTCATGGAGAGCGTGATGCCCGCGGTGGCGTGTTCCTTCATCTTGGCGATGCTGACGAAGACGTCGCAATCCTCGTAGGAGTGATTGAGGTCGAAGGCGGGCCAGATGTATCCGCCGTGGGGGACCTTCATCCGCGAGTACTTCCTGCCCGCGCCGAGAAAGTTGGTGTTCTCGAACTCGACGTTGGGCGCGGCGCCGAGAATATCGCGCGGCTCCCAGTTGGCGCGCAGGATGTACTCTTCCACCGGATCGGCCGTGGACCACGGACTTTCCAGGATGCGGATTCGGCGGGCGCCGGCTTTGCCCATCAGGTGCGCGGCCGCGGCGATCACCTGAGGATGTGTGTAGTGGGTATCTTCGAGCGGCAGGTATCCCACGCGGTAAGTCGGCGATCCGGTCAGGTTGATCTTCACCGCAACGGTTTTGCCATTGACCAGCCGGCCCAGCCCGCCGAGCTGGTCGAACATCTTCTCCATCACCGGCAGGAGCTCGTTTGGCGAGTAGGTCCGGCAGCGGACGACGGCGACCCTCGAAGCAGGCGCCTCGGCGGCATACCCCGGAATTCCGCGCGCCAGGTATGCCCCGGAGGCAGCCGCGGCGGTCCTGGACAGCCATTGCCTTCGCGAATACTGACAGCTCATGTTCTTACCCCTCCAACTGCAATGCAGCGTATTGTGACACCTGCGGCAGATAGACTTCCACCGCGTCCCCCTGAGTTTCGAGCTTCACCGGCGCGGGCGCCGGCTCTTCGATGGTCGAGACGGCGGCCTTGCGCCAGCGGCCTGCGACGCGGACGCTGGCGGCGTCGGGCCCGCGATCGGCGTAAAACAGAAGTTGCACCGCGGCCCTGGTGCGGTCCGGGGCAAGCGTGTAATAGGACCAGAAGGCTCCGCTGTTCCAGCAGCGTACCAGGTCGTAGCGATGGCTCACCAGCACCACGGAGTCGTTGGCAATCACGTACGGATCGTCGGGAGCCGCTGCGGCCATATTCACGCGCCCCTTGCCGAGAACCCGCTCGGTGTATCCCGGAACGGTGGCGGATCCCGACAGCTTGCCTGGCGGTTCGCCCCAAACCGGCGCGGTAATGAGCCGGCCACCGGACTCGACGAACGCGAGAATCTGCCTGCGCAGCGCGGCGGAGGGCGGGTCCTGATCGGCATAGAGTACGGCGCGCAAGCCGGTGAGCGCGTCGGCCGTCATGCGGTTCTTGAGAACAATGCGGTAATGCTGGCCTGCGCGGTCCAGAAGGTTGAGCAGCTCCTGGCCCATAAATTCGTTGGCGCCAGCGAAATCGGAAATCACGCCGACCACGGCCTGCGGCGCCCACTTGGCCCAGCCGGCGTGTTCGGCAAAGAAGCGCGAGGCGGCGCCGATCTGCCGCCAGGCGGCCAGGGATTTCGGATCGCGGCCCACGATTCCCGCAGCCAACGCCTCATCCAATGTAATCAGCCAGCGTGCACCGGCAGCCGCGGAGTCGGCCATCGTAATCAGGTACTGCTGCGGGGTTCTGGGCCGATTGCCTTCGGGCGGCGCATCGATCCAGACTGCGCCGGGATGGCGCGCGGCGGTCAATCGGGCCAGCCACGCATTGGAATCCACCCATGCGACGCCTGTTGGTCCCGCGTCCGCGTCGGCACCTCGGCGAGACATCCGTACGCCCGGCCAGACGCCCTTCACAAGGGTCCCACCGGAACCCGCGGCGGCGGGGTCGATCACCTCGATCGCCGTATCCCGCAGCATTTCCCCGGCCGGGAGATCCTTCCATGCTGCCGGCCATCGGATCGGAGTGTATCCAGGCTTCACTACTACGCAAATCTAGCACGGAGCACGAACGCCTGCGTCGAATTTCACCGCATATCATGGCGGTCTGCACACGGCCTTGAAGAGTTCTAATGGAGTGTATGGCCGCTCCCCGCATTTTTGCCTGTGATCGACTGGAAGTCCGGATCTACCCGAACCGCGAGGAGGCAGGCGCGGCAGGCGCCGCCGTGGCCGCGGGCATGATCCGCGAGAGCATCGTGCGTGACGGGCGAGTCGCCGTGGTGCTGGCCTCGGCCGTGTCTCAGGATCCGTTTCTCGCGTCACTGCGCGCGCAGAAAGGGATCGACTGGCCGAAGGTGACTGCCTTCCACCTGGATGAATATGCAGGCATGAGCGCCACACATCCGGCGTCCTTTCGCCGCTTTCAGCACGAGCGCCTCATCGATCACGTGCCCATCGGCGCGTTCCACGAACTGGGAGGCGACGCGGCCGACCTCGACGCGGAGTGTACCCGGTACGCCGCCCTGCTGCGCGATGCGCGGCCCAGCCTCGTGGCGCTGGGTATTGGTGAGAACGGCCACCTGGCGTTCATCGATCCACCGGTGTGTGATTTTCAGGATCCCCTGGACGTGCGGCAGGTGGAGCTTGACGAGATCTGCCGGCGCCAACAGGTACACGACGGTGCATTCGCCCGTGTAGAGGACGTGCCCACCAGAGCCCTGTCGCTGACTGTGCCGTTCTTTCTGCGCGTGCCGCGCGCACTGGTATTCGTGAACGGCGCCAACAAGGCGGCGGCCGTCAAGGCGGCGGTGGAGGGGCCTATTTCGGAGCAGTGTCCGGCGTCGGCGCTGCGGCGGCATCCGGCGGCGACGCTGTTTCTCGACCCGGCGGCAGCGTCGCGGCTGGCATTGTAGGGGAGGGTGGTGTCACGCCGCCTCGTGGACCGGTTCGTGGTGCAGCACGATTAACTGATCGGCCTTCAGCGCTGCCGTGGCGTACGTGACGCCGTTCGCATCGGAAAATTCCACCTCGTAGACGCCCGGCGCCCAACCTGCGACGACAGTGCCTACCTGCCCTCGAACAAGACCCAGGTCGGGCAAGTCCTCCAACAATGCGACTACTGCATGCAGTTCGATATCCGGCACGGCGAAACTCACCTCCTATAGTACAAAACACGTCGTGAGGTACGGCGAATTCTCACCGATTCTCACAATCCAGGCGCTCCGGAGCCTGATCAGCCTGCCCCGGCGCATTAACTCGAAATCAACCACATACCGCTGACCGTATTCCGTAGTCGGGCCTGGTTCTGCTGCGCCGTTTCTCGCCGCTTCGAGAAGAGCCAATCGAAGCTCCTCGGCATCGCTGACAGTGATGCCGACTGCCGCGAAGACCCGAGCCTTGTTTCTGCCCCGTAGATGCCGAGGGTTTAGGCAGTACTCCGTGAGTTTGCGAATGTCGACGATGGCGCCGGCACCATTGGGCAGCCTCATCACTCCCTAAAGGCCTGCCAGCACTTCCGCCGCGTGGCCCTTGGCTTTCACCTTGTTGTAGATCTTCTCGATTTGGCCGTCGGGACCGATGACAAAGGTGGTGCGCTCGATGCCCATCACCTTCCTGCCATACATGTTCTTCTCTTTCCAGACGCCGTAGGCCTGGGCGGAAGACTTCTCCTCGTCGGGAACCATCGTGAACGGCAGGTCGTACTTCTGCTTGAATTTGTCCTGCGCGGAGGACTTGTCGGGCGAGACCCCGACCACCAGCGCGCCCTTCTTCGCGAATGACTTGATGCCGTCGCGAAATTCGCAGGCTTCCACGGTGCAGCCCGGAGTGTCCGCCTTCGGGTAGAAGTAGAGCACGACGCGCTGACCCTTCAGCTTCGAGAGCTGGAAATCGCCGATGTGGATATCGGGCGCTTTATCGCCTACCTTCAACATGATTCACCCCAGTTTCTGCTTCAGGAGATCGGTCACTACATCCGGTTTGGCCTGGCCCCGCGAGGCCTTCATCACCTGGCCCACCAGAAAATTGATCACGGTGGTCTTGCCGGACTTGTACTGCTCCACCTGCTTGGGATTGGCCGCAATCACGCCGGCCACGATCTGGTCCAGCGCGCCCGTGTCGGCTATCTGCCTGAGTCCTTCGCGCTCGACGATGACGGCGGCGCTGTCGCCGGTCGCGATCATCTTCGGCAGCACGTCCTTGGCGAGCTTGCCCGATAGCTCACCCGCGGCGATCAACCGGACAAGCTGCCCGAGGTTCTCCGCGGTGACGGGAGTCTCGCCGTTTTTCAGCGCGGCCATCAGG
>DATJYJ010000148.1:0-13738 GCA_035578025.1 Verrucomicrobiia bacterium
TGTCTCCCACCTTCAAGACGTCGCTGGGTGTGTTTTCCGCGTACGATACGTTGGTTCCTTCGATCGGTTTGAACTTCGGCTCTCCGATGTATTGGACCTTGGCATCGGCGGTCTTGCGCTCCAGAGTCGCGGTGGTGGGAATAGAGGCCGACAGCACGGCCTCGTCCGCCTGCCTGGTGCCTGGGACGGAAGCCAGCACGTGAGCGCGCGGGTGATCCACGGGAATCTTCTTGAAGTCTTCAGGCAGGCTGGCCGTGGCGGCTTGCCAGGCGCCGCTGTTCAACACCGTCGTTTTGAACCACCGCCCCGAGGTCAGCAGATAGTAGTTCTTGCCTGCGTTGTCGAAGAACAGATCGCCTTCCGTATTGACCACCCAGGACAGAGCCGTCCCGACAATGGGTTGCATGGAAGGCGCTCCATTGATCAGGATCAGCTCCGTCGGCTTGTTTACCACCATCACGAGGGTTACGAATTTGGGCTTTTCGGGCGACTTGGCAGCAGCC
Organism: Verrucomicrobiia bacterium; assembly: GCA_035578025.1. Lineage (GTDB taxonomy): Bacteria > Acidobacteriota > Terriglobia > Bryobacterales > Bryobacteraceae > Solibacter. The sequence goes on from DATJYJ010000148.1 coordinate 504, forward strand.
TTGACCTCGCGGTAGTCGTCGGTGTCGGGCAGATTTTCAAAGTCCTTGGGCAGTTTGGTCTCGGCTTTCCAGGCGCCGGTGAGTTCTTTGGCTCCCAGCCACACCTTGTCGTTTCGCAGGTAGTAGCGGTGCTCTTTCTTATCCAAGAACAGGTCCCAGTTGGTGTTCACCACCTTTTGCAGATTGGTCTTCTCGATGTCGTTCAGGATCGGCTCGCCATCGATGATCACCAGCACGGCCGGTTGTGTGCTCACCAGGATCGGGGGTGGATCGAGCGAGACCTTGGATTCCCGCACTTTTTCGTCCTTGGCGTCTACGTAGGCCAGCACCCGATCCAGGGAGACGCCCAGCGCCTGCTTGGGAAGGAGTTTTGCGGCGAGGTCGACCCACTTCTTCTGCTCGTCGGGGTCTTTGGCGCTGGGGAACCGGGCATCGTCGATATGAATATTCAAGAACTCGACCGTCCGCGTGCCGGCGTCGACCAGCGTGTCGGCCGCGACCATGAAGGCGCCGAAGACCTGCGGCGCGCCTTTCGCCGGGGTCAGCGCGACGGCGAAGCGCATCTCCATGGTCTTGAAGTCCTTCCAACTGTCCACCTGGGGCTGGTAGAGGACCAGCTTTGTGTTCCCGTCGGTGTACTGCCTGGGCCAACCCGGGTCAGCCGGCTGCTTGCCGTCCGGCTGCGCCGCCAGGCTTGAAACCACCAGCGCCAGGGAGAACCATGGCGCCATGCTCAATCCGCGTTTCCTTTTCATTTCCGCTCCCTCAAACCGGCCCCGAATGGCTCACTCGCACGTACGACCACACTTCACGTTCTGCCTGACCTGCCGCTGGCCACGGTGTTGATTCCACCCGGTGGCAGACGGTGCACAATTTCTGCGCGACGCAGGCTTCTTTTCTAAATCTGCCGCCGGCCCGGCCGCATCGTATTGTCGGTAAATCCCGAAAGGAATGCCGTGTTGAGTGCCGGCGAGACTTTCCGCGCGGGTATTGGCGCGCCGGATGTCCGCTGGCAGGCGGCGAACCTGAAAGGAACACCGCCGAGGAGCATATGAAAAGCATCGTGATCACGCTTGCGGGCGCGCTTCTTGCCGCTTCCGCACTGTACGCCCAGGAATCCGCCAAAAAACCTGGGACCGCCGTCGGTCTCGGCAAGACCGACGCTGTCTCGACGCAGGAGATGAATCTCCGCGCCTATATTGAGCTATTGCGCACGGATGTGAAGAAGGCCAAGGCCCAGGTGATGGGCGACGTGATGGAGTTCAACGCCGCCGATGCCGCAAAATTCTGGCCGATCTACAAGGAGTTCGAGACCGAGCTCAACGGGATCGGCGATCAGATTGTCGCCTTGATCAAAGACTATGCCGCCAACTACCGGAACATGACGGGCGATGCCGCGGACCGCCTGGCGAACAAGCTGATGGGCATCGAGCAGCAGCGCCTCGATCTCAAGAAGAAGTACTACGCGCGTGTCAAAGAGGCCATGGATCCGATTACCGCCGCCCGATTCTTGCAGGTGGAGAACCAGTTGGAGAAGCTGTGCGATCTGCAGATCGCCGCCGAACTCCCGGTCATGCCGTGAGGAGAACGACATGAGATACAACAAGTCCCTCGTTGGGGTGCTGGTGCTGGCGGCGGGTGCCGTCCTGCTGCGCGCCGACACCGTTTCACTGCGTAACGGCAAGAGGCTGGAAGGTACCTTCGTCGGCGGCGGCCCCAACCAGATCGAGTTCCAAACCTCCGATGGCGTCATCAAGATACCGATCGACAATATCGCATCCATCAAATTCTCGGCGCCGCCGCCGGTGGAAGCCGCACCGCCGGCATCCGGCCAGGCCGCGATCGTGCCCGGCGGCACATCCTTCCGGGTGCGCACCATCGACGCGATCGACGTGGACGCGACCAAAGCCGGCGCGAAGTTTCGGGGCACCATCGACGACCCGATCATGTCGGGCGGGAATGTCATCGTTCCCCGCGGCGCGCCGGTCACGCTGCAGGCGGCCAAGGTCGAGCAAGGCGGCCGGATGAAAGGCAGCGATTTGATCCAGCTCAAAGTGAATGCGATTTCGGTAGGAGGGAAGTCATACCAGGTCGTGACGACCATGGCCGAGCAGAAGACCGGCGGCGAAGGCAAGAAAACCGCGGGGAAAGTACTCGGCGGCGCGGGCCTGGGAGCGATCATTGGAGGCATTGCAGGCGGCGGTAAGGGTGCGGCCATCGGGGCAGCGGCTGGCGGTGCTACAGGCACGGCCATCGCCGCGGCCGGCCAGCCGCATTTGAAGATTCCCTCCGAGACCCGCCTGGAGTTTCAATTGCTCGCAGATTGGAAGATTCAATGAGTTCTCCGATGCCGGCGGCCGCGTTGCGTCACGGGCCCTTTCCCCTCATCATCCGGGTGTGGCGCGTCCGCCGGCTTCCGGAGATTTGTCCGGGTTCGGTTTGGCCGGGCCCGGCCGTTCCAAAGGAGGCGAAGAATGAGTAGAGTTCGAACAGCGATAACGGCGGCGGTGTGGTGTGCCGCTTCGGTCTTTGCACAGTCGCAGCCCACTACGCCGGCCAGCGGCCTGGTGAATAAAGCAATCCGGGCTGTCAGCTACCAGGTCGGCGGCGGATCTACGCAGATCGACCTGAATCCCACGGGGGTCGTCCCGGGAGCCGGCGGGGAGGCGACCATTCAGGCCAGGCAGGGTGTGACGAATATCGAGGTTTCCCTCAAAGGGATGGCGTCGCCGACCAAGCTTGGCGCCGAGTTCCTGACTTATGTCCTTTGGGTGGTGTCACCCGACGGGCGATTCAACAATGTCGGTGAAATCCAGCCCGACAACTCCGGGCAGGCGAAGCTGAAAGCTACCGCCGCCACCCAGGCCTTCTCCCTGTTTGTCACAGCGGAACCGTATTTTGCCGTACGCCAGCCGAGCGAAGAGGTGATCCTGGTCAACGATGTGCGGAAGAACACGAAGGGCAAGATTGTCGTGGTGGACGACTACAAACTGATGCGGCGTTCCCAGTATGAGAAGCTGGGCAATCCGCTGGCGCTATCCCTGGACCTGAAGAATGTGCCGCTGGAGGTCTATGAAGCGCGCAATGCCGTCGAGATCGCCAAGTCACGCGCTGCCGACAAGTATGCTCCGGAAATTTTCACAAAGGCCGATGGCGGGCTGAAGTTGACCGAGAACGCTCTTGCCAGAAAGACCAACAAGAAGGACATCATTTCCACGGCGCGGATGACGGTCCAGTCATCGGAGGACGCGCGCGCCCTGTCCGTGCAGCGCCAGGAAGAGGAGCGCATCGCCAATGAGAAGGCCGCCGCCGCGGCCAAGGCGAAAGCGGATGCGGAAGCCAAAGCCGCGGCAGAGGCAGCGGAGGCAAAGCGTAGGTCCGACGAGGCGGCGGCAGAGGCCAAGCGCAAAGCAGATGCCGAAGCGGCGGAAGCCAAGCGCAAGGCCGACGAAGAGGCGAGGCACCAGGCCGAACTCGCCGCGGCCCGAGAAGCCCAGTTGAAGGCCGAAAATGATGCCGCCGCACTCAAGGCCAAGATGGAAGCCGACGCGCTGAAGGCCAAGGAAGAGGCTGCCAAAGCCGAAGCCGAACGCGCCCGCCAGCAGACCGAGGCTCTGCGTGCCCAGTTGCTGGATCAGCTCAACCGGATTCTCGAGACCAAAGACACGCCCCGCGGGCTGGTGGTGACCATGGCGGACGTGCTCTTCGCCACCGGGAAATACGACCTCAAGCCCGCGACGCGGGAGAAACTCGCCCAACTCTCGGGCATCATCCTCGCGCATCCGGGTCTGATGCTGCGCATCGAGGGCTACACGGACAGCACCGGCAGCGACGAGTTCAACCAGAAGCTCTCCGAACAGCGCGCCGCCACCACGCGGGACTATCTTGTGCAGCAGGGGCTGGCGGTCACAAACATTACCGCCGTCGGTTTCGGCAAGGCAAACCCGGTCGCCGATAATTCGACTGCCGCCGGACGCCAGCAGAATCGCCGCGTGGAGATCGTTCTCTCGGGCGAAGTCATTGGAGTGAAGATCGACAGGTAGTCAGGGAACGGGTTCAGGCCTCAACGTGAGCGAAGACGGAATCAGATCATACCGGCGATTTGGAGGAGCCATCCGGTGGCGCCAGTTTTCGGTGAAGACCGGGCCACCCCAGGCTCCTCAACTCGAAGCCCTTGCATCCCTCGCGAACCAGGATCCTGCTCGCGGGGAAGATGATCCACAACCGCCCAAACAGCGCCCGGGCGTACGCCATCGGACTCCGGCCGGCCCGGGGATACCGGCTACCAGCCGGCGCCGCTGACTCTGCTCCAGCAGTCGCGGCAGAAAGCGGCTCCCTTCACGTCCAGCCGTTCGACCGCGTGGCTGCTGGCCATCACGCATCGCCAGTCGACACAGTGGCGCAGTCCGAAGGTATGGCCCAGCTCGTGGGCGGCCTCCTTCACCAGGCGCTCGCGCATCAGGGCATCCTGGCGGGGCATGCCGTAGAATTCCTCGTTGAGGCGCGCCGTCGACACTACCGCGCAGGTCCCGTCAAGCTGGGCCTCTCCGAAGACGAATGTCAGCACCGGCACATACAGATCGCAAGCTGTAACGCCCAGCGTGCGGGCGTCCGGATCGCAGGAGCGCTCCAGGCGCTGCAGGATGGCGGTCGAATAGTATTGCTGCCGCCCGGCGTCGAGAGCGAACGCCGGGTCGAGCACTTCCGGGCGGATGCGGCACGGCGTGCGAAACGTGCGCGCCAGGGCCGCGGCGAGATATTCCAAGACGTCGAGCCCCGGTTCGATCCGCCCGTTGCCCAGCGGGATGAGGTGGATCGGCTTCACCTGAGACCGTAGCGCCGCAGCTTGTTGTACAGGGTGGTGCGATCGATGTCCAGGATGCGCGCGGCCCGTGAGAGGTTGTGCTGGGTCTCGCGCAGAACCCGTTCGATGTGCGCGCGCTCGATGTCATCGAGCGTACGCCCGCCCTTGGGCTCATCGGACTGGAACTGGAAGCTGAAGTCGCCGGGCCGGATCTCGGTCCCGCGCCCGACCACCAGGGCGCGCTCGACGGCGTTCTCCAGTTCGCGGACGTTGCCGGGCCAGTCATGGCGCATGAGCACTTCCATGGCTTCGTTGGAGAGCGCCGGCACCGGCCGGCTGGTGGCCATGCAGAACTTGTTGAGGAAGTGGTTCACCAGCAGGGGGATATCTTCGCGCCGGTCGCGCAGCGGCGGCAAGTCGATGCAGAACACGTGCAGCCGGTAATAGAGGTCCGGGCGGAACGTGCCGGCTTTGACCAGGTTCTCCAGGTTCTTGTTGGTGGCGGCGATGCAGCGGAAATCGACTTTGATCTGCTGGTTTCCGCCCACGCGGACGATCTCCTTTTCCTGGAGCACGCGGAGCAGGTCGGTCTGCGTTTTGAGGCTGATGTCGCTGATCTCGTCCAGGAACACCGTGCCGCCGTCGGCAACTTCGAATTTGCCTTTCTTGCGGTATTGCGCGCCGGTGAACGCGCCCTTCTCGTGGCCGAAGAGCTCGCTTTCCAGCAGGGTCTCGGTGAGCGCGCCGCAGTGGATGGTGACCATGGGCATGTAGCGCCGCGGGCCGGCCGCGTGGATGGCGCGGGCCACCACCTCCTTGCCGGTTCCGCTTTCGCCCGTGATCAGCACGGTGGCTTCGGTGGGTGCGACCATCTCGATCAGCTCGGTGACCTTCTTCATCGCCGGGCTGCGGCCGATGAGCTCGGTTCCGGGCGCGACTTCCTGCAGATTTTCGCGCAGCCGGACCACTTCGTGCCGGACGCGCTTGTGCTCCAGGGCGTTGGCCACGAGGTGCGAGAGCTCGTCCGGATCCACCGGTTTGGTGATGTAGTCGTAGGCGCCGCGCTTGAGGGCCTGCACCGCGGTATCGACGCTGGCGTAGCCGGTCATGATGATCACCGTAAGGTCCGGATCGGCCTCGCGCAGCCGTGCCTGCAACTCCATGCCGTCCATTCCCGGCATCTTGATATCGATCAGCGCGATATCGAACTCCATCTGCTGGATGACCTCCAGAGCCTCGCGCGCCCCGGCCGTCGGCCGCGCTGTGTATCCCTCGCTTGTGAACCACTTGCTCAGCGAATCGCGCACCACCAATTCGTCGTCCACAATCAGGATCTTGCCTTTTGTCCTGACCGCACTTGGCGGTTCTGCCACACTGGCCATGTTTCCTCCCGTTACCTCGAACCTTCTGCGGAGCGGGCGGCCGACGAAAGACGATCGTCCGCCACACCTTGGGTGGACGACGAAAGACGATCGTCCGCCCCGCTGCTTGCCGGCAGCGCCACCCGAAACTCCGTCCCTTTGCCCGGGACCGACTGTACCGTAATGTCGCCCGCATGCTGCTCGACGATGCTGGATGCCACCGCCAGCCCCAATCCGGTGCGGTTCTGATCTTCCTTGGTGGTGAAGAACGGATCGAAAATGTGGGGCAGCACATCTTCGGGAATGCCGCTCCCGTTGTCCTTCACGCGCACCACACCCTGATCGGCGCGGGTATCGAATTCCGTTGCCACCTCCAGCCGGCCGCCTTTGGGCATGGCTTCGGAGGCGTTGACCAGAAGCACGAGAACCACTTGTTGTACCTGGTTGGCATCGCATTCCACCGGCGGCAGACCCTCGGCCAGCGTTTCCGCGAGCTCGATGCTCTGCATATCCAGTTTGTGCTTCACCAGCATCACGGCGCGGTGCACGATGGTGTTCAGGTCGTTGGGCTCGCGATTGCTTGGCGCCTGCCGCGAAAACGTGAGCAGGTTTTTCACCAGGTCGCCGCAACGCTTGCTTTCGCGCTCGATGGTCTGAAGCTGTTCGGCCATCTCGTCCCGTCCCTGGCCCTCGACTCGTGCCAGGCCGCGCAGCACCAGGCGCGCATAGGTCAGAATCCCGAACAGCGGGTTGTTGATTTCGTGGGCCACGGTCGCCGCCAGCTTGCCGATCGAAGCCATTTTTTCGGACTTCAGCAGCGACTTATGGGCCTTTTCCAGTTCGGCGGTCTTGCGCCGCACTTCGGCTTCGATCTTGGCCTGTACGCCGGCGACCTCCGCCGTCATTTTGTTGAACGAGGCCGCGAGGTCGCCCAGCTCATCCGCGGATCGCACGGGAAGCCGGTAATCCAGGTCGCCGCCGGCCACGCGATGCGTGCCGTCGATGAGCGCCTTCACCGGCCGGTACACCACGATCCAGATGAACGCCACCGCCAGGGCCGAGCCGAACACGATCGCCCCGATCAGAAAGAAGGCCAAGCTCGCCTGGTGCTGCGCCATCTGCGCATCCACGGTTGCCAGGGACAGATCGGCATCGATCACGCCCAGCACCTTTTGCGACGCCGGATGCTGGTGGCATTCCGCGCTGGAGCAGTCCCGGGAATTCTCGATCGGTTTGATCGCTCCCAGGACCCGGCGTCCCTCGCGGTCGGTGAACGTCCGCGTTCGCTCGGTGGGCAGGGGTTGGACGGTGTTGATGTCTCGCGGATCGGTCGAAAAGGCGATCCGCCCGTCCGGATTGAACACGCGGATGCGATGCAGTCCCGGCTCGCGGCCCATCTCCTGCACCATGGCGTACAGCGCCTGACGGTCGTTGTGCAGCATCTGGTAGCGCGTGCTGCCGAGGATGATGTCGGTGATCCGCACCGCGGATTGCTCGATCAACCGCTCGGAGTGGCTGCGTTCCGCGCGCAGGTTGATGTACCCGAACAAAGTGAAGAAAGCCGCTGTACTCGCGACTACGCAGATGGCGAGTTTGGCGGCCAGTCCCAACCGGATTGTCCGGAATCCGATCATGTCATGTGGGGCAGACCTCCCGGTCCGCCCGGCTGTTTTCCTCGGTTACGCCGACTGCGTCGGCCGGTGCCGGTTCGTGTTGTTCCTCTTCGAACACGGGGAAATATTGCGCGATACCGCGGAAGATCGCGAACCCAGCGGCCACGATCGAGAGCGTCACCGCGATCTCGCTCCACTTGGGCAGATAGTGCGTGCCGGCGCCCGCTTCCAGCCCGGCGGTGCCGACGTTCAAGCGGTTGGTGATGAATCCGAACACGACCATCACGGCGCACGCATACAGCGCGCCTGGCCGCAAGCGCACGCCCGGCTGGTACAGCAGCACCATGGGGACGGCCATCAGCGCGATCTCTAGCAGGAAGAGCCAGGTTTCGATGCGGTTTTGCATCAGCAGCCCGAAAGCGTGCCTGTGGCTGAGATCCAGGAAGCGGATCCACAGGTAGACGCTCAGGATCACCGCCAGCACACGCGCCATGCTCGCCAGGAGCGGCAGCTCCAGTGCCCGCCCGAACGCCCGGCTGCTGTGCCACGATTCGAAGATGGTCATGGCCAGCCCCACCGCGATCGCGGAGACGTAGAACAGGAGGGGGAGAATCGGCGTGTACCAGAGCGGATAGAGTTTGGAAGGCACAATCAGGAACAACGATCCCAGCGAGCTCTGGTGCAGGGTGGAGAGCAGCACGCCGAGGATCATCAGCGGGACCGAGATGCGGTGAATCCACACGAGCGGCTTGTGCCAGCCGAATTTCTCGAACACCATGGGCAGGAATTCCAGGAACAGGACGGTGGTGTAGAGCGTGACGCACCACGCCACCTCGAACATCACCGAGTGCGGATTCCACATCACCAGGGGGTGCCACAGGCGATCCGGGCGGCCGAGGTCGTAAATCAATCCGACCACCACCAGCAGGTAGCCGAGGAATGCCGTGAGCACCGCGGGCCGCAATACGGGTCGATACCGCTCGATATTGAAGATGTGCACGATGGCGACGAGCGTGAAGCCGCCGGCTGCCAGTCCGACTCCGCACATGACGTCGAAGCCGATCCAGATACCCCACGGAAATTTGTCGCTGAGGTTGGTCGAACCGCCCAGCCCGTACATCACGCGCAGGTACGTGGCATAAAGACCGCTGAGCAGAATGGCGGCGAAAATGGCGCGCCACACCGTGATCTTTCCGAACAGGCGGGTCATCGCCGCCCCTCCTTCTTGGCGACTTCCGCCCGACGGTTGGTGATCCACCAGATTCCTCCCAACAACACCGTGCCGGTGGAAACCACGTCCGGCACCAGTTCCAGAACGCGCCAGGTGGTATCGGGGAGCGGTTCCATAGGCACATTGGTGCGCAGCCCGATCTGCTCGAACGGCACTGCGGAAAGGTAGAAAACGCTGGTGCCGCCCGCTTCCTGAATCCCGTAGATCTTCTGGTAATAGGAGCCTGGCTTTTCCGCCAGCCGCTTGCGCGCCTCGGCCATCAAATCGTCCCGCTCGCCGCCAATGGTCGCGCCTACCGGACACGCCTCAACGCACGCCGTGGGTTTGCCCTGGCTCTGCCGCTCGTAGCACATGTTGCACTTGCGCATCTTCGGCAGTCTTTTATCCCACTCGTAAGAGGGCACCTGGAACGGACAGGCCTGCATGCAATACCGGCAGCCCATGCATTTTTCGGCATCATAGACGACGGGTCCCAGCGAAGTTTTCTGCAACGCCCCCACCGGGCAGACGCTGGCGCACGCCGGTTGCTGGCAATTCATGCACAAACGGCGGCTGTAGTGTTCTCCATGAGTCTCGACAGCGGTCAGCTTGTGCGCCGAAATGTGCTCTTCCGAGGCAATTTTGTCGTTGTAGGGGAGCCCCCAACGTTCCGCACACGCTCCTTCGCAGGCTTTGCAACCGATGCAGAGGGTACTGTCGTATAAAATGGCCTTCGACATATAAAGACCCTCAAATCCTTTTTAACAGATATTCAAGGCTTTGTGTAGAGAAAATTTACAGACGAAGCGGCGCGGACCCTAGTTCGCGGCTTATGCTGTGAGGAAGAACTCCCCTGTCACTTGCCGCCAGTCGGCATCCGGAAGAGCCGAAAGGAGATCCTCTGCCGGACGGCCGCCGTCCGCAGCCACGGTGCCGGCCAACTGCGGTTGGCGCGAATAGAGCCGGGACACGGCCTCGGCCATCCACTCGCGAACCAGCATCTTCGGCACGAGATTTCGGCTGGTATTCTCTTCATCCGGAACATGGACACTCATCAGCCAGCCTTTGCCATAAGGGTCCTGCCGCATCAATGCGGGATTTCCCAGCACTTCGGAGTTGATCTCCATGACTTCGCCTTCGGTCGGCGATACCATTTCGGTTTTTTGCCCGTCGCGAACGAACGCGACTACCCGCTGTCCCTGCCGGATCCACTGCCCGGGTTTGGGAAGTTCCACATGCTCGATTTTCCCCGCCAGAGCTGCTGCGAACTCATCGGCGCCGACGCGCACGACGTTCTTGCGCTCGCGGAGCAGCCAACTGTGGCCGGCGTGATAAGAAACCGAGTCGGGAACCAGGAACCCGTCTACGTAGTCGCCGCCCGCCGGGGCCGGGACCACATGTGACGCTGCCGGAACGGTGGCGATCGCTTTGCGTCGATTGAGAGCGTAATCCAGAACGATGAAAACCAGGAACGTTGCGAGAACCAGTATGACTGTCATTGTCTTCCTCCATCCTTTCCGGCTCTATATAGGGCACGGAAGGTGCCAAAAGACGGCGATTTTTCCAACTATATCCGTTGTGGAATCACGCAGTTGCCAGGGCGGCTCTGAGCGCCGGAAGGTCTCGCGTTGAAGTTTTCGACGGGGCTCTGTCGAGAAATGCCATCATCTAAGCTAGTTTCAGATACTTAGATCCCATGTTGAGATTTGCATCGTGGCTGTTGTCGATCGCAACAAAAGCTGTGCTGTGCCAGGGCCGCCAAATCAGAGAGTGCCCATACCGCCGTCGATCAGCAGCTCGCTGCCAACCGTGAACGAAGCCTCATCGGAGGCGAGAAAGACGACCGCCTTGGCGATTTCCGCCGGGTTGCCGAAACGGCCTGCGGGGACCTGGCTTTGAATTGACGCCGCCACGGTCTTCAGGTCGGCTTCGGGCAGTCCGAGTTTGCCGTAAAGCGGCGTCGAGATGGGCCCGGGACTTACCGCATTGACCCGGATGCCTCGCGAGATCAGCTCCCCGGAGAGCGTTCGGGCCAGCGACAGAAGGGCCGCCTTGGACGCTCCATAGACTGCCGTGTTTGGCATCCCGATGTGTGCGTTCACGGAAGCATTCAGGACGATGGATGCCGGATTCGCAAACCAACGCAGCAGGGCCTGGATCAGGAAGAACGGCCCCTTGAAGTTAATGTCCATGGAGCGATCGAAGGCGGCTTCGTCCCACCTGCCGGCGGGCCGCATGTCGACAATTCCCGCATTCACGAACAGGACATCGAGACGACCAAAAGTCTCGCCTACGGTTTGCGCGAGATTCTCCTGGGCAGACGCGTCACCGGCGTCCGAGGGGATGACCATGACGCTGTTTCCAAATTCCTGGCGTGCGGCCGCGAGCGTAGCCGGGTTGGTGCCTGTCACGGCCACGCGTGCGCCTTCCTGCACAAACTGGCGGGCCGTCTCCAGGCCGATGCCTGTGGTGCCGCCCGTGATCAGCGCGTTTTTGCCTTTCAGCCGGTCCATTGGCTCTGACCCCCTCCGTCGATCGTTGGAACCATAATGATGGTATCCCAGAAGGTAGGCGATTATGGACATCATCAGGATCCCGATCGTCATTGCAGCCTTGCTGATTTCGACCGCCCCGGCTCAGACCGGCGAGGGCGGCTATCGGGTTGTGGGCGCGTCGATCACTGGCGCCAGCGAGGTCAAGCAGGCGGCCGGTGCGGCCCAATCCCGCCTGGACCTGGATTCTTCCGACGCTCGCCTGGTGGAGGGCTTTAACCGGGCCAAGCGGCAGGCGATGGCGTACGTGTTCGAGGGCGACCCGGTCGGCCCCTGGTACGAAGCCGCCGAGCCGGGGCGCGAGGCCTTCTGCATGCGCGACGTGGCCCACCAGGCCATGGGCGCCCAGGCTCTCGGCCTGGCCCGCCACAATCTCAACATGCTGCGGCGTTTCGCGGAGAACATCTCGGACGCCCGCGACTGGTGCAGCCTGTGGGAGATCGATCGGTTCAACCGGCCCGCGCCCGTCGACTATCAGAGCGATGCCCTGTTCTGGTACAACCTTCCGGCGAACTTCGACATCCTCGACGCCTGTCATCGCATGTACCTGTGGTCCGGCGACCAGACCTACGTGCGCGACCCCGTCTTCCTGAATTTCTACGACCGTACGGTGAGCGACTACGTGGAGCGCTGGGGCCTCGGGCTGGACCAGGCGATGACGCGGCCGCGCCTGCTCAATATCCGCGGCATCCCGGGCAACCGGAAGTTCCAATCCGCGCGCGGCATTCCGGGCTACGACGAAGGCAACCACGAGTACACCCTCGGCGGCGACGTGCTGGCCACCCAATATGCGGCGTACATGGCGTATGCCCATATCCAGGAGGTCCGCGGGAACGCCGACCTGGCGCGGACCTATTTGAGGAGGGCCGCCGACGTCCGGTCCCTGGTAAATACCACCTGGTGGAACGAGAAGGAGCAGAGCTTTTATCTGCGGGTGGGCAAGGACCACAACCTGGAAGGCCGCGGCGGCGGCAACCTGGTCTACTGGGGCGTGGTGGACGATGGTCCGAAGCTGAAAAGCGCCATGGCCAACCCGCACTACCTGGAGAGCTATTACCGCTATGGAGACCCCGATGCCGCGCGCGACCGCCTGCTCGACACGATGACGCCGGGTCGCAGCCGCATGGAGTATCCGGAAGTTCCGTACTCGATCATCAGCACGGTGGTGAACGGCACCATGGGAATCAACCTGGAGACCGCGTCGGCGCTGTTGTCGAGCGTGGAGGGCTACTGGGTGGAGGCCGCGGTGAAGACGCTTTCCGGGCTAGGCGCGAACATCGCGTGGGCCGAATTGCGGAACCTGCCGGTTCGCGCCAACGAAGTTACGGTTCGCCACGAGGGGACCCGCAAGACCACGCTTACAAATCTCCATGGGCCCGCGCTGATCTGGCACGCGGCCTTTCCGGGTTCGCACGACAATCTGCTGGTGAACGGGAAAGCCATGAAGGCCCAGACCGAGAAAGGCCCGCTTGGCCGGACGGATTCCTGGGTGAGGGTAACGGTGGGCGCCGGGGGCAGTGTGACGGTTGCGGTGCCGGAATGAATATGACGCACGGCCGGCTATTGCTTCTGCTCTTGCTTTCTACTGCCGCCGCGGCACAAGTGTGCGATCCGGCCAAGTTCGCCGGCACTTATGCGCTGCAATTATCCGGGACCACAACCATCTCCGGCGTCGAAAAGCCCGCCACCAGCCTG
>DATJYJ010000149.1:0-7173 GCA_035578025.1 Verrucomicrobiia bacterium
ACGGTGCTGGATCATTCGTGCCTGATGTGGCTGTCCAACATGTGGATCGGGCGGAAGCACGATAATACGAGGCTGCCGCTGGTGCTTGCGGGCGGGTTGGGCGGCACATTGGAGACCGGCCGCACATTGAACTACGTGGAAGCGGGCGACGACAATCGCAAGCTGTGCAGCCTGTTCCTTTCGATCATGGACCGGATGGGGATCAAGCTGGATCAGTTCGGCGACGCGGAGACACGCCTGGAGCGGATCTAAGCCTACTGTGCCAGCCGAAGAATCTGCGAGGCGACTCTCGTGAAGGCCAGGTCCAGAGCCGTGGCGTCGGCCGCGTAGATGTAGCGTCCCTGGTTGCCGGCAGCTACGGGATTTGGTGAAAGCGACGGATCGTTGGCGATTCGCTTGAGCAGCACGTCGTCTACGTCGCCGAGGCCAATCGTGTAGATGGTCACCCCGGAGAGCGATTTGTTGCCTTGCGTGGGATCGGGGTCGCCGCGGCGGATGCGCAGGGCGGCGTGGTCGGCGGCGTTGGTCGAAAAGTTCTCGACGTTCTGTGCGGAGCCCACGTCCAGCCCCGCGCCGCTGGTCGTGGTCGAGCGATAGGCCGTGGCGGTCAGGGAATTGCCCCAGTAGTCGGTGGTCGGGGCGTATTGCACGTCGGAACTGACCCTGGTCTGGTCGGAAGCGAAGGCGCAGTTCGTCTTGCTGGAAATCAACGTCAGGTCGGACGAAAAGGGCTGCGCGGGAGCGTTCTGGTTGTAGAGGCCCATCGAGTACTGCGGAGTGGTTCCGTTGTAGCCGAGCGTCAGCACGCCGAGTTTGGCCGTCTTGCTGCTGCAATTGCTGTTGTTCTTGATGGGAAAGGATTCGGTGACTGCTGTCGGCCGGCCGTCGGTGAAGAACACGATGGCGTTCAGCGCGCCCTGCTGGGCGAGGCCGACCAGTTGCTGATAGCCCTGCCATAGGGCCTGTGCCGAGCTGGTGGCGCCGGTGCACACCACGCTGTTCAACGTGGACTCGACCTGGGTTTTGAAGGTGCTGGACACCGCATTGTCGACGCGGCTGCTGGTGGCGAACGTGATCAAACCCAGGTTGTCGCGGCCTTCGGAGAACTTCTCGACGAAGTTGACCGCGGCCGCTTTCAGCGGCGTGCACGAGCCGCTGTTGGCCAGCGAACCCGAGCGGTCCATGATGATCATGACGTTGACGTCGCGCCGCGTGGCGGTGGAACTGGCGTGAAGCGTGACGCTGTTGACTCCGAATACCCGCATGAAGACGAGCGGCGCAACCACGCTGGCGTTGGTGGCCACCGAGCGCATGTACGTGCTGTCGGTGGTAGCCAGGCTCGAGACCTGCAGATTGCTGCTGTTCAAATAGCCGTTCGGAAAATTGGCCTGGAAAAAAGCGTTGGCCGTAGCCTGGGCATTGGCGTGTTGGGTGGCGTCATCGGAGCCCCGGCTGAGTGCCCGCGCGCCGGCCAGAACGGCGGCATCCGTGGACGCGGAAAGCAGAGTCTGAACCAGGTACATCAACCCCAGGTCAATGGCCAGGCCGGCCGCAGGAACCAGGATCATGATGGTGGTCAGGGCGGAGAACAGCAGGATGTAGCCCCTGCGCGTTTTCCGCCGGTCAGAACACCAGGCGGACATAGACACCTCCGTTGTTTCCCCCGAGCGGGTTGAGATCGGGCATGGAGAAATAGCCCTCCACCAGCCAGGTGACCTGGTCTTCGGCGAGCGTAATCACGTTCGCGAAAGCGGTGGCGATCAGCGCGGACTGCTTGCAGTAGTCGGAAGCAGCGATGTTGCCCTGCGTGCCGATGTATTGCGGCGGCGGCGTTCCGTAGTTGCTGGCGCGCAGATTCGGATTGCCGATCACGATGCGCTGCGTGAAGACGGGCTGGTCGAGATTGGGGCAGTTGTTCAAGCCGGCCGCGGTGCAATCGGTCTGGGAAACCTTGGTGATTCGGGAAAGGGTGAGCACGCTGTTGCCGGTGGCGGTGAGATCGAAGCCGGTGGCCAGCGTACGGGCGATCGATTGCGTTCCGGACAGGGTGAAATCGGCGCCCAGGGCATACATGTGCCCCACGTCGCGGGTGACCTGGGTCGCCTGGATGCCGCGTCCGAGCCGTATGCCGACGCTGGTAAGGCCGAGCAGCAGTGGCACCCCGACGCTCAGAAACATGGCCAGTTCGATCAACGCGCTGCCGCGCGTCCGGGCGCAAGACGGTCTATCGGGCTGGGGGTCCGGCAAGAGGTGTCGCCTCCATGATGTCGGCCGAGGAAACCGAAAACTGCATCGGCGCCGTGCTGCGCAACAGCGGCACCATCCAGGCCCAGGACAGGCCGGTACAGGATACGACGACGATGTTGCCGCCGATGTTGCTGCCCGGCCCGGTGAGCGGGGCGAGACTGACGGGGTCGTAATAGGTGATGGCGATCTGCGACAGGCCGTCGTGAGTGGGACTGAGGCCGTCGAGCAGACCCATGGCGTAGGTGTTCACGACGGTTTTGATCGAAAGGTCCTGGCCCATCCCGGGCATGGTCTGGCTCGTAACCGCATAGCGAACGCCCTGGCGCATCGCAAACTGCATCGTGTTGCGGACAAAGACCGCGAAACCAATGTCGATGACCCCGAAAAGGAGCGCCAGCAGGGGAAGCAGGGCGAAGCTGCTTTCCACCAGAACGCTTCCGCGTTCGCGGGCCGGATTGCGGAGCGGACCCATTTCAGTTCATGGTGCTCATCGGATCGCAGGGACGGTGCAAGAATGGGTAGTTAGCCGAAATGAGCCTGAAAAAGACCCTAGGAGCGCCGATCAGCCGTCGTGCTGTATTGGCTGCGGCATTGGCGCAGGGCGTTCGTTTGCGAGGACAGGGCGGTGCCCCGCGCGTGGAGCGGTGGGGGCTGTATGACGTCAACCTCGGCGGACCTCGCGATGGGAATCCGTTTGTCGAGGTGCGCGTGTCGGCGCAGTTCCGCCACGAGCACCGCGCGGTCGAGGTGGATGGATTCTACGACGGCAACGGAAGCTACAAGGTCCGCTTCTCGCCGGACGTCGAGGGCGAGTGGAGCTATACCACCCGCAGCAACCGGCGGGAACTGGATGGCAAGACGGGCTCGTTGGTTTGCACCGCGCCATCCGCCGAGAATCACGGGCCCGTGTCGGTGCGCAACACCTTTCACTTCGGGTATGCCGACGGCCAGCCGTATTTTCCGTTCGGCACCACCTGCTACGCCTGGACGCATCAGCCCGACGAATTGCAGCAGCAGACGGTAAACACACTTCGCGACGCGCCGTTCAACAAGATGCGCATGTGCATCTTCCCCAAGTGGTACGAGTACAATCGCGGCGAGCCCCGGCTGTTTCCATTTCTCCGAAGCGGAGGAGTCAACGATTACACCCGCTTCGATCCCGAGTTCTGGCGCAACCTGGAGAGCCGCATCGCGCAGTTGCAGGAGCTGGGCATCGAGGCCGATCTGATTCTGTTCCATCCCTACGACCATTGGGGCTACGCGCTGATGCCGCCCGAAGTCGATGAGCGGTACCTGCGTTACGTCGTGGCTCGGCTGGCCGCGTATCGCAGCGTCTGGTGGAGCGTGGCCAACGAGTGGGACCTGGTCAAGGGCAAGAAGGCCGCCGATTGGGATGGCTACTTCCGCATCCTGCAGCAGGCCGACCCCTACAGCCGCCTGCGCTCGATTCATCACAGCCGCGTGATGTACGACCACGGCAAGGCCTGGGTGACGCACGCCAGCATTCAGGGCGACGAATTTCAGAAGACCCCCGAGTGGCGCGATACCTGGCGCAAGCCGGTAGTCTTCGACGAGTGCAAGTACGAGGGCAACATCCCGCAGCGATGGGGCGACATTTCGGCGCAGGAACTGACGCGGCGCTTCTGGCTGGGAACGGTTTACGGCGCGTATGTCGGGCACGGCGAGACGTACCTCGACGCGAAGGAGATCCTGTGGTGGTCGAAAGGCGGCGTGCTGCACGGCGAAAGCCCGAAGCGCATCGCGTTTCTGCGCGGCATCGTGGAGAACGGACCTCCGGATGGGCTCGCGCCCCTGGCGAACCCGTATTATCCCGGTGCCGCCAAGGCAGGCGAGTACTATCTCTTCTACCTGGATTATCACCAGCCGGAGATCGCGCGCTTCGATCTTCCGGCGGACGCGCGGTTCGAAGCGGACGTGATCGATCCGTGGGCCATGACGATTACCCGAATCCCGGGGACGCATTCGGGGCGGACTGAATTGAAGATGCCGGGCCGTCCCTACCTGGCGGCGCGATTCCGGAGAGCGGGATGAAGGTTCTGGCGGCGGCGCTGCTCTTCGCGGGCGCGGGCCGTTCCGCCGTCCTCCAGCCCGATAGCTTCCGGCACTACGTCGAAGAGTTCAACCGGGACTATCCAGACCACATCGCGGGCGCGATTCCGGACGAGGAAGCCTTCGAGTGGATGAAGGCGAACATTCCGCTGCTTTCCTGCCCGGACAGCGAGCTCGAGCGCGTCTACCACTACCGCTGGTGGGCCTACCGGAAGCACATCGAATCGACGCCGCACGGGTTTGTTCTGACCGAGTTTCTGCGCCCGGTGAAGCACTCGACCGATTACAACGCCATCAGTTGCGCGCTGGGACTGCACGTGGCCGAGGGTCGCTGGCTGCGCGACCGGCGGTACCTGGACGACTATCTCTCGTTCTGGTTGACCGGCGGCGAAGGCGGCGGGCTCGAGCGCCACTATCATCAGTTCAGCAACTGGACAGCGGCGGCGGTGTGGGATCGCTGGCTGGCCGATGGCGACACGAAGGAGATGATCGCGCGCCTCGATTCGCTGATCGCGGATTACCGCGCTTGGGAGGCGGAGCGGCTTACGCCCGGCGGTCTCTTCTGGCAGCGCGACGTCAGCGACGGCATGGAAAGCTCGATCAGCGGCGGGCGGCGTGCGAAGAACGTGCGTCCGTCGATTAACAGCTACATGTACGCGAATGCCAAAGCGATCTCGGCCATTGCCGCGCTTGCCGGCCGCGCGGACGTGCGTGCCGAGTATTCGGCAAAAGCCGCGAAGCTGCGCGCGCTGACGCTGGAGAAGCACTGGAATTCGAAGGACCAGTTCTTCGAGACGGTACTCGAAAACGGCGAGCCTGCCGGCGCGCGCGAGAACATCGGCTACACGCCGTGGTATTTCGATCTGCCCGAGCCGGGCAAGGGATACGAGGCGGCGTGGAAGCAATTGATGGACCCCAAGGGATTCCATGCGCCGTACGGTCCGACCACCGCAGAGCAGAGGCACGCTGAATTCGTGATCGCCCGCAAAGGCGACGACTGCCAGTGGAATGGACCAAGCTGGCCGTTCGCGACCTCGATCACGCTGCGCGCGCTGGCCAACGTACTGGATCACTACCCGCAATCGGCGATTTCGGCGCGCGACTACCTGGAGACGTTCCGCATCTACACCCGCAGCCAGCACCTCAAGCTCGCGGACGGGCGGGTGGTCCCGTTCGTGGATGAGAACCTCGATCCCTTCACCGGGATCTGGCTGGCGCGCGATTTGAAGATCGAAAAGAAGACGTACTACGGCCGCGGCGATCACTACAACCACTCGTCGTATGCAGACCTGGTGATCACGGGCCTGATCGGGCTGCGGCCCCGGGCGGACGATACTGTCGAGGTCAATCCCCTAGCCACGTGGGACTGGTTCTGCCTGGATGGGGTGCCATACCACGGCCACGTCCTCACGATTCTGTGGGACAAGACCGGCGAGCATTTCGGCAAGGGGCCGGGGTTGCGAGTCTACTCCGACGGCCGGGAGATTGCGCGGGCCGCAGCCTTGGGACGCTTGACGGGCCGCTTGTGAGGCCGTGGAGCGGACGATCGTTTTTCGTCGTCCGCCCCGCTGATCACCAGACCATCAGCTCGATGGCGGCGCCCGTCTCGCAGCCGATCGCCTTCGCGGCCGAACCCTGGCTCACGGAGACCTCGTAGTACCCGGAACTGCCCAGGATGGCGAACAGTTCTCCCGGCGCGCGCTCGGCATAGTTGCGCGCCAGCGCGGTCACCGCTACCGGTCCGAAAGCCAACGAGAAATTGCGCAGGGCAAGGTCGCCGAAATCGTCCACGTGGAAGTTCGTGATCACGTTGCCGAAGCGATCGATCTTCAGGATGCGGCCCATCCAGGTGCGCTTGCCAGCGCGGTGCGGCTTGTCGAAGCCGGGTTTGAGGTAATCCTCGATGCGCTTGCCCATGCGGGCAGCGGGCACACCAGCCGCCAGGTGAGCGGCCACGGGGGCGAAGATGTCGCGTCCGTGGAAGGTAGTGCTGACGCGCGGCAGAAAATACTTCGCGTTCGAGAAGAGGCGGAACTTCGCGCCGGCCTCGCGGGAGAGCACCATCGACAGCACTCCGTTATCGGGCGCCACGAAGTACTGGCCGGCCGCTTCCATCAGGATCGGGCGCCGCGCCGTGCCCACCCCCGGGTCGACGACCACCACGTGCACCGTCTTCTTCGGGAAGTAGCGATAGGCCTGCGCGATCAGGTAGGCGCCCTCGCCGATCTCGAACGGGGTCACGCCGTGGCTGATATCGACGATCTGCGCCTGCGGGCAGATGCCCAGAATCACGCCCTTCATGGTGCCCACGAAGTGATCGCCGAGGCCGAAATCCGTGGTCAGGGTAAGGATCGGTTTGGTCATTGGTAAAATAAGCAGTAAGTGCAGCGCTTTTATTTCGACCACAACGCCACCACTCCCATCGACGCCGAGGTGCTCGAGGTTGCGGTGTCGTGTCTCGGTCAAGTGTATGGTAACGCGTCCAGCATTCACTATTTCGGACAGGGGGCCAAGCAGCGGCTCGAAGTGGCGCGCCGTCAGATCGCGGCGCTGATCCGGTGCCACCCGGCGGAGCTGGTATTCACCAGCGGCGGCACGGAAGCGGACAACATGGCGGTGCTCGGAACGGTCCGCGCTGCCGCGAAGCCGGCGGCGCACGTCATCACGAGCGCCATCGAGCATCCGGCGGTGCTCTCGGCCTGTCAGCAGCTCGAGCGCGAAGGCGCGGCGGTCACGCGCGTGCGCGTGGGTTCGAACGGCGTGGTCAATCCCGACGACGTGCGGCGCGCCCTGCGGCCCGAGACCGTGCTGGTCACGATCATGCACGCCAACAACGAGCTGGGTACCCTTCAGCCG
>DATJYJ010000150.1:0-7567 GCA_035578025.1 Verrucomicrobiia bacterium
ATCGCCCTTGATGTGGATGTAGGTTTTCGGCGGCGTGTCGTTTTCGAGCAGGACCGGCGCGTAGCTCACCGGCGGCAGCTTAGCGATCAGCTCGTTGATCTTCGTGCGGACTTCGCGGACTTCCAGCTCGTCGCAGTGCTCTTTGGGGTAGAGGTTGGCGCAGGAGCCGAGGAACACGTCGAGCATGGCGCTGCGCTGCAGATCGCTGCGGGCGGCGGGGTCCAGGAAGAGCACCTTGCGGGCGTTATCGACGGTGTGGGTGAACTCGCCATAGGCAAAGTCCCAGTCTTCGTGGTGGCCGGGATGGGTGGCGGCTTCGCGCAGCTTGGACTGGTAATCGGCCAAGGCTTCGGGGATGCCGTACTCTTCGAGAAGCTCCTGCTTTTTGCGGTCGAATTCAGGGCGGGCGGCGAGGTAGGGGCCGAGCTCGCCGGGCATGGGCGCGAGGATGTTGACCTCTTCCTGGGTATTGAAGAAAGCGGTGAGCTGGTAGAACTCTTTCTGCGAAATGGGATCGTACTTGTGGTTGTGGCACTGGGCGCAGCCGACGGTGAGGCCCATCCAGACGGTGCCGAGCGTGGCTGCGCGGTCGAGCACCTCCTCGTCGCGGAACTGCTCGGGGTCGGTGCCGCCTTCGCGGTTGGTGAGGGTGTTGCGGTTGAAGCCGGTGGCGACGAGGGTATCGATGTTGCGGTTGGGAAGGAGGTCGCCGGCGAGCTGCTCGATGGTGAACTGGTCGAAGGGCAGGTCGCGGTTGAGGGCGTCGATGACCCACTGGCGGTAGCGCCACGCCCAGGGGCGGGAGCGGTCTTTTTCGTAGCCGTCGCTATCGGCATAGCGGGCGAGATCGAGCCAGTAGCGGGCCCATTTTTCGCCGTAGTGGGGCGAATCGAGCAGGCGATCGACGAGGCGCTCGTAGGCGTCGGGGCGATTATCTTCGAGGAAGGCGCGCTGCTCTTCGGGAGTGGGCGGCAGGCCGGTCAGATCGAGCGAGACGCGGCGGAGCAAGGTGAGCTTGCCAGCTTCTGGCGACGGGGTGATGCCTTCGGATTCGAGGCGGGCGAGGATGAAATTGTCGATGGGGTTGCGGGCCCAATCGCGGTTGCGGACGGCGGGAGGGGCCGGGCGGCGGATGGGCTGGAAGGACCAGTGGGCGGATTTGCCGGCGGGCCAATCGAGGCCCTGATCGATCCAGGCGCGGAGGATGCCGATTTCTTCGGCGGTGAGGCGCGCGCCGACGGGGGGCATGACCTTCTTGTCGAGGCCGGCGACGAGGCGGATGAGGCGGCTATCGGCGCTCTTGCCGGGGACGATGTCGATGCCGGAGGCGCCACCTTTGAGGGCGGCGTCGCGCCCATCGAGGCGGAAGCCGCTCATCTGCTGCTGCGCGCCGTGGCAGATGGCACAGCGTCTGGCGAGCAGAGGCTGGATGTCGCGGGCGAAGTCGATTTTGGTGGCGGCGGGAGGAGGGAGAGCGGGGTCGTCGGCGGCGGTGAGCAAGGACACGAGAAGGCCGCACAGAGACAGCAGTCTGAGCATTGAAGATATTATATGCCGGGGCGCGGGGCGGACGACGGAGAGCGAGGGTCCGGGGGAGACGGCGGGGGGCTGGGCCCGGAGGTGTTCCGCCAGGTTCGTTCGCTGTGGAGGATTGCAACATCCAGGATGAAAATAAAGGACATCTAGGTTCGTTTTGTACGGCGCGGTGTGCAGCGTGGATGGGGAGAACGCGGGAGACACGAGGGGCGCGGAGGCTGTGGCGACGGGTTCGAGGAAGGGGTTGCGCATAGAGGCTCTCCTGAGGGGACGGTAACACGGGGGTGAAAGGTGGGAGCGGCGGGGTTGGGGTAAGTGGAGCGGGGTGAATGCAAAATAAATGTAAGTTGGGTGTCACTGGCGGTCCGTGGGTGCACCGAAAGGGATCTGCCCGAATATATACCTTGAGACTCCGGGAGCCAATATGCAGATCTCGTTTGGCAAAGCTGTAATGAGATCCTGAGGAGACGTTTGCCGACGCCATTTTCTGCTATGTTCGATTCTAATTCCTTCGTGTGGAGGGAACGCTG
Organism: Verrucomicrobiia bacterium; assembly: GCA_035578025.1. Taxonomy (GTDB): domain Bacteria; phylum Acidobacteriota; class Terriglobia; order Bryobacterales; family Bryobacteraceae; genus Solibacter. Next base: position 2,067 of record DATJYJ010000150.1, read on the forward strand.
GATATGGCACGCATCGAGAAGACTGTTTTTATCAGCTATCGTCGCACCAACGCACTCGGGGCGCGGGCGGTCTTCCAGAATCTGACCTACCACGGCTATGACGTCTTCCTCGATTTCAATGGCATTGCCAGCGGCGACTTTGAAAGCGTCATCCTGGAAAACATCAAGGCCCGAGCGCACTTCGTTGTGCTGCTCACCCCTTCCGCGCTGAAACGCTGCAGCGAACCGGGGGATTGGCTGCGCCGGGACCAGCGGCTTCTTGCCGGTGGCAAGCCCGACGCGCGTTCAAAAGGAAGGCGCGTTAGTTTTGGGCTGAATCCGTAGTGAGCCGGCAGGCGTGCTTAAGAAGCAGCTTCGATTCGCTGCCGCACTGTCTCCCGAATCATCTTCTTGAGCGTCGGCACGTCCACGTCGGAGAGCTTGTTGATGTACAGGCATCCTTTTCCGCACGAAGTTTTGCCGAGCTTCTCCATCAAATCCGATTTCAGCACCTTCTCGGTCAGGTAGAGCGTGATGTTCGCCTTTCGTGGCGAAAAGGCGATCTGCATCCAGTCCATCTCCTTACCATTGGGGTAGACCAAGCGGCAATGGCCGAACCCGACGATGCTGGGGCCCCACATCTTCGGCTCCGCTTTAGTGGCCGCCTGCATCATCCTGGCGAGCGCCCGGCAATCCTCGCGCCTTTGAGCCTCCGGAATTCTGTCCAGGAAATCGGCGACTGAGGCGCCAGTCTTTTTGGTCTTTAGTTCAGCCACGTTCGAGATGGTAGCACTTTGGCCCGCTGGGCCGGCCTGGCGGCGGTCGCGCTGTGGGAAAAGCAGCACGGACGTTTCACCGCAGAGGAGATGAAGGAAGCGCGCCGCAGCGTGCGGGCGCAGCTCCGAACATCGCGAACGGTCCGGCGTTCGGCATGAGCGCGGTTGTCTATGACGCCGCTGTTCTCGTGGCCGCCGATCGAAACGAGCGGCGAGCATGGGCTGAACACAAGGCCCGCTTGGAGCTGGGCGTTGTGCCGTTGGTTCCCGCGCCGGTGATCGCCCAGGTCAGCCGGTCCCCACAACAAGCCCAACTCCGGCGCTTCCTGGCCGGGTGCATGGTGGTTCCTCTTAGCGAGAGCGAAGCGCACGAGGCCGGGCGGCTGTCAGGCATGACCAAGACGTCGGATGTCGTTGACGCCGTTGTGGTGACGACAGCGCTTGGGCAAAAAGCTACGATTCTCACGAGCGACCCAGACGACATAGAACGGCTCGTGAGGGCCTCCGGGCGAGAAGTCGCCGTCGTCGCCGTCTGAGGTATCGCGAGGCGGAATCATTCCGCCAGGACGCGGCCGCTCAGAAACGCTTCGCGGGCTGCCAGGGTGGCGCGGTCCAGTTGCATTTCGATACTGCCCCCTGCGGCAAACGCCGAACCCGATTCATCGGTTCGGTCCTACTTCGTTCCCGCTAAACTGGCGTGACGGAACAGCAGACCCGACGCGGCGAACACCGCCGCGCACACAAAGCGGCCGATCGCCTGGTTTCGGTCCGGCCCCGCCGGCGCGCCGGAGAGCAGCAATTGCGTCCCCGCCATCGCCGAGAGCACTACCGCCATCGCGTACAACGCCCGCGCCATCCCGGGCGCCTCAAGCCGCGCAATCCAGGCCCCTACGCCCCCCATCACGAGCACGCCGAAGTATACCAGGAAGGCCGGATTCTCCTTCTCCGTCATGTGCACCATGTTTCCCCAACCCAGAACGAACCCCGCTGCCAGGGCCAATCCGACGCCGGCCTTGTAGGACCACGCGCCCATCCTCCGCGCGATCAGCGCAAACGCCATCCCGGCCGCGAAGAACAGCACATACACGAACACAAACGCCCCCGGGGGCCAGTTCCATCCATCCACCACCTGCGATGCCACTAAGGGCACCATCAACAGACCGAGCGCCACCAGCGCCACGCGTAGAATCGTCCTGCTCATTTGCGTCATACGAATTGTGCTCTCCCGGATGATTCCCACCAACGTCTCGAAAAGAATCCACAGCGCGAACCCCGACAGTCCCCGCTTTGCGTCACGGCGCTCCCGGCAGAGATCGTGAAATGTCTGCGCCATCCCCTCACCGAACCGCTCATGGAAAGGCCGCGGATATAGCCGCAGCAGCACCGCGTACCATGCCCGGTAGCGGCGATCCGCGACGTCAGTTGCCATACGACAAACGGCCCTCCGCCACCGCCACCACGCCGCGATACCGCCTCAGCTCCGCCGCCAGCGCCGCCCGCCCCTCGCCCGTAATCCCGTAATAAACCCGCCGCTCGTCGTCCATCTCCGGATCGACCCGCTTCACGCTTTCCCGGATCAGCCCCGCCTCCATCATCCGCCCTATCGAGCCGTAGAGCGTCCCCGGGCCCATCTTCACCTTGCCCTGCGAGTCCGCCTGCACCTGCTTCATGATCCCGTAGCCATGCCGCTCCTGCGTCGAAAGCGCCAGCAGGATGTGCAGCACCGCGGGAGTCAAGGGAGCCTGCGGCGCGTCCTTCTTCGCCATTCCTCCAGACTATATCCGTTACGGATAGATGTCAAGCCGGCCGTGTGAACCGACTTGCGAGGAGTAATTCTGAGGCTTAATATTACGGCTCACTTAGTTGGGAAGTCCCCCGTTGGTGAGAATTGGCCCGTTCCGGTCGAACGCGCGTACCGGAAACCTGCTCTTCAGAATAGGACCGAGTTCGCCAGATATCGCGAGATAACGGTACGGAAAGGGCCCGTATAGGGCAGGCCCGGCGCAGTGCCGGCCGAGCGGATATCTGAAACCGCTGCCGGCAGCCGTCGATGTGTTGGTAGCTGTCGATGTTGACAACACCTCGCGTGTGGATGATAATTGCTCTCGAAATAGAGGGCTTTTCGGCGGGAAGGTGGCTGCGCTGTTTCAGTCCGGCTCGCTGATCGATGCCGGGGATTCTGCTCATGCCAGCGAAAGACCTTGTACTAACGGAGAGGACATTTCTTCTTCTGGCTCTTGCGTTACTGTGCGGCCACACGGCCTCGGCACAGAAGGGGATTGCGTACGCGTTTATCTACGATGTACGCGGCTTCGTGTCTCCCGTCTACTCCTTGAATCCAAGCGGCCAGCCCATTTCCGCTGCGCACCCCGGCACGGGCACATATACGGTGTCGTTTTCCGGTTCCGGAATCGGCCCGGGGTGGAATGTCCAGGTAAGCGCGTTCGGTTATAACTCCAATTACTGCAAGCCTGGATCCTGGAGTAGCGATACTGTGCTGATCTATTGTTTTACGACGGCGGGCGCCCTGGTTAATTCTCAGTTCACCGTCCTTGCGATATCTAACAAGAATGACAAGTCCTTTTCGTTCGCCTGGTCGGACCGGGGTTCGCCTACACTTGATGCCGATCCGTTGTACGCGTTCAATACCTCCGGCGGGAGTATTACTATTACTCGAAACCCCATTTCCCGGACTGGATTGTATATTGTGACATTCAATGGCTTGCCCGGCCCGGGATTGGTGCTAGTCACGTCTTCTTCGCCTTCCAACACCAGTTGCGAGTTTGCATATGTGACAACGATTGATGGAGGCTTCGACGTCTATTGCGAAGGGCCTCCAGGTTCAGGCACCCCCGACTCAACGTTCGCCATCGCGGTAATTCCTGGCGATGCCTTACCAGGGGGGGTGGCATACGCCTATGCTGACCAATTGGCAGGTTCTGCAGGACCCTACACACCAACGAATGCATACAACCCCGGTGGTTCAGTCTTGATTAGCCACGTCGATGTCGGCATCGACGATGTGACATTCAGGGGCATCAATCCGGCAGGTATCGCCGGAGGTATGGTTCAGGTAGCGAGTCGGTATGGGTCGCGCTGCAACGTCATTTCATGGGATTCCGGCAATGGCAGCGCAGACATTGTGGCGCACGTCGGCTGTTTCAGTTGGGACGGTGCGCCCCACGATGGTGAATACGAGATTGTAGTAATTGCTCCGCTTGCCGGACTTAGCTTTTTTCCCATAACTCCGTGCCGCGTCATGGATACGCGGAATGCCGAGGGCCCTCTCGGCGGCCCTTCGCTCACCGGAGGCGAAATGCGTGTCATCCCCGTCCTGTCCAGTTCATGCGGAGTTCCCGCCACGGCCTCCGCTTTGTCTCTGAATACGACGGTCGTTCCGAAGGCGGGGACGCTCGGTTACCTCACGCTGTGGCCCGATGGTCTCCCGCAGCCAAACGCGTCGACTTTGAACTCGCCTGATGGCGTGATTCTGGCGAACGCGGCTATTATCCCGGTGGGTAACTCCGGATCCATCGATGCATATGCGCTACAAGACACCGACCTGATCCTCGACGTCGACGGTTATTTTGCGCCGCCGTCGGATACGAGCCTGGCTTTTTATCCTTCGACTCCTTGCCGATTGATTGATACTCGTGTATCGGGTGGGCTTTTTGGCAGCCCGTTCCTTGCCGGTGGGACGAGCCGTTCCTTTCCGATGCTACTCGGCGGATGCCCGATCCCGCCCGCGGCGCAGGCCTATTCACTGAACATCACGGCTGTGCCGCACGGGCCGCTGGGTTATCTCAGCGCCTGGCCGACGGGAGCGTCGCCACCGAATGTTTCGACTCTGAACTCGCCGGACGGGACGGTCCGGGCCAATGCGGCGCTGGTTCTGGCGGGCACGCCTAACGGTTCGGTGAGTTTCTTTGCGCTCAATGATACGGATCTGGTGGTGGACATCAATGGCTATTTCGCTCCGCCTGATCAGGGCGGCCTTTACTTCTATCCGGGGGTTCCATGCAGAGCGGTGGACACCCGTTTCCCACCGGGATCTCTGGGCGGTCCGATCTTAGGTGGGAATACATCGAGGACGTTCCCGTTGCACTCGAGCACGTGTTCGCTCGCTGCAGCCGCGGGCGCCTATTCCTTGAATATTACGGTCCAGCCGGCGGGGTTTCTGGGTTATCTGACGGTCTGGCCTACAGGCGTCACTCAGCCGGTGGTTTCCACTCTCAACGACTCTAAAGGGATTGTGACCGCCAATGCCGCACTCGTACCCGCGGGGACAGGTGCGTCCATCGATGTGTACGCACTCCAAACCACTCACGTAATTATTGATGTGAATGGGTATTTCATGCATTAAGCAGAGGCTGATCGATAAAGGGGGCTCGCGGATTTCGCTTCGGACCCATTCCAGCGAAGTGGCGATCAGTGACGGTTCTCGCTCCGCACTCGTCACGTCATAAACGACGAAATCTCAACTGCGTCCTCGTAATAGCGCCTGTGACGGGCTTGTTCGCCGAGTGCGGCAAGTTCCCGCCAAACCGCGACACATTCGCCGGCCAGATACCGATTCAGGAATGTTGCCATCACTGGATCCATAGCATAGACGGACTCCAGCAACCAGTTGGCTAACGATAGCAGGAGCCTGCTCTTTCCCGAGGGCTGGTAACGAGGTGCTTCAGGCGGAACCAGCCGTGGCCGGGCACGCTCGGAAGCCACTCGAGCGAATTGTCCCCTACGGTG
>DATJYJ010000151.1:0-5400 GCA_035578025.1 Verrucomicrobiia bacterium
GCCGATGCTGGCGAACCCGTGGTTGTCCACCAGCACGATGATGATCTTCACGCCTTCCTGCACGGAGGTGACGATCTCGCCGGGCATCAGCAGGTAGGTGCCATCGCCCAGGAAGACGTAGACCTCGCGCGATGGATCCGCAATTTTGGCTCCCATGGCGCCGGGGATCTCGTAGCCCATGCACGAGTACCCGTACTCCAGGTGGTAGCCGTTGGGAGTGCGGGTGCGCCACAGCTTGTGGAGGTCGCCGGGATGGCTGCCCGCCGCCGAGAGCAGGATATCGCGCGGGCCGGAAGCCTCCCACATCGCGCCGATCACTTCGCTCTGCGCCGGGCGCGGATCGAGTCCCAGGTGGAAGAGGCGGTCCACCTCGGCCTCCCACTCCTGCTTCAGGCTGCCGATGAGCGCGGCGTAGGTGCTCTCCACGCGATAGCCGGGCAGCGCCGCCGCCAGGCGTTCGAGCGTGACGCGCGCGTCGGCGACCAACGGAATGGCGCCCACCTTGAACGCGTCGAACTCCGCCGTGTTGATGTTGACGAAGCGCACGGCGGGATTCTGGAACGCGGTCATGGAGGCAGTGGTGAAATCGGAATACCGGGTACCGACCCCGATCACGAGGTCGGCATCGTGCGCCAGGCGGTTGGCCGCCAGGGTTCCGGTGGCACCAATGGCGCCCATACATTGCGGGTGGTCCCAGGCCAGCGAGCCCTTGCCTGCCTGCGTTTCGCCGACGGGGATCCCGGTGGCGGCGCAGAATTTCGACAGCGCCTCCGAAGCTTCGCTGAACAGCACGCCGCCGCCGGCGACTACCATCGGCCGCTTGCTGGCTCGTATCGCCTCCACCGCGCGCGCGAAGCTCACCGCGTCGGGCTCGGGGCGGCGGATCAGCCAGACCCGTTTGCGGAACAGCTCCTCCGGATACTCGTAGGCTTCGGCCTGAACGTCCTGAGGGAGCGCGAGCGTCACGGCGCCGCAATCGGAGGGCGAAGTCAGCACGCGCATCACCTCGGGCAGCGCGGTGATCAACTGCTCCGGGCGGTAGATCCGGTCCCAGTAGCGCGACACCGGCCTGAAGCAATCGTTCACGCCGATATCCTGCGTCCCGGGAGACTCGAGCTGTTGCAGCACCGGGGCCACGTTGCGGCGCGCGAAGATATCGCCGGGCAGGAGCAGCACCGGCAGCCGGTTGATGGTGGCCAGCGCGGCGCCGGTGATCATATTGGTGGCGCCCGGACCGATGGACGACGTACACGCAAATGCGCGCAGCCGGTTGCTCGTCTTGGCGAATCCGGCGGCCAGGTGGACCGCGGCCTGCTCGTTGCGGACCGGAATGTAGGGAAGATCCAGGTTCTGCTGCAGGGCTTGCCCGATTCCGGCGACGTTGCCGTGACCGAAGATCCCGAGGACGCCCGCAAAGAAGCGGTGCTCCACCCCGTCGCGCTCTACATATTGATTCTTCAGGAAGCCCAGCAGCGCCTGGGCCATGGTGAGCTTTCGCGTTTCCACAGTTACCTCCCTCGTCAGAGACTCGCCGTCAGGCGGTCCAATTCTTTACCTCTGATGTCGCTCATCGACGCCAGCGCCTGCTCCACGCTCCAACCTTCGTGCACGATCCGGCCGGCGCCTTCGGCCATGGCCAGAGGATCCTCGGGCCCGGGATAGAGCACGTTCCTGCCGACGAGCGCGCCGCGCACATTGGGACCGGCGCGCATGGCGGACGCGAGTTGCCGCAGGAACGGCGCGGGATCGCCCGCCGACTCGCCGCCCAACAGAAGGATCGGCAGGGTGGTGGAGCGCGCCACCATCTCGTAATGCTCGCAATACGGCAGCTTGAGCCAGAGGTAGCGGCTGCTCACGCCGAGCGCCGATGCCACGCCCGCCAGCCGGGCGAGCGCTTCGGCCGTCTTCACCACGGTATAGCCCTTGTCGGTGCGCGCGACCGGCAGCGGCTCCAGGAACATGGGCAGGCCGAGCGCGTCGCATTCGTTGATGGCCTGCACGGCGGCCAGGATGGTCTTCAGCGATCCCGGGTCCTTCTCATCCACGCGGAGGAGGAATTTGGCGCCATCCAGGTACCACGCCTGGCAGGCCGCGGGCGTAGCGCCTGTGACGGGATCGTCCATCTCCCAACTCGCGCCCGCCAGGCCGCCGCGGTTCAGGCTGGCGATCAGCAGCTTGTGGTCGAGCAGCGCGGCCGCTCCAGCGGCGCGCAGAAGGCCGTCGAGAGAGAGCAGGTCTTCCAGGATGTCCATGGTCGCCATCACGCCATCCACGCGCGGGCTGGAGAGCACGCGCACGATGCGCGCCAGGTAGTCGCGGCGGTCGGCCATGGCCAGCGGGTTCTCGCCCACCTTGGTCACATTGCGCGCGGGGTGATCGGCGGCCAGGATGTTGAGCTTGCCGTCCGGCGCGAGTTGCGGGCGCCGCACGCGCGCGGCGGCCGCGCTCGAGGAGAATTCGGGATATCGTACCCGCGTCTCGATCAGGCGCGCGAGCAAGCCATCGGGAAGGAAGCGGTCACTCGCGAACATCCGCCGCCCTTTCCTTGCGCTGGCTGCGGATCATCGATTCCACTTCCGCCAGCGCCGGCATGGCCTCCGAGCAGCTCAAGCGGCTGACCACGATGGCCGCCGCCGCGTTTCCATAGTGGAGGCACTCGGCCACGGGCTTGCCTTCCAGCAGCGCGTAGAGGAAGCCGGACGCGAACCCGTCCCCTGCCCCGATGGTCGAGACCACTTCGACCGAATAGGGCGGCAGGAACACCGAATCGCCGCCGTGCCAGACGCGCGTGCCCTGCTCCCCGAGCTTGCTCACCAGCAGCGGGACCCGCTCGCGCAGGATTTCGGTGGCGCGATCGAGATCCGGCTCGCCCGTCACCAGCCGCAGCTCGGGCTGGTTGCCGATCAACACGTCGATGAACGGCAGGGCCAGCCGGACCGCCTGCCCCGCCTCCGCGGGGCTGGGCCACGACATGGCGCGATAGTCCACGTCGAATACCACGCGGCATCCGGCGCGTTTGGCGCGCTCCAGCGCATAGTAGGTGGACTCGCGCGACGGCGACGCACACAGCGACGTGCCGTTGGTGATGAACATGCGGCTGCTCGCGATGTAGTCGAGGTCGCCGGCGGTGGCGCGCAGCATGATGTCCACGGCATCGTGGCGGTAGAACACCTGCGGGAAGCGGTCCGGCGGAGACACCTCCGTCAGGCAGAGCGAGGGCAGATAGCCGGGCGCCCGCTGCACGTGGCTGGTATCGACCTTCTCGGATTGCAGGAAGTCGACCAGGAACTCGCTCAGGCTGTCGTCGCCCAGGCAGCTCACGATGCCGACATTGGCGCCGAGGCGCGCCAATCCGACGGCCATGTTGGCGCTGCTTCCGCCGAGGTAGCGCGAGAAGCGGCGGACCTTGGGCAGCTTTACGTGCGGCTCTTCGGAGTAAAGGTCGTAGCCGATGCGGCCAAGAATCGTCACATCCATGCGGGCTGCTCCTTTATCGCACCAGGGGAAGGCGCGGGTCTCTGTCGCGCCACTCGCCGCGCACCCAGGCGTAATCGGGATCGTCGGAGGCGGCCATGGACCGCGCCGATCCGGCCAGAGCGTTCAGGTAATACGCGTCGTAACCGTGCGCCGCCACCACCGGGTGATAGCCTTCGGGCACGAGCACCATCTCCCCGTCGCGGACGGTGAGCGTGGCGTCGATCCGCCGGTCCTTGGTGTAGACCTTCTGAATCGCGTAGCCTTCGGGACGGCGGATCCGGTAATAGTAGAGCTCTTCCAGATCGACTTCGCCAGGCGGGTTGTGGACGTCGTGCTTGTGCGGCGGATAGCTGGACCAGTTGCCCGCGGGCGTGTACACCTCGACCACGAGCAGGCGGTGGGCTGGAAAATCCGGCCGGATCATGTGGTGGATCTGGCGCGTGGCATTGCCGCCGCCGCGAATCTCGACCTCGACTTCTTCGGGCGGGACCAGGCGCGGCGGGTGCTCCTCTTCCGCCTTGCAATAGCAGAGGGCGAGGTCGCAGCCGGCTTCGGTGGAAACCTGGAACCGCGTGCGGGGCGGCAGGTAGAGCGTGTGCGGACGGCCGTCGAAGACGTGCGCCCGCGCGCCGATGCTGCGCCACTCGCCGCGCGAAGAGGCCACCGAGCAGCGCCCGCCGAGCAGGACCACCGCCAGTTCGCGCTCCGCGGTGTCCGCTTCGTGCCCCGCGCCCGCGCCCAGCTTGACGTTTTCAAACGACAGGTACTCGTAGCCAAAATTCTCCACGCGTCCCGTGAACTTCTCCGGCCGCACTAACAGTTCCATGTCTATCGATTCTCCTTCGGACGGGCCGTGGACTGGCGCACGATCAGTTGCCCTTCCACCCTCAGGTTATGCGTCGAATACGGCCCGTCAAAAATGTGCAGTAGGGTTTCCATGGCCATGCGTCCCATCTGGCGCATGGGCTGCCTGACCGTGGTCAGCGGCGGATCGAGATACTGGCTGATGTAGAGGTCGTCGAATCCGGCCACCGAAATGTCGTCGGGAATTTTGAGGCGGTGGGCGCGGATCTGGCGCATGGCGCCCAGCGCCGACATATCGTTGTAACAGAACACGGCGGTCGGGCGTTTGGGCAGCGCCAGAAGCTGCGCCATCGCCTGCGCGGCGCCTTCGGGCATGCCGTCGCCATGGACGGCCAGCGCGGGATCGCACTTCAGCCCGGCCTCTTCCATCGCCCGCCGGTATCCGGCGCGGCGTTCGGTGTCGGACTGGTAACCGAAGCGGTCGCCCAGGTACGCGATGCGCCGGTGGCCCAGTTGAATCAGGTGTCGCGTGGCCTGAAAACTCGCCTCGACGTTGTCGATGAGGACCGAGTGGGCGAACTCGCTGGGATGCTGGTTGTTCAAGAGGACCACCGGGATGTGCAGCCGCTCCATCAGCGGCACATAGAGCGCGCCGACGCGGGACGAGGTGACGATGATGCCATCGACCCGCCGCTCTTCGAAGGAGCGCACCACCCGCACCTCACGCTCCGGCTCCGCGTTCGAGTTGGCCAGAAAGACCGAGTAGCCGTGCTGTTCCGCCATGTCTTCGATGCCGCTGACGACGCCGGCGACGAAGGGATCGGCGATATTGGTGACGACGACGCCGATGGTCCGGCTATGCCCCATCACCAGGCTGCGCGCCGCGGCGCTGGCCCGGTATCCGGCCTTTTCCGCGATCCTGCGAATGCGGGCGGCGGTTTCGGCGCTGACTTGCGGGCTGTCGTGCAAGGCGCGGGAAACCGTCGAGTGCGAGACTCTCGCCAAGCGGGCGATGTCCTTGATAGAGGTGATCCGCGGAATGCGATGTCCGCCTCCGGGATCGCCAAGCTGGTCCAATGCAGGCATTCGGGCTCAGGTATCGCACACGTGTGCGTGGAA
>DATJYJ010000152.1:0-20057 GCA_035578025.1 Verrucomicrobiia bacterium
GCCGCGGCTTGCGCCCCCGAAAGCGTAATCGGTTTCGGCATACAGCAGTCGCGGCGCGGACGGCGTGGCCTCCACGTTGGACTCCTCTTCGACTACCGCCAGCAGCTCGCTCACGAAGCGATTGAGGCGCACGGCGCGAGCGCCCTGATTGCGGACCGTTACCCACTTGGCGAGCACGGGGATGCCGTCGTACATCTCGTAGTGGACGTCCACCAGGAGTCCCGCGGGAGAACCATAGTGGAAGACCAGACCGGCACCTGCGGGAGGCCACCGGGTGGCGGCGGCGTAGCGGACGCGTTTCCAGGCGAAGCGCGGCTCGACCGGCGCGCGCTCCCATCCGGTGCAGTGCAGCGCCTTGGGATCCGCGGTCATCGTGTCGAGCCACTGCGGGAGCAGGTACGCGTAGTCGGGTTGGCCGAGGAGGCCACCGATCGGGATCTCCGCGCCGTCGAGGGTAAGAATGGCTTCCGGCTTCACGCCGCGGATGATGGAAGCGCCGGTGGTCAGATCGTCGAACGCAGCGGTGGCGCAATCGGGCTTGAGCCGCCAGGCGCGGCGGATCAGGCCATTGGCCAGAGAGACATCACGGCCGTCGGGGGAAGGCTCTATCGCGGCGTGTGTGGCCGGAGGGTGCACCAGCCAGTCGGAGCGGGGCGCGGCGGGAGCGGCGGCGAGCGCGACCCACACCCAGGAGAGGCGCAGCATAGATTCTCATTGTAGGCGGCTTGCGCCCGGCGGCCGGCGGGCACAGATGGTTCGCGGCCTTCCGAGCACCTCCCGAGGGGTGGTCGTACTCTTTTCACCCCTGCGTATTCGCTGGGTGTGATGGTGAACGCTTATGGCATCCGCCAACCATAGCGACGAACTGGACCGCATCTTTCCCGGAAGCAGCGTGATGGCGCGCCGGATGAGCTCGTTCGACTGGTCGCAGACTGTCCTGGGGCCTCCCTGGACGTGGCCGCTGAATCTCAAGACCAGTGTCCGAATCATGCTGACGTCGCGTCAACCGATGTTTGTCTGGTGGGGCGAGCAGCTCATCAATCTCTACAACGACAGCTACGCGTCCTTCCTGTGGGCAAGACACCCGTCCGCGCTGGCGCAACCGGCGGCGCGAGTGTGGCCCGAGATCTGGCACGAAGTTGGCCCTCGTGCCGAGTTCGCCATGCATCGCGACGAGGGGAACCTACAATGAAGCGCTTCCATTCATCATGCTGCCGAATAGGCGTGTCGATCACATGGTCGCCGATTCACGATGCGAGCGGGCGCATTGTCGTCAAGACCGAGGAAATCGATGGCGAGGCCGCCTACCATGGTGAGGGCGAGAATGGAATAGAATTGCCGCGCGGCGCGAGGCTTGAACCCGTAATCAGTCCCGGGCCGAGGCTCTGAAAAAACAAATCAAGGCGACCGAGCGCCGCTGGTTTCGGGCTATTTCCGGTCCGTGGCGGCATGTTCATGGTCCTGAGACGATATGAAACACCTCTTTGGAACCGAACTCACAAACAAACGAGCGGGCAATTCAGGTTCCGGATTCGTCAACCTGAGCAATCTCGAGGAACGGTTCTATCTGGCGGAGCCATTCCCCAGACGTTCGAACGCCCGTCGGCGGTGAAGAATCGAATCGCGGAGTACAGCGGGCGCGATACCGAACACAACAACGCGGTCGCGTTGAAGGAATATCTCGAAGCTCACATGAGCCACAAAAAGCGGCAGCCCACTGATGTGACCTCAGGGAGGGCAGGCTGACGGGCTGCTCAGTTGCCTCGCCCGCCCGGGAGCTTCTCTGACGAAGCGGTTGAGTAGTCAGAATAGGTTTCGTCGTCGGGTGGTACTCGTACCACCGGCACAGGGGGCGGAGAGGGCTGGAAAAAGACTTCTTTCAGCTCCGACCAGAAGCTGTCAGGAGATTGGGGAGCCGGGTCTTCGGCGGCTTGGATATCGGCAAAACGTGCAAAGGCGATGGTCGTGCATCGGAAGCGGTAGCAAACCAAGTCGTCGTCCTGTTCCGCGAGACGACTGGAGATCGACTTCAAGGCAGGGTCGCTCATAACCATCCTTTGTGGGCGAAGTCGCCGGAGGCTGGCTGCTGAAACGCAGAACTTCTCCCTCCGCTGTAAGTATGAGAATTGCGCCATAAAGATCGGATAAGCCCGCTATTCCAGTTTTCTTTATCGCTGCACTAGCTTGGTGTCACTCACCGCTTTCACGAGTTCGCCGATCCTGGCTTCTTCAGCCGCGGTCACTAGTGCGGCCCTATTTCGCCGACAGGCTCAGCCCCCAGTCGTCGGCGCCAGTCGGGCAGGCGGGCAGAGCGATCCGGCCCAGCGCATCGGACGCCAGCGTGCCGCCTGCGGCCTTGCTCCACTCGCCCGTGCGGGGATCAAACCATTTGGCCTCGTAGCTGGTATCGGGAAGCGCTCCTGAAAGGTCGGGCCGAGCCGCGTGGCGCTCGAAGTAAAGTTTGAAGTGTCTCTTGTCGTCTGTCCGCATACAGTAGGCCCATCCCTCCTGGAGAATCTTCGAAGTATCCGAGTAATGAACGAACTTCGCGTCGGCGCCAGTCTTCGAAACGGAAAGCAACTCGCGACGTGGCACCAGATCCTGCACACGAACTCCATCGGCCTCCAAAAACCGCCCGGCCAGCGGTGCCTCGTTGGCCGCCTGCCACTTGATCGACACCCACATATTGACGAATTGGCTGCTGTTCTCACGATTGCCGCGTGTGAGTCCCATCGCCTGATAGGCGACGCCGGATAAGGCGCCGTTCAGCAATTGCGAATACAACGTCGATCGGCTCTTCCGCCGCTCCTCGGCCGAATCATTCGGCAGGTACCAGGGTTCCTGCCCGTATATCGGAAGCGGATTCGGGAGTTGGTACATTTCGAGCACGTAGTCGCCGATGGAATGATCGCGCGGATTGTTTCCCGTCTGATGCAGCGTCAGCCAGGGAGCTTTATCCGTATGGCCCCAGGCGCGGTAAGTGGAGCCGCTGACGTTTGTCGAGACTAACTGGCCGAAGGGCGGATGGCCGTACCTCCGGTAATACCCATCGAGCGGGATGCGCAGTTCCGCCGGCTCCAATCCGTAAGGCGCGCACACGCAGTCGTAGTGGTAAATGCTCCAAATCACCGGATGGGCCTGATACCGGGCGAATAGCCAGCGGATATAGTGGAACACTGCATTCTTCGACATGTCCGGATCGGTTCCGCCATAGTACGCCTTCATGTAGGGCGCAATATCGCGCCTCAGGGTCTCCAGCAAGACCACGACCCCGTGTGCCGCGGCGTAATCGATCTTATGGTCCAGGTACCGGAAATACGACGGATTGATTCGGAAGTAATCGGCTCCGACTTCCGGGTATCCATCGCCCTTGCCCGGGAACAGGAACGGACGCTCGTTCTCTTCGTTGACCATGTCCTCCGCGCGGTCTTCATTGCCGCTCGGCCAGGCGTCGCGCATCGGCACTCCGGAGCGGTCCTCGAACCTTGCCGGGTAGCCATCATAGGCCCAGGAAGGAAAGCTCGAAATGATAAAGATCATGTTGAAGCCCTGCCGGATGCGGTACTGCAACAGGTCTTTGTAGCCGGCGTTCGGATCGCCGACATCATAACTCTCGTCACTGTCGCGCCACCGGTAGCGCCGGGTCGAAGCCGGATAGAAGAAATCCCCGACGGCGAAGTACGGCGTCCCATCGGCATATTCGAGCGCGTGACCGTTCCGGGTCGCGCGCGGGAACCCGTGGCGGTTCGGATTCGCCTTCTTCTCAGCCTCCGTCCACGCGATGCTGCTAAAACTGCCACGTTTGCCGGCGAGTCCCGGGTCCGCGGGATTCGATCCGCTCACCCAACTCCACTCCCCGGGCGCGGTCGCGGTGATGCGCACGCGAAACGTCTGGCCGCCGTCCCAGAATCCGTAGCAGCGCGAGCTGAAGTTCGGGCCCTTGAGGTCCACCCACACTTCGACGTCCGTATACGGATTGCGATACGTGCCACTGGCCTCGAACGAGAGTTCCACCCGGTCATACACGTGAACCGGTGTAGCAGCGTACAGGGCCGGCAACCACGCGATGCCGGCGAGCAAAGCGGATTTCATGCAATCTTCCTTTCCGTGACCTTAGTGCGATCCCGAGCGGACCGGGTCTGTCTGGGGGGCACCGGCAGCGCTTTCGGCCGGCACGGTCTCGCGCACCAGCAATCCGAAACTCGACGCCCCGAGCAGGCAGGCGAGACTGGCGGTGACGAAGGCGAGCGAAAAGTGGCCGGTCGCGCTCACGATCCATCCCGTCAGCGCGGGACTGATGATACCGGCGACGTTGCCACAGGCGTTTTGCAGGCCTGTCCAGCGGCCGGCTGCGGCGGGGCCGGCTAGAGTCTGCGTCAGCGAAAACAGGTTGGAAACGTAGATGCCAAAAGTCAGGCAACTGAGGAAGAGACCGGCGATGGCCCATTCCAGGCGCGGCAACAGCACCGAAGGCAGCAAGGCCGCGGTCAGGGTGAGGCCGGTGACGAGAAAGCGGCGGCGCACCTGCACCGGCGCGGCGCCGCGGGCAATCCAATGGTCCGCCAGGACGCCGCAGGTCAGGGAGGAGACGGCCATGCAGAGATATGGCATGGCGCCCCAGAAGGCTACCGAGTTGAGCGAGAAGTGGCGTTCGCGCACCAGGTAGGAGGGGAGCCAGCTCAACAGAAAATACCAGGCGTAGTTTGCGCCGCAGAGCCCCCCGCAGGTTCCCCACATCGCCTTCCGGCGCAGCAGCGTGGACCAGCGTGTCTTCTCCGCCTCCCTGGCGGACGCCGGCGCCAGCCGGCGCGGGGCATAGATCAGCCATGGCACCAGCCAGACCAACGCCCCCACGCCGGTGACCACGAATAAACCGCGCCAGCCCAGCCGGACGACCAGCAGCGCGCCGCAGGCCGTCCCGGCCGCGGGGCCGAGGCGCGCACCGAGGTCCACGACCGAGTTTGCCAGTCCGCGGCGCCGCTCGGGAATGACCGCGGCCAGGATGCGCGAGGTGGCCGGATAGGTTATGGATTCGCCGACTCCAAGCAGCATGCGCATGCACAGAATACCGGTGAAGGTGGCCATGGCCGCGGTGGAAAGAGTGGCGAGCGACCAGAGCAGAAAACCCCCGGCGTAGATCCAGCGCACCTCCACGCGATCCGCCAGCCAGCCGGCCAGGATCTGGCAGGCAGCATAGGTCCAGAAAAACGAGGAGAGCAGCAGACCCAGCTGCCACGAGGACAGGCCGAGGTCCGGCGCGAGCACCGGCGCTGCGATGGCCAGGTTGCCGCGATCGAAGAAGCTCACCACCATCGCTCCGAGCAGGAGCGCCAGCAGAACCCAACGCCGCGAGTCGTCTTGCGTTTTCATTTGGCCTCCCGTCCCGTGTGTTCCTGGCCTGCACCGCGCTCCATTTCGGCCAGCTTGGCGACGCGACGCCGAAACTCTTCGGCGGTGCTGAAACGGGCGGCCAGGAACGCCCTCAGGCAGTCCTCCGCAGCTTTCAGACCGATCACTTGGGCGCCGATGCAGGCGACGTTCACGTCGTCGTGTTCCACCGATTGGTGGGCGGAATAGATGTCGTGGCAGACGGTGGCCCGGATACCGGCCATTTTGTTGGCGGCAATGCACGCGCCCACGCCGGTGCCGCAGACCAGGATGCCGCGGGCGGCGCGGCCATCGCGCACGCGCTCACACACCGCCCGCGTGATGTCCGGGAAATCCACCGGGGCGGGATCGTACGAGCCGCAGTCTTCCACCGAGTGTCCCTCGCGGCGGAGGAACTCGATAATCGGCGCCTTCAGCGGAAAGCCCGCATGGTCGCCGCCAATGGCAAGCGCGAGTGGCTCCATAGGGCTATTCAATCACCTGCGCGCCCGCCGCGTACGTTGGCGGGCGCAGGTCCGGTGTAAGTGAGGCGCAGACCCCAATCCACATCGGCGGGGAACTCGGGCAACATGATGATGCCGATAACGCTGGAGCGCACGGTGCCATCGCCTGCGTCCTGCCACGTGCCCTTGCGGGGGTCAAACCACTGCGCGCGGTAGAGACTGGACAGGCGCGCTCCGCGGATCTGGCTCCGAGGGCAGCCTTTTTCGAAATAGGCGAGGAAGTTTTCTTTATCCGGGGTGCGGGCGCAGTACGCCCAGCCTTCGTAGGAGCGGATGTTGTCGTTCTTATTGGGCGACACCAGATCGGCGATGGGAACCAGGTCCTGGTAGCGCCTGCCGATGGAAAGAGCGAAGGTCCGGAGATGCTTCATCTGCGCGGCGGAGTTCCATTGGAACGCGTCCCACATCTTGATCGGCGCTGCCGGCTCGATGTCCGCACCCCAGATTCCCTCCGCGCCGTAGACGTGGCCGGCGAGGCCACCGGAGAGAAAGTTGCCGTACATGGCGGAGCGCACGAACTGATCGTCCCTATCCGTGCCGCCCGGCGCGCCGTAACGGTAGCCCCCGTTCAGGCCGCGGGCGTCCACGTAGCCGGAATAATATGGTTCCCCGTTCAGAGCGGGCGTGGGATGGGGAAGGTTGAAGATCTCGGTGAGATACCAATAGTTGTTGTGCTCTCGCATGTTGCCGGTCTGGTGCAGCGTCACCCAGGAGTTCTCGCCCCAGTTTTCCAGCGTGGAAGGGTTGGCATTGGCGGAAAGCAGTGTGCCGAAGGGCGGCAGGCCGTACTTCTCCGTCACCATCCGGATAGCATTGAGATAATCCTCGGGACCGACGGACTCGCTGATGATGTCCAGGTGGATCGGGCTGAGCACGGTGTTATTCGCCTGATAGCGCGACCAGATGTACTGGATGAAGCGAGCGTACGAATCCGGCCACTTGTAGTACTTCTTCCAGCACAGGCTGGCATCGCGCCGGGAGACCTCGATAAAGGGCACGAAGCCGTGCTCGTTGAGGTAGTCGATCTTGCGGTCCACGTAATGAAAGTAGGCCGGGTTGATGCGATCCATGTCGGGGAAGTAGTCCTCGTAGCCGGGGATCTTTCCGGGAAAGACGAAGGGGCGTCCGCCTTCGTTGTCCATATTCTTGGCGCTGCCCGCAGTCGGGCCGGCGCCGGTGCCGAACTCGAGCCAGGCGGAGCGGATGGTGGTGCGCTCCGCGTCGTTCATGACGAGGTGCCAGGGCTGGTCGTCCGTCTTCCAGTTGGGGAAAGCGGCAATGATGTTGACCCAGTTGAACCCCTGCTGCTGGCGGTAGCGGACGTAGTCCTTGAAGCCGGCCTCGGGGCCGAGGGGGCGCTCCCGATCGTCGTCATACCAGCGGAAGCGGTTGGCCCCGGCCGCATACCAGGTGTCGCCGAGCACGAAAAAGGGGGTGCCGTCGGCCTGTTCCAGGGCGTGGTGGTTGGGGGTCGCGCGGAGGAAGCCGCGGCGGAGGGGGTTGGCCTGCTTCTCGGCTTCCGTCCAGTCCACGGCGGTGAATGACCCGCTCTTCCCGGCGAGGCCGGCGTCGGCGGGTGCGGAATTGGAGCGCCAGGTCCATGTCCCTGGGGCGGTGGCCAGCACACGCACACGGAAGGTGCGATCGCCGTCCCAGAACCCGTAAACTCGCTTCTGGAAACCGGGACCTTTTAAGTCCACCCAGATCACGACGTCGGTATAGGGGTTCGAAAAGGAAGCCGCGGAAGTAAAGGTCAGCTCCTGCTTTTCCCACACGTGTACCGGCGCCGCCGCCGAGATCCCCGTCCAGGTCCAAGCCAGACAAGCACTTAGAAATAAGTTCCCGCGATTCATCGTCTCGCCTCCGTGTTGTTCACCGGCTCACTCAGGCGCCTATCTTCTCACGATCGCCGATTTCAAGCCACTAAGGCTTGACACGATGCTGGATATCGGATATATGATATTCGAACCCGAAAGTTGCTGCAAGGTAAATCGAGCGCCGGCAGCGGTACCGATTTGGATCACGCGGGAACGCCTGCGCGCTGCCTCCGAGCGGCCGGCACGCGGGCTGGCGCAAGACAGGCTGCCGCTAACAAAAGGAAGGACTTGTCTATGAAGGAAGCAGCATTGTTCGTTTTGGCTGGCGTTCTGGCCTGGGGGCAGGCGAACCAGGGCTCGCGGCCCCCGTCTCCGCCTTCCCATCAGTTTCTGAAGGTCCAGCAATACTCCGCTGAGGAAGACGCGAAGATGCTGCAGCTCTATGATGGGCTGCGCGTGGCCGACGTGATCGACGCCCTGGACGCTGTGGGACTGGCGGAAGTGACTATGATGGACAAGCACATCCGGCCGCTGTGGCGCGACGAAGAAAAGATCACGCACCGGATTCACGGCATCGCCTTGACGGTGCGGCTGGTGCCGGCGCAGGCGACGGCGCGCCAATTCAAGTCTCACGCCGATGAGCGCGTCTGGGAAGAGACGGAATGGGGACCGCCGGATGAGATGCGGACGCCTGGAGATAAGGGTGGAGATCCCGGGGCAGGCTACGCCTTCATCTCGCTGGTCCGCCCGGGGACGATTCTCGTGGTGGACGGTTCCGCGAAGGACAACGGCTTCTGCGGCTCGAACGTGGGCCTGCTCCTGTTCGGCAGGGGCCTGCGCGGGCTCGTGGGCGACGCGGTGTGCCGCGATACCGACGAGATGGCTCTCACGCGGATTCCGGTTTATCAGAATCCCATGACTGCGCCACGCGGCATCAACCAGGGCCGCATGTGGGTGGAGTCCTACAACCAGCCGATCGTGAGCGGCGGCGTGCTGGTGATGCCGGGCGACGTCATCGTGGCGGACAACGACGGCGTGGCGGTGGTGCCGCGGCGGGTGGCCGACCATGTGGCCGAGATCGCCGGCTGGATCTTCCACGACGACGAGATCAAGCGCGGCAAGATCTACGACAACATCGGGCGGCCGCGCGACTGGACCGTGCTCGGGCACAAGGAACCGCCGCCGCCCAGCGACAGACCGATCAAGAAATAGAAACGTTTTTCAGCGAAAGGAACATTAGTCCATGAAGACGACAACCCTCGTGATGTTCTTCGGTGCGATGGCCTGGGGCCAGCCAAGCAATACACCGCCGCCACCCTCACACCAATTTCTCAAAGTTCAGCAATACAGCGCGGAAGAGGACTCCAATCTTCTGAAGCTGTATGACGGCCTGCGTGTGGCCGATGTGATCGACGCGCTGGACGCCGTCGGGTTGCCGGAAGTGACCATGATGGACAAACGCATCCGGCCACTCTGGCGCGACGAGCAGAAGATCACACACCGGATCCACGGCATCGCGTTGACAGTGCGCCTGGTGCCGGCGCAAGCCACCGCCCGCGAATTCAAATCTCACGCCGACGAACGGGTCTGGGAAACCAGGGAGTGGGGGCCGCCGGCCGAGATGCGCACCGAAGGCCGGGCATCCTACACGGGACTGATCCGGCCCGGAACGATCCTGGTAGTGGACGGCCAGGCCAAGGACAACGGCTTCTGCGGCTCCAATAATGCGCTCACCATGACCGGGTTGGGGCTGCGCGGCCTGGTAGGCAATGCGGTGTGCCGCGATACCGATGAGCTGACCCTCACCCGCATTCCGGTTTACCAGGATCCCATGGAAGCGCCGCGCGGCATCAACCAGGGGCGGATGTGGATGGAGTCCTACAACCAGCCCGTCGTCGTCGGCGGCGTGCTGGTCATGCCGGGCGACGTCATCGTGGCCGACAACGACGGCGTGGCGGTAGTGCCGCGGCGGGTGGCCGGCCAGGTGGCCGAGATCGCCGGCTGGATCTTCCACGACGACGAGATCAAGCGCGGCAAGATCTACGACAGTATCGGCCGGCCGCGTGACTGGACGGTGCTCGGGCACAAGGAGCCGCCCCCGCCGACCACCACGCCCATCAAGCGTTAGTTTTTACGGTGCCGAGAGAAAGGAGCGTACCGATGCGAACTCGAAATCTTACTGGGCTAATCATGTCGTGTCTGTTGGCTGGCGCGCTGCCGTTGGCCGCTCAGGAGGCGCGGGGCACGCTCCTGGGACACGTGACCGATCCAAGCGGCGCGGTGATCGTCGGCGTCAAAGTCGACGCCCTCAACGTCGCCACCGGCGTGCACTACCCCGGCACCACCAATGGAGCCGGCGACTATCTGCTGCCGTTCCTGATTCCCGGAGCGTATAGCCTGACGGCCGAAATGGCGGGATTCAAGAGCTACTCCCGCACCGGCCTGACGGTCCGGCAAAGCGAACGCATCACCATGGATATCGTGATGGAGTTGGGCGCCGCCAGCGAGAAGGTCACCATCACCGCCGAGGCCCCTCTGGTGGACACGTCCACCGCATCCATGGGGCAGGTGGTGGACTCCCGCACCATTATGGATCTGCCCACCAAGGACAGCATGGTGCTGGTGATGGCGACCATGGTTCCGGGCGTGACGTTTACGCCCCAGACCACGGCGTATATCCGGCCGTTCGATACCGGCTCGCCATCCTCGATTTCCGTCAACGGCGTTCGCCAGCTCAACAACGAGTTCATGCTGGATGGCTCCAACAACACTCAGGGCGGGCAGATCGCCTATTCCCCGCCCCAGGCGGTCGTGGAGGAGTTCAAAGTCCAGACTGCCACCTTCGACGCCGCCTTCGGCTTTATGCCCGGGGCCGCCGTGAATATGACCCTGAAGACCGGCACCAACGACTTACACGGCCAGGGCAATTACTTCATGCAGAACCCGGCGCTCAATGCCAACAACTACTTCCGCCTGGCCTCCGGCAAGCCGGATATGCGCATTCACCGCATGAGCGCCAGCCTGACCGGGCCGGTGTATTTCCCCAAGCTTTATGACGGCCGCAACAAGACGTTCTTTACGGCGGCCTTCGAGTGGATCTACAGTTTCGACCCGTCGCCGTGGGTAGTGGAATCCGTGCCGACGCCGGCCGAGCGCACCGGGGATTTCTCCAGCCTGCTCAAACTCGGAACCAATTACCAGATCTACGATCCCTATTCCACCGTTCCGGCGGGCAACGGGCAGTTCAGCCGCACCCCCCTGCCCAACAACGTCATTCCGTCCAACCGGATCAACCCGGTTGCCGCAAAAATCGCGCAGTTGTGGGACTTGCCCAACCAGCAGGGAACGGCGGACAACACCAACAATTACACCATGGGTAAGAACGCCCAGGACACTTATAACAATGAGTTGTTCCGCGTCGACCACAACGTGTCCGAGAAGGAGCGGTTCTATGTCCGCGGCAATCTCACCAGTCTGGAGCGGCCGGAGAACGTGCGCCAGAACCTCACCGACGGCGACAACTTCTACCGCTTCAACCGGGGCGCCGCCATCGACAACGTGTACCTGTTTTCGCCGCATTTCTTCATGGACACGCGCTTCGCGTTGACCCGTTTCTACACCGGCTACACGCCCTACCAGTTGGGCTGGGACCTCGCAGGCTTGGGCTTCTCCTCCACCTTCGTCAACAATATCAAGGCGCTCGACTCGCGCGCTCTGATCTTCCCCTATATCAACGTGGCCGGCCAGTCCACGCTCGGTGGCGTCAACACCTACAATGAGCAGTGGTACAACACGTACGATGCGGCGGCCAACTTCACGAATCTGGTGGGCAAGCACACTCTTCATTACGGCGTGACTTACCGCATTTACCAGCTCAACCAGTTCGATATGAGCCAGTCGTCGGGCAACCTGGTGGCTAACTCGACTTACACCAACGGGCCGTTCAACAATTCCGCATCCGCGCCCATCGGACAGGGAATGGCGAGTTTCCTGTACGGCATACTCGCGCCCAGCAGCAGCTTTCCCATCAGCCCCACGAACCTGGCCGAGCAGAACCGGTATTGGGCCTTCTACATCCAGGACGACTGGAAGCTGAGCCAGAAGTTGACGGTCAGCGTCGGCCTGCGCTATGAGCTCCCAACGCCCTTGACGGAGCGCTATAACCGCGCGGTCCAGGGATTCAACCCCGCGGGCGCGAGCACCATCGCGGCGCAGGTAGCGGCAAATTACGCCGCCAATCCGGTTCCGCAGATTCCCCCCAGCCAGTTCAAGGCCTTGGGCGGGCTGACGTTCGCGGGCGTGGGCGGCAATGCGCGTGAGCTCTGGAACAGCTATTACAAGGAGTTCATGCCGCGCATTGGCCTCGCCTACAACATCAATTCCAAGACGGTGATCCGCACCGGTTACGGAATCTACTACCAGCCCCTCGGCATCGTCAATGTGGCCGGCTCCGGCGCGGGCGGCGGCGGCGGCGGGACCCTGAACCAGGCGGGCTTCGGCTCCACCACCTCCTACGTGGGCACCACCGACAACGGCCAGACCTACATCGCCAACCTCACCAACCCGTTCCCCAACGGGTTCGTGCAACCCACCGGCTCGTCGGCAGGCTACAACACATTCCTCGGCCAGAACATCAGCTTCTACGAGAAGAACCTGCGCAACCCCTACATGCAGCGCTGGCAGTTTGCGTTGCAGCGCGAGCTGCCCCTGACCTCGCTGGTCGAGGTTTCTTATGTGGGCAACCGCAGCACGCGGCTGCTGGTGACGCAGGACATGAATCCGACTCCGCGGTCGTACATGAGCACCCTGCCCACCCGCGACCAGACCACCATCAACCTGCTTGCCTCGCAGGTCGCCAATCCGTTCTACCCGCTGCTGCCGGCCACCAACCTCTCCGGCAGCACCATCGCGCTCTCGCAGTTACTCAAGCCGTATCCGCAATTCACGGCCATGACGGCGCTGGAGAACGCGGGCTTCTCCTGGTTCCACTCGCTCCAGGCGCGCATCGAGAAGCGCTTTTCCAAGGGCCTTTCGGCTCAGTATTCCTTTACGTGGTCGAAATGGATGCAGGCCACCAGCTACCTCAATCCGACTGACATCATCCCGGAAAAGGTCATTTCGGACCTGGACCGGCCGTTCCGCCACGTGCTCAACTTTATCTACGAGTTGCCTTTCGGTCCGGGCAAGCCGCTTCTCGGCTCCGCCAACAAGGCGGAAAAGGCGATCGTCGGCGGCTGGCAGGTGCAGTCGGTATTCACCCACCAGAGCGGCCAGGCGCTGGGGTTTGGCAACGCCCTGCTCAATCCCGGCGAGACCATGGCGGACGTGGTGCTGCCTGCCGATAAGCGGACCGTCGGCCAGTGGTTCAACACCAGCGCTTTCAATCGTGTCACCAGCCAGCAACTGGCGAGCAACATTATCACCCTCTCTTCGGCGTTCAGCACCGTGCGCGCTCCGGTGGTGAACAACTGGGACATCTCGCTCATTAAGAACACGGCCATTTCCGAGCGGGTGAAGACCCAGTTCACTACGCTGTTCATCAACGCCTTCAATCACCCGCAATTCACGGCGCCGAACACCACGCCGACCAGCAGCGCATTCAGCCAGTTGACCGGAGCCTACAACTGGAACCGGCTGATCGAATTCGGGCTCAAGGTATCCTTCTAGGGAGCCCCAGCCCCGCGGCGGCGGTCCGAGTTAGGGCGGGACCGCCGCTGGTAAAGCGGGGTGGAAAAAAGGCAACAGGAACGGAGGATTAGAGTGAAAGTCGGATTCATCGGCCTGGGTGCGATGGGGGCGCCCATGGCCGCATGCGTGGTGAAGGCGGGGTTTCGAACCTGCATCACCTGCCACCGGCGCCGACAGGCGGCGGATGAACTCGTGGCTATTGGGGCGGAGCTGTGCTCCACGGCGGCGGAGGTGGCCCGCACGGCGGACGTCGTGGTGACCATTCTTCCCGCCGACGCGGAACTGAAGGCGGTCGCGTTCGGGCCCAACGGCCTGGCCGAGGGTTTCACCGCCGGCAAGATATTGGTGGATATGACCACGTGCACGGCGGAGACCCTGCTCGAGGTGGAACGCGGGCTCGCGCCGCTGGGCGTCCGCGTGCTGGACGCGCCGGTGAGCGGAGGCACCACCGCCGCCGCTCGGGGCACCCTGACCATCATGGTAGGGGGCGAACCGGAGCTGCTCGAAGAATGCCGCCCGCTGCTCCAGGCGATGGGTACCAAAATCTTGCATGTCGGTCCGCTTGGCCAGGGCAAAGTGGTTAAAATGGTCAATCAAATGATGGCCGCCCTGCACCTTCTGGCCATCGGGGAAAGCTTCGCCTTGGGTGTCCGCTGCGGCGCGGACCCGGAGGTTCTCTACAGCGTCATTAAGGAATCCTCGGGCTACTCGCGGATGATGGATCTGCGATTACGCGATTTCCTTCTGAAAGGTTCCTTTGCACCCGGCTTCAAATTGGATCTCATGAAGAAAGATGTCAATCTGGCGATTGACTCCGCCGCTTCGCAAGGTATCCCGCTGATCTTGACGTCCATGGTTTCGCAGGTATTCGCAGCGGCGTCGGCAGCGGGCCGGGGAAAAGAGGATTTTTCGGCCGCAGCGGAGTTTCTCGCCGGCCTGGCAAATGTGCAGTTCAGTCGGACGGGCGCGGGTGGAAGCGCCGGAAGGGTCACAACGTAATGCAAACCAACTACGACGTAGACGTAGAGAGATTCTTGGGCTTTGACCCGGCGACACTGTACGAGGCCGCTGGGCTGCGAGGGATGGTGGATCCCACGATCCGTCCGGCTTGGGCCGGCGCACAAATCTGCGGGCCCGCTTTTACCGCCGTCTGCCCGCCCGGCGATAACCTGATGCTGCACCACGCGGTGGCGAGTGCCCCGCCGGGAGTCGTCATCGTAGCCACGCTCGGATCCTATATGCTCACCGGCGCGTGGGGGGAAATTCTCACGGTCGCGGCGCAGGCACGCGAAATCACCGGGCTCGTGGTGGATGGCGCGGTGCGCGATATCGAAGCCATTGCGCAGCACCGGTTTCCGGTGTTCAGCCGCGGGTTGGCCATCGGTGCATGCACCAAGGAGCGGGTGGGCAAACTGCAGGTGCCGATCGTGCTGGGCGGCGCCACCGTCTCGCCGGGCGACCTGATTTTCGGCAACGCCGATGGCCTCGTGGTGGTGGAGAGCGCCCGTATCGACCAGGTCTACGAGGCCGCCATGGCCCGGCAGCACCGCGAGACCAACCTGATGGATCAACTGCGCGCGGGCAAGACCACCCTCGAGTTGCTGAAGTTGCCGCCGCTCGTCGAGTCCGAGGTGGCGGGCCAGTGAGCGCTGAGGCCCGTTCCGCCGCCGCGCCCGGCGAAACCGGCACCGGCGAGTTGCCACGCTTTCCTTACGAGCATTTGCTGGCCTTTGGCTGCGGCGTGTTGGAGCGGCTCGAAGTGCCTGCACCGGACGCCCGCCAGGTGGCGGAGTGCCTGCTTCTGGCCGACCTGCGCGGTGTGGATTCTCACGGCATGGTGCGGTTGCCGGTGTATGCTTCGCGCATCCAGGCGGGCGTGGTCAAGCCACGCCCGGAGATTCGGGTGGAAAGCCGCTTCGCCGCCGTCGCCCTGGTGGATGGCGATAACGGCCTGGGACCGGTGGTCGGCTGCCGCGCCATGAGCGCGGCCCTGGAGTTGGCCGAACGCTGCGGCGCCGGCTTCGTGGGCGTCCGCCACAGCAATCATTTCGGCGCCGCGGCATATTACGTGGAGCAGGCGGTCGCGCGCGGCTTCATCGGCTGCGCCGTTTCCAACGCACCGCCCCACATGGCGGCGTTCGGCGGTCGCGCGCGCTTTCTCGGCACCAATCCCATGGCGGTCGGCATTCCCGCGGGCCAAGAGCCGCCGCTCGTGTTCGACGCTTCCTCGAGCGTGGTGGCGCGCGGCAAGATCATCATGGCCGCCCACCGCAACCTGCCCATCCCCGAAGGATGGGCCATCGATCCGCTCGGCCGGCCGACCACCGACGCCCAGGCGGCGCTGGCCGGAGCGGTGCTCCCCTTTGGCGGGCCGAAGGGCTCCGCCATTTCGTTCATTATCGATATTCTTTCCGGCGTGCTCACGGGCGCGTCGTTCGCTTACCACCTGAATACGCTGGAGAATCTCCAGGCGGTACAGAACCTCGGGCACGTCTTCGCCGCTTACCGTACCGACCTGTTTCTCCCTGCCGGGGAGTTCCAGCGGCGCATGGACGAAATCCTCGGCATGCTGAAGAGCAGCCCACCCGCGCTCGGCGTGGAACGCGTGCTTGCGCCCGGCGAGGTGGAGTTTGCGAAGGAAGTCCTGAACCGGCGGCTGGGAATCCCGCTGCCGGAGGAGGTGGTGGCGCAGCTTGGCTCTTTGGGCGCGCAAGTCGGGCTGCCATTTCCGGCATCGGGGCGGCATTGAACCGGTTTCCAATTGGATTGCGTATGGACGTAAGTACCTCGCAGAATTTCAACTTCTTCCCGGTCCCCACCGACATTCATTTCGGCTGCGGCATGGTACGCTCGTTGCCGGAACGGCTGGGCGCGCTCGGCGCCAGACGCCCCATGTTGATCACCGACCCCGGCGTGCGCGCCGCTGGTGTGCTGGATCAGGTAACACGGGTTTTGCAGGACGCGGCGGTCGACTTCGCCGTCTGCGACAAGGTCAAGCCCGATTCCGGCTCGGCGCTGATCGACGAGACGGTGGCCGAGGCCAAAACGGCGGGGGCCGATTCGATTGTCGGCATCGGCGGCGGCAGCTCGCTCGATACCGCCAAGGCGGTGGCGGCGCTGGCGACCAATCCCGGCTCCGCGCTGGAGTACGTCGGCCTGCACAAGATCCGCAACCGGCCGCTGCCGATGATTGCCATTCCCACCACCGCCGGCACCGGCAGCGAGGTCACACTCTGGTCGGTGTTTACCGACGAGAACCGCGCGGTGAAGGCGGCCATCGGCAGCATCCTGATTTATCCGGCGGTGGCGCTGTGCGACCCCGATCTCACCCTGGGGCTGCCGCCGAACGTGACCGCCGCCACCGGTATGGACGCGCTCGCTCACGCGATCGAGTGCTACACGAACAACAACTGCCAGCCGATTTCCGGGGCGCTCGCGCTGCGCGCGATGGAACTGATCGGGCGCTACCTGCGCAGCGCCGTGCTCAACGGCGGCAACCGGCAGGCGCGCTACGGCATGATGCTGGCTTCCACCATGGCGGGCATCGCCATGAACCCGACGCGGCTCGGACTGGCCCACGCGCTCGCCATGCCGCTCGGCAGTTGGGACCTGCGCGTGCCTCACGGCGTGGTCCTCGCCATCACCTTGCCGAACGTGATGGAGTTCAATTACCGCGCGGAGCCCGACCGCTTCGTGGACGTGGCGCGCGCGCTGGGCGAAGCCGTGGATGGCTTGCCGCGCCGGGCGGCCGCCGCCCGCTCGGTGAGCGCCGTGCGCGAACTGGCGGCCGACATCGGCATTCCAAAGGGGCTGGGGGAATTTGGCGTGTGCGCCAAGCACGTTCGGCCGGTGGTGGACGAGGCGATGAAAAGCGGCAATGTCCCCGTCAACCCTCGTCGTACCTGCGCCGAAGACCTGGCCCGCATTCTCGAACAATCGCTCTGAAGGTGTATCAGCCATGGAACGGCATCTGAATTTCATCAACGGCAGTTGGGTCCCGCCGCAATCGGGGGACTATTACCGGACGCACAATCCCGCCTGCCCGACCCAAGCGCTGGGCGAGTTCCCCTGTTCGCTGGCGCCGGATGCGGTGGCGGCGGTGGATGCCGCCGTAGCCGCGCAGTTCGCCTGGCGCGATACTCCAGGCCCGGCGCGCGGTGCGGTGCTCTTCAAACTGGCCGAGTTGCTGGAGAGTTCGAAGAAGGAGCTGGCGCGCATCGTCACCCTGGAACAGGGCAAGGCCATCGGCGAGGCCATGGGCGAAGTGGGGCGCGCGGCCGTGGAGGCTCGCTACATGGCGGGCGAAGCCAGCCGGCCCTTGGGCCAGACATTCCCCTCCGAGCGCGCCGGTTTCACCTGCTCCACGGTGCTGGAGCCAATCGGGGTGGTGGCCACCATCAGCCCGTGGAATTTCCCCGTGATCACGCCGGTGCGCAAGATGGCGCCCGCGCTGGCGTTCGGCAACACCGTGGTTTTCAAGCCGGCTTCCCTGACGCCGCGGTCGGCGGCGTACGTGGTCGGCCTGCTGGAGAAGGCGGGCACGCCCGCCGGCGTAGTCAACCTGGTGATCGGCTCCGGCGCGGCGGCGGGCGATGCCATCGTCAACGACTGCCGCGTGCGCGGCATCAGCTTCACCGGTTCCACTGCGATCGGCCTCCGCATTTACGAAAAGGCCGCGCACCGCAATGCCGTCGTCCAACTGGAAATGGGCGGAAAAAACCCGGCCATCGTGTTCGACTGCGAAGACCTCGAATTCGCGGCCCGGGAGATCGTCTCCGCCGCGTTCCTCTGCACCGGGCAGCGCTGCACCGCGCTGAGCCGGGTAATCGTGGCTGAGTCCCAGGCCGATGCCCTCGCGGAAAAGATCCGGGCGTGCGTCTCCCATATCAAGGTCGGCGACGGGTTAGCGGACGGCACTACCATGGGGCCGCTCATCAGCCGGGCGCAGTTCGAGATCGTTGCGGATTACGTCCGCCGCGGCCGGGAATCCGGCTGCAAGCTGCTGGCCGGGGGCCATCCCCTGGCGGACGATCCGGATACGCAGGGATACTACTTCGCGCCCACGGTGTTCGACGAAGTGCCGCCCGATTCTCCGTTGGCCACCGACGAAATCTTCGGTCCGGTGCTGCCGCTTATCCGCGTTCACACCGCGGAGGAAGCCATTGCCATCGCCAACAGCACCCGCTATGGGCTGGCCGCTTCCGTGTTTACCTCCCGCCTCGATCTGTCCCAGCGCTTTGTCGCGGGGATGGAAAGCGGCATGGTACACCTGAATCATGGGACGGCCAGTCAGGCTCACGTGCCTTTCGGCGGTAGAAAGGACTCCGGTCAGGGGGCTTTTTCAATAGGTCCCACGGCCCGGGATTTTTTCACCACGGTGAAGGCTGTTTATGGCAAATGGTAAGGATCCGACGAACTCCTCTCTCCCCATGCTGCAGCCGTTGCGCGATGCCCCACAGTTAGGGGCGCGCGTCTACCAGTTGCTGGTCAAGAGCATCGTGAACGGTCAAATCGAGCCGGGCACGGCGCTGCGGCCCGACCAGGTAGCGCGCCAGCTCAACGTCAGCACTACCCCGGTGCGCGAGGCCATGCACCACCTGGTGCTGGAAGGGCTCGCCATCAAAGTGCCCAACCAGGGCTGGTTCGTCCGCGAGTTTACGGACGTGCAGGTACGCGAACTTTATGAGTTGCGCGCCAACCTGGAGGCATTCGGAGCGCGCCTGGCCTGCGCCCGCATCAAGGACGAGGAGATCGCCTGGCTGCACCAGCATCAGTGTGTGGGCGAATCCGCCCTGAGCCGGGGCGATATGGATGCTTACCGGATTTATAACCAGGATCTGCATACCGCCATCATCAAGGCGGCGCGCAATTCCTACCTGCACAAGACCATGGGCCAACTGCAGCTGCAGAGCGAGATGCTCATGGCCAGGACGATCCGCATCAGCGGCCGGCCCGTGCGGGCGATAGAAGAGCACCGCCGGTTGACGGAACAGCTGGCCGCGCGCGACGCCGAGGCCGCCGGCCGCCTGATGGAGCAACACATCCTCAGCGCCCTGGATGATATTCTCCGCTCGCGCCAACCCGCGCCGTGAAAGCGACTCCATAAGCTCAGCCTCCGCCGGACCTGTGACGCAGCTGTGGGGGCCACTCGGCACGCCCATGACTTCTACTGCAGCCCGATGATGAGGATCTCGGTCTCTGCGCGGATGTCCTACTCAAATTCGGAGAATCGAGCCTTATATTCTGAAAGCAACGTGCCGCCGCACTCGATCAAGGTCTTGAGCGGTCTGGAGTCGCGATGGCCGATGGCTGGTATTCTCCCGCGCCGCGGCGAAGGACCCCACGGCTCCTGGCTGGATCTTCCATTTTCCCGCCGGGTCGATCGTCTTCACCAGATTTCCCGTGAACGTGTTCCCCATCGGGTCCGTCACCGTCGTCAGGTACTGCGTGGTGGTAATGCTCCCATTGGGGCTCCCGTCCGGCGCCGTCACCGCCACCGTCCGCCCCCGCTCGTCGTACGCATACGTCGTCCACACCGCCGCCCCGTTCGGCGCATGCGGCTGCGACACCGCGCTCACCTTCCCCAGCGGCGAACACCCGCACGCCGCATACTGCGTCTCCACCACGCTCTGCGTGTTCGTGCTCGCCCCGTATCCCGATT
>DATJYJ010000153.1:0-5946 GCA_035578025.1 Verrucomicrobiia bacterium
AGGCTGAAGCCTGTCCTACAACGAGCGGGCGGGGCCGGTGGAATCGCGGAGGACGAACTCGGGGTCGATCACCATTTCGTGATCGGCGGCGACGCCATCCGACTTGGCCAGCAGAGACTCGCAGGCGAGCTTGCCTATGCGCTCGCGCGGAATGTGCACCGTGGTCAGCGCGGGGTAGCAGAATTCGCTGAGCTTGACGTTGTCGAAGCCAGTGACGGAAACATCCAGCGGCACCCGCAGGCCGCGCTCGCGCAGCTCGCGAAGGGCGCCCACGGCCATGATGTCGTTCACGCATACGATTGCGCTGGGAGCCGTGCCCGATGCCAGCAGGGCGCGCGCGGCCGCACGGCCGCCGTCGAGCGTATCGGCGTCGGCGGAGGTGCGCACCTGCATCCCGGGATAGCGCGCGGCGGCATCGATCACGGCTTTGGCGCGCTCGTGAATGGGGCCTAGTGCGGAATGGTGGCCGACGAATCCGATGTTGCGGTGGCCCACGCTGTGCAGGTATTCGATCACCCTTTCGATGCCGCGCCGGTAGTTCACGCGGACATTGGTGATGTTGCGGCGCGGCTCGCCCACGTCGTAGAACACCACCGGGATGTTGCTGTCGGTGAGCTCGTCGATCAGGGCGGGCTCCATTTCGGACACAATGGCGGCCAGGCCGGCGACGCGGCGCCCGATCATGAGCCGGATGCTGTTGACGAGCTGCTCGCTGCGGTAGTCGGTGTTGGCCATGACCACTTCGTAGCCCGCGGCGTGGGCATCGGCCTCGATGGTCTTGTAGATGTCGAAGAAGAACGGATTTTCGAGGTTGGAGACGATAACGCCGATCGTCCGGCTCTTGCCGCCCGCCAGGTGCCGCGCATGCAGGTTGGGGTGATACTTCAGCTCTTCGATGGCCTTGATCACCCGGGCGCGCGTGGAAGTCTTGACCAAGCTGGCATTGTTGAGCACTCGGGACACCGTGGCGGTGGACACCTTTGCCCGCCTGGCTACCTGTTCCAGGTTCATGTCCTTAATATGGCACAAGGGAACTGGAGATTTCACGATAGCGCTTGCATTCGATTCCCAACGGTCCCGGTGGGGTGTAAGATAGAGCGAAATGATATTCAAGCGCCGAGAGGAGAAGCATCCGTCCGACACGGGCGCCGGCCCGATCACGGCCGGCGACTGGGTGGTGGGAACGCTCTTTGTCCTGCTGCTGGCGTGGTTGTTTCTGGCAGGGCTTCCGCCGTCCAACTGGTTTCTGGTGGGCGCGGTGCCGGTGGGGATTCTGGCGGCGATCGCGCTGCGCGTCACGGCGAGGAACCGGTAGCCCTACCCTACCTGCCAGTAGACCGAGTAGCGGGCGCCGAAAATACTGTTCAGCGGCACCAGCGTCACGTCTTTCGATTGACCAGTGGTGCGGAACGAGAGAGGCGCGCCGGCGGGCTTGATCCAGGATGACGGGCCGGCGTTCGCGGCCTTGAACGTGGGGACCTCGAGCGGCACCCGCTGCGGGCGCGGCGCGTTCGGTCCGACGATCATCTGTTCCGTCAGCCCCTCGCTGCCGAGATCGCCCGCGAGCACGATCGGCCCGTAGAGGAACGCCTGCGTCTTCGGGTCGTCGGGCATGGATTCCACGGTGAGGCGCATGGGCAGCGTCATCTCGATGCGGTCGCCGGTTTTCCAGGAGCGGGTGAGGGTGAGGTAGCTGCCGGGAGTCGGCGTGACGTCGATGGCGCGGCCGTTCACTTTCACGCTGGCCGACCGGGTCCACGCCGGGACGCGCAGCTTCAGCGCCATCGACGCCGGCCGGGCCGCGGTCACCGTGAGGCTGGTGGTCTGCTGCTCGGGGAATCTGGTTTCCTGGCGGAGCCTGAAGCCCTTCTCTTCCCAGTTCAGCTCGCTAGGGATGAAGAGGTTCACCAGCACACCGTCTTCGTCGCGCCAGTAGATGCTGTCGTTGAGCTTGCTGTACTCCTCCACGCCGCTGCCGGTGCAGCACCAGAAGCTCTTGTCCTCGGTGTTGAACGTCTTCCAGGCGCCGGGCGTGAGCGAGAGGTAATACTGCGTGAAGCCGGTCTTGGGCTGGATGGTGCCCAGCCGGTGATTGAACAGCGCGCGCTCGTAGTAGTCGAAGTAGCCGGGGTCGCCCTTCCATCCGTACAGGTGGCGCGTCAGCTTGAGCATGTTGTACGAGCAGCAGCACTCGGCGGTGGCGACGCTGCGCTTGAGCTCGGAGGCGAGCATGCGCGGTTGCGCCAGCCAGCCTTCGCCGTTGCTGGTGCCTTCGGTGACGTAGCTGCGCGCGGTGGCCACCTCGTACCAGAAGTAGTCGGCGACGTCGTGGAAGCGCATGTCGCCGGAGATCTCGTAACGTTGGGCGGCGCCGATCACCTGCGGGATATGGGTGTTCACGTGGAGGCCGGTGAGCTCGTCGCGGCGCAAGGCCAGCGGGTTGAAGAAGCGCTTCTTGGTGAAGCGGTCGCCGGCGGCGGCCCAGCGGTCGTTACCGGTGGCGGCGGCGAGCTTGTAGAGAATGTCGTTCATGCCGCCGTACTCGGTGTTCAGGATGTCCTGCATGTGCTCTTCGGACTTGGACCGGGTCCACTCGTCGGCCCAGTTGGACATGCCTTCGAGCACGGTGAGCGCCTGCTTATTGCCGGCGAGCTGGTACATGTCGAACATGCCGGCCATGATCTTGTGGATGGTGTAGAAGGGCGCCCAGACCGGCCGTCGCGCGTCCAGCCGGTCGAACCATTCGGTGGGAAACGCGCTGAGGTAACCGCCTGCGCCGAGTTTTTCCTGGCACCTGGCCAGCTCGGCGACCATGTAATCGCCCTTCGACTTGGCTTCCTTGTCGCCCATGGACGCGTAGAGCTGCGCGCTCGCCGAGAGGAAGTGGCCGGTGAAGTGGCCGCGGAGCTCGCCCTCGCTGTTGCGGCGCGGTTGTCCCGGCGTGGGCGCGACGTAGACTTCCCATCCGCCGAGGGGCTCGGCCTTGGAGTCGAGGCCGGCGTTGAGGCGGAAGTTGTGGAGCAGGCGGTCGGCGGCGAGCCGGTTCATGTATCCGCGATTCCACTCGGCGGCGTCGAGGAACGGACCGGGAAGCAGGCGCACCTGCGTCATCGGGAAGGGCTCGACCTTGGGTGCGACGGGATTGCGCGCGAACTGGATCGGGTCCTTGAAGGGCGGGACCTCGTCGAGCGTGCCCTGCCGCCGCTCTTGCGGTTGCAGGCTGGTGTTCGGATTGGGAGGCGGGGCGGGCTGCTGTTGGGCGGCGAGGGATCCGGCTCCGGCGACGATGGCCGCAAATCCCCGGCGGCTGAGATTTCTGCGCAAAGCGACACCTCCTGATGGAAACGCTTACAGTATATGCCACCAGGGCGGGACTTTGCGCCAGGGAGTAAACTTGCGGGCAGAGGGCGCGGAATCGCGGCAATCATGGGTTGGACAAAATTGATTCGCGAGGTGAACCGGATTCGTGCGGACCTGTCCGCAAGAACCGACGAGGAACTGCGCGCATTTTACGAACGCTCCGAGCGGGCGGCGGAGATCATCGCGGCGGGAGCCGTGGCGGCCTCGCGCGTGCTTCGGCTCGACATGTTCGACGTGCAAATCCGCGGGTCGCTGGCGCTGGCCGACGGACGCATCGCGGAGATGCAGACCGGCGAGGGCAAGACACTGGCCGCGGTTCCGGCCGCGCTCTGGTATGCCCGGCGGAAGCAGGGTGTGCACATTCTGACCGTGAACGACTACCTGGCAAGGCGCGACGCCGCATGGATGGGCGGCATCTACCGCCTGTTCGGCCTGTCGGTGGCGGCGATCCAGCAGGACATGACGGCCGCGCAGCGGCGGGAGGCCTATCGCGCGGATATCACCTACGCGACGGCCACCGAGCTGGGGTTCGATTACTTGCGGGACCAGATGGCGCTCTATCCGGATCACCAGGTGCACCGGCCGTTCGAAGCGGCCATCATCGACGAGGCCGATTCCATCCTGATCGACGAGGCGCGCATTCCGCTGGTGATCGCGGGAGGCGCCGACGACACGGACCATTTCCCGCGGATCGCCGATGCGATCGTGCGGCGCCTGGAGCGCGGGCGCGATTTCACCATCCAGGACAGCAACCGCAACGTTACCCTGACCGACTACGGAATCCGCTACGCGGAGCAGATGCTGCACGTGCCCAACCTGCACGCGGCGTCTCATCTCGATCTGCTGGCGGCGCTGCAGAACGCACTGCACGCGCACACGCTGCTCGAGTGCGACGTGGACTACATCGTGAAAGACAACGCCGTGCTTTCGGTGGACGAGTACAAGGGGCGCGTGGTGCTGGAGCGGCGCTGGCCGGCGGGGCTGCACATGGCGCTGGAAGTCAAGGAGGGCGTGGCCACACGGCACACCGGCCGGATCCTGCAGGCGATCACCCTGCAGAACCTGGTGGCGCTGTATCCGGAGGTCTGCGGCATGACGGGCACGGCGGCGTCGCAGGCTTCCGAGTTCCGGAAAGTCTACGGGCTGGAGGTGGAAGTGATTCCCACCAACCGGCCGATGATCCGCCGCGATCTGCCGGACGTGCTGTTCGCGGCCCGAAGCGCGAAGGAGCAGGCGGTAGCGGATGAAATCTCTCGCGCGCATTCCACCGGGCAGCCGGTGCTGGTGGGGACGGCCAGCGTTGCCGAGTCGGAGCGGCTGAGCGGGATGCTCGCGGGATTGCCGCACGAGGTGCTCAACGCGCGGCAGGACGAGCAGGAGGCGCGCATCGTAGCGCAGGCGGGCCAGCGCGGCGCGATCACGATTTCGACCAACATGGCCGGGCGAGGCACCGACATCCGGCTGGGCGAAGGCGTGGCCGCGCTGGGCGGTCTCTACGTGATCGGGACCAACCGGCACGAGAGCCGGAGGATCGACCACCAGCTTCGGGGGCGCGCGGGAAGACAGGGGGATCCCGGGCAGTCGCGTTTCTTCGTCTCCATGGAGGACAACCTGGTCGAGAAGTACGGCGGCAGCGATCCGGACGAGATGCAGCGGCGCGCCGAGGGGCAGAATCTCGAGATCCGGCTGTTCCTGGAGAAGTACGAATCGGCGATCGAAGGGCAGCGGATGAAGCTGGCGGGGCTCCGGCAGGCGATCCTGACGGGAGAGCGTCCGTGCGGCAGCGAACTGGAGCGCCTGGTGAGTTTGCGGACGATCGACGAATTGTGGTCGGAGCACTTGTCGGAGGTGGTGGAGCTGCGCGCGGGAATCATCTGGGTCTCGTACGCGGGGCGGAATACGCTGTACGAGTTTCTGGTGCGGGTGGACAAGTGGTTTCGCGAACTGGAGGAGAAGCTCGACTCCGAAATCGCGCGGCGGCTCGAGGAGGCGCAAGACGGCGGGTTCAATCCGTCAGACCGGGGAACGCTGTGGACCTACATCACGCACGATCAGGCTTTCGAATCGCTGATGCAGCGCGTGGCGAAGGGAGCGATGAGGCAGTATGGGTGGGTAGCGAGAGCGGCGGAGTGGTTCCGGAGGTGACGGACGCTCGACGCCTGCCGCCGCATCGACCCGATGAGCGCCCTGCGCAACGAGTGAACTTCTCCGGAGGTTGACCGGATTCAGTGTGTCATAATATTGCAAATTTTTGCGGAAGAGAGGACTGCGCCAGTGCTGAAACGGCTAACATTTTGGGCGCCCCTGTTGGCGATTGGTTTTCTCGCCACGTGGGCGGC
Source organism: Verrucomicrobiia bacterium (assembly GCA_035578025.1). GTDB lineage: Bacteria > Acidobacteriota > Terriglobia > Bryobacterales > Bryobacteraceae > Solibacter. Next base: position 5,700 of record DATJYJ010000153.1, read on the forward strand.
CTTGCCTGGTGCGGGGCAAACCGGGGCTAGCGGAGGCGAATGGCGCACCTACGGGGGCGACCTCGGCAATACCCGTTACGCGAAGCTCGATCAGATCAACGCCGCGAACTTCAACACGCTGGAAGTTGCATGGCGCTTCAAGACCGACTCGCTCGGACCGCGTCCCGAGTATCAATACGAAGTCACGCCGCTTTACATCGACGGCGTGCTCTATGCGACCGCCGGATCGCGGCGCGCCGTAGTGGCA
>DATJYJ010000154.1:0-3207 GCA_035578025.1 Verrucomicrobiia bacterium
GGCGGCTGAAACCACATCTGCGAATCATCCATCGGCTCCGCCGGCATCTCGTACGCACCCACCGGGAAGCTTCCGAAATAAGCGATCCGCGCCGTGCGCCCCTTGGCATTGCTTTCGAGCCAGGCCCGAAGCTGCTTCAGCCCTTCACCCCAATCCACGTTGCTGTCATCCAGCCAGGCGGCGCCACAGCGGCTGCCGCCGTCAATTCCCAGCTTGCCGGGGTCGTCCAACAGGCACGCCGATTCGTTGAAGTAGCTCAATCCGTCCGGGTATATGCCGGCCGCCGCCAGCACCACCCATGCGGATAGAAGCAGGGCGGCGATGCGCTTCCCCTTTGCGGGTGCGCGAAGCCAATCCGCCAGCGCGATGCCGCCAAGCAGGTGTGCAAACAGCAGGCACGGGATAATGTAGCGGATTCCCAGGTTGTCCGCCTTCCACACGTGCAGCAGGAATATCGCGACCGGAGGCAGCAGCAGGAACGACTTTTCGCGAAGCGCGAATTGCCTGCCGCGCAGAACCAGAATCACTCCGCCGGCCGCCAGCAGGATCGCCGCTAGCGGTTCTTTCAGCAGGTAGGCCACGGCGAAATAGCTGGTGAAGTTCGATGCCAGGTCGCCGGCCATGTAGACCATGTAGTTGGCCGCGTGATCCGCATTGACCTTGGTCACTCCGGCAAGATACGCGCCCGGACCCTGAAAACGATAGATCGCCAGTACGACTACGCCCGCGACGCCGTAGATCCAGAGCAGCGGCAGAGCCGAAGGGTGGCTTTCCGGCTTGCCCTTCTTCGGAGTGGGCCGGAAACGCGTCCCACAGAACCACAGCACCGCCGCAACCGGCACCAGCACCACCGACGAGAACTTGGTGCACAGCGCCAATCCCAGCGTGATCCCGCAAAAAGCCAGCCCCAGCCTTCCCGGAGCGCGCACATAGTTCCACAAGCAGAACAGAAACAGCAGCGAGAAGGCCCCGAGCCCCACGTCGAGCGTGACCAGAAACGAATGCCCCACGATCGTCGGATCGAGCACGTACAGGAACAGCGCGCACAGCCCCGCGAGTTCCCCCGCAAGCTGCCGTCCCCATAAGTACAACACCAGCCCGCCCATTATCCCCACCAGCATCATCGGCAGGCGCGCCCACATCAGCGCCCCCTCAAGCCCGCTCTTGATCAGAATCAGGCTGCCGATGTCCCACTGCCACTGCTCCACCCCGCGCAGCAGATCGCGCGCCTGTGGAACGTCCTGCCATTTTGCGCCGCCTAGCGTGAGCCCCAACCCGCTGAGAGCCTTCAACAGCGGCGGATGCTGCGGATTCACCGCCAAAGAGCCGAGCTGCACGTACGCCACGCCCGACGCGATATGCCCCGGTTCATCCCAGGCGGGCGATTTGGCCCGGCTCGCGAACAGGAGCTCGCAGAAAAAGATCGCCAGCAGCACCCCCGCGATGACAAACGTCCACGGGGCGCGAAGGGAGGGCTTCATGAAACCCGCATCGTAGCACACGCACGGGAACCCCTTGCCTGTGAACGGTGTCCAACTGGCATGCTCGAAGTTCGCCAGCTCACGAAGCTCTATAACGGCATCCCTGCCGTGGATCGCGTCAGCTTCACGATTCGCCCCGGCGAAATTCTCGGCTATCTGGGGCCCAACGGAGCGGGCAAGAGCACCACCGTAAAGATGTTGATCGGCCTGCTGGAGCCCACTTCCGGACACATCGAGTTTCACGGCCAGGACATTCGCCGCGACCTCAAGGCTTACCAGCGCCGCGTCGGCTACGTGCCGGAAGAGCCGCACCTCTATCCCCATCTCAGCGGACGGGAGTATCTCCAATTGGTCGGACGCCTTCGCGGCATGCCGCGACTCACGCTAGACCCGAAAATGGACGAGTTGCTCCGCCTGGTAGGCCTCTGGGAAGACCGCCACTCGCCGCTCGCTTCGTACTCGAAGGGCATGCGGCAGAAGATCCTGCTCATGGCCTCGCTGCTCCACGATCCCGAGCTGCTGATTCTGGACGAGCCCTTCTCCGGCCTCGACGTCAATGCCTCCATGATCCTCCGCGGCCTGCTCGATTCCCTCGCCGCGCGCGGAAAAATGGTGCTCTACAGCTCGCACGTGCTCGAAGTGGTTGAAAAGGTCTGCAGCACCGTCCTTATCCTCCGCAAAGGCCAGGTGGTTGCTCACGATTCCGTGGCGCGCCTCCGCAACATGATGGAGAAATCCTCCCTCGAAGGTGTCTTCGCCCAGTTGACGCAGCCCGAGGATACCAAGGCCGTCGCGCGCCGCATCCTCGACGTGGTGACGGCATGAAACGCCGCGTGCGCGGGTGGCTCGACGAAACCCACGGCTCCGCCTGGGAGCTAGTTCGCCATTTCCTCCTGCGCTTCTTCGACAACGACATGATCACCATTCCCGGCGAATGGCAGAAGGTCGCTGTCGGTATCTTCGCGTCCCTCGTCTCCGTCGGGCTCGCCCTCCTCGGCATCTACCGCGACCGCTATAAACACTTCGAGTCGGCACCATTCTCCGAATATCATCAAGGCGTCCGCGACGACCTGATCTCCTTTATCGCGATCACCATGGCCGTGACCGCGCTGCTCACCATTCTGCAATGGCAGAGCCTCTTCCCCAGCCTGCGCGACTGCCTGGCCCTCGCCGGACTGCCCGTCCGCCCGCGCGAAATCTTCCTCGCCAAATTCGCCGCCCTGATGGTAGTGTTCACCGCGTTCGTAACCTCCATGACCGGGATGCCCGCCATCCTGTTCACCTACCTGGTGACCGGACGTTGGCAGGAGAACCCGGGCATCCTCATCTACGTCGCCGCGAACTTCGCCGCCCTGGCGGGAGGGTGCCTCTTCGTCTTCTTCACCCTGGTAGCGGTTCAAGGGATTCTGCTGCACCTGTTTCCCCCGCACATCTTCGCGCGCGTTTCGCTCGCCGTACAGGCAGTGCTCTTCATCGTTACCGTCGGCGCTATCCCGCTCATGGGCCGCCAGCCCGCGACCGCCCTCTGGTGGCCACCCCTATGGTTCGTCCATCTCTGGGAATCGATGGTCACCGGTCCTGCGCCGCTCTCGCGCAACGCCCTGCTTGCCATCGCGATCCCCGCGGCGATCTCGATCCTCGCGTACCTGCTCAGCTACCACCGTTATCGCCGCATGCTGCTGGAAGCCCGTAGCAGCCACGCCTCCGCGCGCCGGGCCGGCCTGGC
>DATJYJ010000155.1:0-27648 GCA_035578025.1 Verrucomicrobiia bacterium
CGCCTGCCCGGCATCGGCCAGAAGAGCGCGCAGCGCCTCGCGTTCCACGTGCTCCGCGCCAGCCGCGAGGATGCCGAGCACCTGGCGCAGGCCATGCTCGACGTCAAGGACAAGCTCGGCCTCTGCCGCCTCTGCAACAACGTCAGCGAGACCGACCTCTGCGTCTTCTGCCGCGATCCCAACCGCGACCCCAAGGTAGTCGTGGTGGTCGAGGAGCCCCACAACATCTTGGGCATCGAAACCACGCGTCAGTTCGAGGGCCGCTACCACGTGCTGCACGGATCGCTCTCGCCCCTGCGCGGCATAGGGCCGGATTCGCTGAAGATCAAAGGCCTGGTCGAGCGCATCGGCGAGGGCGAGATCCGGGAAGTGATTCTGGCCACCAATCCGACGGTCGAAGGCGAAGCGACAGCGGTCTACCTGGCGCGACTCCTCAAACCGCTCGGCGTGAAAGTCACGCGCATCGCGATGGGCATTCCGGTCGGCAGCGATCTCGAATTCGCGGACGAGGTCACCATCTCCAAGGCCATGGAAGGCCGCCGCGAAATGTAGTCCATCCAGGGGCAGTCCCGTCGCATCATTTGTTCGTCTTGCGAAGGAGTCTGCCCATGTCCCCGAATCTCGTTTCGACGCGCGATTTGACCCGCACCACACTGGCCGTGCTGTTCATCGCCGCCCTGATCGTGGCCACCTCCTGGATCGTGTCTCCTTTTTTCTCGGCCTTTCTCTGGGCGTCGGCTATCGTGATCTCGACCTGGCCCGTTCTGCTCGCCCTGCAGGCGAGGCTCTGGGGCAAGCGGGGGCTGGCGACCACGGTGATGACCGTGCTGCTCCTTCTTGTGTTGCTTGTCCCGATGGCCGTGTCGGTAGGGGAGATCGTCGCCAATCTGGACCGGATCGTTGCCTGGGCGAACTCCCTGAACCAGGTCACCCTGCCGCATCCGCCCCAGTGGGTGGCATCCATTCCTATGGCGGGCCCCAAGCTCGCGGCCGCATGGGAGAGCCTGGCCTCCGGGGGCCCCGACAGCCTCAAAGCCCATGCCGCACCCTACGTTGGCCGGTTCCTGCAATGGTTTGCTGGTACGCTGGGCGGCATTGGCGCCATGATCCTGCAGTTCCTGTTGACCGTCATCATCTGCGCGGTCCTGTACACTCACGGGGAAACCACAGCGCGGGCGGTGCGGCGCTTTGCCTACCGGCTGGCGGGGCCTCACGGCGAGAAAGCCGCGCTGCTGGCGGCATCGTCGGTCCGGGGCGTGGCCATGGGGGTCGTGGTAACCGCTATCGTTCAGGCCGTGATCGCCACAATCGGCCTGGCGGCGGGTGCGGTCCCCGGTGTTTTTCTGCTCGGCGCCGCTATTTTGATCCTATGCCTGGCCCAGATCGGCCCGGTACTTATCCTGGTCCCGGCGATCATTTGGAAGTTCAGCACCGGCGACACCGTACGGGCAAGCATCCTGCTCGTGATTTCGCTAGTGGCCTGCACCGTAGACAACGTCATGCGCCCCATCCTGATCCGTAAGGGAGCCAACCTGCCCCTGCTTCTGATCTTCGCGGGTGTTATCGGAGGAATGATCAGCCTGGGGATCGTCGGGCTCTTCGTCGGGCCGGTCATCCTCGTGGTGACCCACGTGCTCTTGAAGGAGTGGGTTGGGAGCCAGCCGTTGCCCGGGGAGAGTGCAGCCGCCGCTGCCGGGGCGGCCATCGAGTCCGCCCATTCAACGTAGCTAACCCATCTGGAACAGGCCAGTCCAGGCCTCGCTCAGGCCTCCCGCCGTGACCCCGCCGATCTTTAACTCCACCAGGCGGTTCGCCTGGCGCGGCGCCGCCAATTCAACCTTCAGATAGTTACCGGTGAGCGCGATTCCGTCGTCGTGGAGGGTGACGGCCGATAGAGTGCGGCCCACCATGTGCTCGCGAAACGCGCGGTTCTTCCGCGCGGCCAGTTCCCGCAGGATCCGATTGCGCTCTTTCCGAACCGCCATGGGCACGGATTGCGCGGATTCCGCCGCCGGCGTTCCCGGGCGTTCGGAATAGGTGAAGACGTGCAGGTAGGTGAAGGGCATCTCCTCCATGAAGGCGCGGCTCTCCTCGAACTCCGCATCCGTCTCGCCCGGGAATCCGACCATCACGTCGGCGCCGATGGCCGCATCCGGCATCAGCGCGCGAGCCTTTCGCACGCGGTCCGCGTAGTGCCGCGGACGATACTTGCGATGCATCCGGCGAAGCGTGCGGTCGCAGCCGCTTTGCAGGGGCGCATGCACGTGCTTCGCGATCCGGGGTGAGGCTGCCATCAGCCCGAGCAGGTCGTCGGAGAAGTCCATGGGCTCGACCGAGCTCAGCCTGAGCCGTTCGACGTTCGTCCCGGCGAGGAGCAGGCGAAGCAAGTCCGGCAGGCGCATCCGGCTGCCCGGCTCCCGGCCCCACCGCCCGAGATTGATGCCGCTGAGCACCACCTCGCGGTAGCGGGCGGCCAGCGACCGCACCTGATCAAGCACTTGTCCAGCCGGCGCGCTGCGGCTGCGCCCGCGAACGAATGGGATGATACAGAACGAGCACCGGTTGTTGCAGCCGTCTTGAATCTTCAGGTTCGGCCGCGTACGGTCGCCCGCGGCTTCCTCCACCGGCGCCGAGAGAAACTCCTGCTGCGCGAAGATATCGCCGACGAGTATGTTGCCGTGATACGGTGCCGCGGTCACCAGCTCCGCGATCTGCGTCTTGTGCGAGTTACCGACCACCCACTCGACGCCGGGCATCGCAGCCAGTTCTTCGGGCGCCCGCTGGGCGTAGCAACCCGTCACCAGGATGCGTGCCGCCGGATTTTCGCGGTGCACGCGCCGGATGGTCTGCCGCACGTCGTCATCCGCGGAGGACGTCACGGTGCAGGTATTGAGCACCACGAGATCGGCACCGGCACGCTCGCCCGAGGCCGATAGACCCTTGGCGGCGAGCATCGATTCCAGGGCGGCGCCGTCGGCCTGAGTCGCCCGGCACCCGAAATTTTGGACGAAGAACTTCCCCACGCTTCTTCCAGGATAACCTGCGCACTGTGTCGGGCAACCTGGGTGCGATCCGTATTCAAACATACGCTGTCTTTGGTGCGCCACTAACTGGCCGTTGACCTGAGCATGCAAACGGGATAGTATCCCAACGTCTAGGACCCACTTAGAGTGGGCTGTTTGTGCATACCGAGACCCGCAAAGGGCCAAGACCGAGGAGGGATATTGTGCCTGCCGAAAAGGGACCTCAGATAAAGATCGATTCGTTCACCGCGAAAGCCGTTCCAGATCCCAAGAATCCAGATGCTCAGCTTGTAACCGGTTTTCTTGGAGCCTCTTCGGAGGCGGACAAGACGCGAATTTATTGGGACGCGTCGCTCACGAGCTATGCGGACGTGGCTACGTCCGACATCCTGCATACCCAGCCGATTCCCGAAGAGCAGTCGCCGCTGGGCGGTTCCTACATCTGGATCAAGCGAAGCGCCGATGTGAGTTTGGGGTCCGCCGGCGGGCAGACCAGCAAGGGCAAGTTCTTTCAAGGGCCGCTGATGGCCGCATACGGGGGCCAGTTCGCCGCAGCCGCGGGCACTGCAGCGGCCACGCCCGGCATTCCGATCCATACGGCATTGGTGCTTTGCAATCCCAGCCCGATCCTTTGCACCCGGCCCGAAGTTTGCCACCCGTCTCCGCTGAACCCGTGCTTCAGCCACATCATTGTATGTCACACGCCGGTTTGCCCGATCCTGACGGTGGAATGCCCCGTCGCTTCGCCCGGATGCCCGCCTGTCGGGCCGGGCACGCCTGTGCAGGGAGGCGGCGGAGTCGCGGCGCAGGCGATGCCAGGGGTCAATCCAACACTCGCCTGTTCCTTCGCGCACGGGTGTTGGTTTAGCTGGAACGCGTGTCCGACGTTTTTCGGATGCGGACCGCACCGCACTCCCGCCTGTCCGCAGTTCGAAGCCGGGGCGGGTGCGGCGGCGCCTCAAATTGCCGGCTCGTTCGCGCCGGGATGCTGGTTTAGCTGGAACGCCTGCCCCACATTATTCGGCGGATGTGGTCCGCACCACACGCCTCGCTGCCCGCAGTTCGAGGGCGGGGCAGGCGCGGCGGGTCCCCAGATCGCCGGTTCGTTTGCGGCGGGCTGCTGGTTCAGTTGGAATGCGTGTCCCACGCTATTCGGATGCGGTCCACACCATACCCCTGGCTGCCCGAGGTAATGCGGCCTGACGGCACCAGCCGAATAACGGCAGACGTAGTTGAGGCTTTGGCGTGATCCTCAACGCGGAGAATCTCGTCTACTACCTGCTCGAGCGCGGATTGCTCACCCGGGACTCGGTGGTCAACGGCTCGATCGAGATCAGCGAGGTTCCGCGCCGCAATCGCAACTTCCGGATCAGGCAGCGGAACGGCCAGGGCTACTTCCTGAAGCAGGTGCGCCAGTGGGAACAGGAAGCCGTGCGTACCCTCCGCGCCGAGGCGCAATGCTACCAGTTTGCCGCCCTTGACAAAACCTTCGCCGACGTGGCCAAGGTCGTGCCACGCTTCTGTGGATACGATGAACGGCGCTCGGTTCTGATCACTGAGCTGATGGAGGGCGCCGAAACCGTCGCCGAGCACCACTTCCGCAACGACGCCTTTCCCGTTGAAGTGGCCGAGCAACTCGGTATGGCATTCGGAAACTACCACCGCAAAGCGGCTGCCGGCCCGCCGGCAGGCCTCGACGGGATGTTTCTCCGCCAGCCCTCGTGGGCCCTGTCGTTGCACGACATGCCTGCCCATGCCGCGGCCGGACTGAGCGGCGGCATTCACCAGATGCTGGGGATGATCCGGCAGTTTCCCCAGTTCGGCGGCGCGCTCGAAGAACTGCGTGCCGGCTGGCGCCAGGACGCGGTGATCCACGGCGATATAAAGTGGGACAACTGTGTTCTCTGCCCCGGTTCCAACGGCCATCTCGTGCTGAAGATCGTCGACTGGGAAATGGCCGATTGGGGCGATTCCTGTTGGGACGTGGCCGGAATCTTCAGCGCGTATCTTTCGTTCTGGGTGCAGTCGCTGCCCGGAAACGGGATGTCCAATCCGGACGCCATGCTCGCCCAGGCGCGCTATCCGGTGGAGAAAATGCAGCCCGCGATCCGATCGTTCTGGCGAATCTACACCGCGTGCCGCGAGGTTTCCGGCCAGGCGGCACGCGACCTGCTGCGCCGCACGGTTCTATACACCGGCGCGCGCACCATCCAGACCGCCTTCGAGGTTTTGCAGACCGCGGGTCAGGCGAACTCCGGAACCGTGCTGCTGCTGCAGCTCAGCATGAACGTGTTGAACAACCCCGAAGAGGCTGCGAGCGAACTGCTCGGCATCACATCATGAACCTCCGCGAAGAGCTTGTGCAAATCATCGACGCAGTCGCGATTCTCTCGCCCTACGCCTTCACCTTCGCCGGACAACCTTCGGGCACTCTGGCCATGCCGATGATGGGAATCCAGATCGCGCCGGGCATGCCGCCGCTGATGAGCGAGCTGATCAACCAGTTGTACCAGCACTGCTTCTCGAACCGCTTTAGCGGAGGGATCGAGAGGATTGAGCCGCCACGCTCGGAACCGGATCCCGCGTGGCTCGAATCGTTGTCGCGCGCCAACCAGGGCCGCGACCGCTGGGAAGACGGCTGGCGGGCCGTGCAGGGCATGCCAAACGGACAGATCGTCGCGAAAAGGGGAGCCGAGACCCGGATCCTCGGCACCGGGGAATTCGTGAACGTGACAGGCTCCGGCATGTTTCTGCCGCCGAACACGGCGCTGCGGGTCTTTGTCCCTCACGAGTCGCGCACCATGCAGCCCGGCTTCTACTTCGTGTTCGGGGAGACGCAGGGAGACTCTTCCGATCAGCTCTCCGTGGTCCGGTTCTACTGGAACGTGCCACCGGAAGGCGCACCGCGGTTGCTGGAGCTGCTTTCGGCCGCGCTGAACCGCTGGCAGGTGCCGTTCCGATTCAAGACTGGAGTCTATCCGGCGATGCTGGCACGCCGCGACAGCGCCGTCCTGTACATCTCGCGCCGGTACGCCGAGATCGCGAATGAGCTTGTCCAGGAAGTGCACGGCCAGATGCGGCAAGTCCTTCGCGAAGATGTTCCGCTGTTCACGCTGCGCCTGGCGGAAGGGCTCGCTTTCGCCGAAGATCCCGGCAGCCAGGAGAGTTTCGGCATGGCCCGCTGCCGCATGCTGGCGGGCGGTATCTGGCTGGCGCACCAGCGCGGCGCGCGTCAGAGCCCGGACAGGCTGGCCGCCGTCGCGGAGCACTTCCATTCCGAAGGCGTGTCGCTGGAGCGCCCCTGGCTGAACCGGGATTCCGCGGACGACCTCGCGTTCGCCGCCAGCCGCGCGGAGGCCGCATGAGCGCGTTCCTGGAGCCGGCACACGCCATCGCTCGGCGTATCTGCCGCGACGCGATCTGGTCCGGCGGCTGTTGCAACTGGGTAGGTCCGTTCATCGATTCGATGAACGTGTGGGATGTGCGCCACAAATCCTTCGGGCCGGATCTCTATTCGGGCACCAGCGGTGTGGCGCTTTTTCTGGCAGCAGCCGCGCAGTCCGGCGGCGACCGGCTGGTGCGCAAGAGCGCGGAAGGCGCGGCCCGCCATGCGCACCGGCACGCGGCGGAATTTGCACCGGCGCTGAGCGCCGGACTCTATTCCGGCAAGCTCGGCATCGCCTGGGCGCTGGTCCGGACCGGTGAACTGCTCGAAGAGCCGGCATGGACGGAGCGTGGTGTCGCCATGCTCGAAGAGCTGCAACCGGAAATTCCCGGCTCCGGCCTCGACCTGATGAGCGGCTATGCCGGCGCGATTCCCGTGCTCCTCGACCTTTCGCGCCGCTGCGCCCGCCCCTCGTGGATCGACCTCGCCGCGCGGTGGGGCGACAAGCTGGAGGGAGCCGCTGTGAAGTCTCCCGAGGGCTGGTCGTGGAAGACGATCGAGCTTCCGGCAAACGTTACGGCGCGAAACCTGACCGGTTTTTCACATGGCACGGCCGGTATCGGCTGGGCTTTCCTGGAGCTTCATGCGGCGACCGGCGAGCCCCGTTTTCGGACGGCGGCCGACGAAGCGTTCCGTTACGAGCGCACCTTCTACAGTCCGGAGCACGAGAACTGGCCCGACTTCCGCGATTATCTCCGCTCGCCCGGTGGACCCCCGGGGCCGATCTTCGGCACCGCCTGGTGCCATGGCGCTCCGGGGATCGCGCTGTCGCGAATTCGCGCGTGGCGGCTGACCGGTTCTGCCGAAGCGCGCGCCGAGACGGAGATCGCCATTCGCACCACCCAGCGGGCACTGGAGACTCCGGAAGCACTTCGCATCGGATTCTCTCTCTGCCACGGCTGTGCCGGCAACGCCGATATCCTGCTCGAGGCTGCGCGCGAGTTGGATGCCCCCGCGCTCCGTGAGACCGCCGAAAAGATCGGCCAGGCCGGCATCGAACAGTTCGAAGGACAACGGCTGCCGTGGCCTTGCGGTCTTCCCGGCGCCGGAGAAACGAAGAACCTCATGCTGGGCACGGCGGGAATCGGGTATTTCTATTTGAGGCTGGCCAACCCGGCACTCACGACTGTGTTGATGATTGGTGGTAGCGCTATTCGTACCTGAGCGCTTCCATCGGGCTTACCCGCGCTGCCTTCCGGGCGGGCAGGAAGCCCGCCATGGCCGCCGTCACCGCCAGCGCCATTACCGCGCCCGCGACCACAGCCACATCCCGCGCCTTGACGCCGAACAATTGCGACTCTGTGTACTTGGCGAGCAGGAGCGCCGCCGGCACTCCCACCGCCAGTCCCAACACCAGGATCCACGTCATCTCGCGCATCACCATTCCGCGGATCCGCGCCGGTCCCGCGCCTAGCGCCATGCGGATGCCGATCTCGCGCGTGCGCCGCGTCACCGAGTGCGCCATGACGCCATACAGCCCGAGCATCGCCAACAAAGTCGCCAGCACCGCGAACGTTCCCGCCAGCTCCAGAATCACGCGGTCCGTGCGGATGTTTTTCCGCACCTGCTCGTCCATGGTACGCAGGTTCTCCGCCGGGAGATCGCGATCGATGTTCGCCATCACGCGGCGCACCGACGACACGGTCTGATCGGCAGGTAGCGCGCTGCGCACGTAAAACGCCAGGGAACCGAGTTCCTTGTCCTGCCGCCACGGCATGTAGTACAGGTTAGGTGGCTGCTGTTTGACTCCGGAGTAGTGGCTGTCCTTGACCACGCCGACAATCTCGAGGTCACCCTCGCCGTAGTTGAACCGGACGCCGATCGGGTTCCGCCCCTCGAGAAAATGCTTCGCGAACTGCTGGTTCACGATCGCCACCTTGGGCCCGGCCAGGTTGTCGCTCTCGGTGAACTCGCGGCCGGTGATCAGCGGCACGCCCATCTTGCCGAAAAATCCCGGCCCGATCTCGTTGAACATCGAGTTATCGTTTTCGCCCTTCGGGCGGCCCTGGATGGTCACATCGTTGCCCCAGTTGCTCCCCGCAATCAGCGGCACCATGGACGCCGCCACCGCTCGCACGCCCGGAATGGCAGCCAACTCGGCTTCGGCGCGTTCGTACAGGGCGCGGCTCTGCTCGTTGGTATAGCCGTTAAGGGCAGGAGAAACGGAGAACCCCACCAGATTCTCGGTGCGAATCCCGAGGTCCACGTGCGTCAGGTTGACGAGACTCTTGAGGAACAGGCCGGTCGGAATCAGAAGCACCGCCGACACCATCACTTGCGCGCAAACCAGGCCCTGCCGGATCCGCGCGGTGGTGCGCGTCCCGGACACCTGGCCGGCTTCGTCCTTCAACGTTCCTGCCAGCGACGACCACGCCGCTTCCCACGCCGGATAGAGCCCGAAGAGCAGGCCCGTGACCACCGACAGTCCGAGACTGAAGAGGAGCACGGGCCATTCGAGGTCGCTGGTGAGCGAATAGCTCGGCGTATCGCCGCCGAATTGGGCCAGCAGCAGTTTGAGCGAGATCACGCCCAGCGCGAGGCCCGCCGCGCCTCCCGCCGCCGCCAGCAGCAGGGCCTCGGCCAGCATCTGGCCGATGAGCTCGCCGCGTCCGGCGCCCATGGCCGCGCGGATCGCCAGCTCTTTCTTCCTCTGCGCCGACCGCGCCAGCAGCAAGTTGGCCGCGTTGGCCATGGCGATAAGCAGCACCAGGGCTGTGGCTGCCATCAGGATCCACACCGGTGCCCTGGTCGAATCGCGGAAGCTGCTCTGTCCCTGCCTCCCATCCACCAGGCTCAAACGTGACTTCAAGAAACGCTGCCGCCGGTTGTCGTCGCGGAAGTGCATCGTCTTGGCCTGGGTTTCCACCAGGCTCGCGTAGGTCGAATTCCACGCCGCCGCCGCCTGTTCGCGCGAACCTCCCGGCTTCACTCGCGCGAAAACGTACAGCCAGAAGTCGTCCCACCGCCTGGTGCCGTCCCAGTTGGGGGTGAGCTGCGGCTTGAACGAGAGCGGTACGTAGGTCTCGGTCTCGGTGCCGAGGGTCATTCCGGTGAAGTCACGCGGCGCTACCCCGATAATGGTGAAAGGGTGGCTGTTGATGCGCACCGGCTGGTTGAGCACATTCGGGTCGGCGCCCAGCCGGTCGTGCCAGTAGCCGTAACTCAGCACGGCGACCGCGTTGCCGCCTCCCGGCAGGTCATCCTCCGGTGTGAGGGTTCGACCTATCAGCGGTTTTACACCGAGGAGAGGAAAATAGCCGCCTGAGACCACTGTCACCTGGCCCGAGATCGTGTGCGCCCCGAACCCGATGTTGGCGCCCAGGTCGCGAAACGCCGCCGCGCCGATCACTCCCTGGTGATCCTTCTCCAAGCCCCGGAACATCGGATAGCTGAAGACTGCTTCCATGCCGCCGGAGTTGTTCGTAGAGCTGCGTCCACCCTTGAATTCGCCCGAGGCATTGACCAGCACCAGTTGCTCCGGATGCTCCACGGGCAGGGAACTCAGGACCACCTGGTGCAGCAGAGAGAAGATTGCCGTGTTCGCACCGATCCCCAGCCCAAGCGAGAGGATCACCACCAGGCTGAGGAGCGGCGCCTTGGCCAGACTGCGTACAGCAAACCGAATACGTGCCATCACTTCCTATATATACGTGCAAATGGCCGCCAGGGTCCCGGCTGATCACTTTTTTACGAACAGGGATATCGCCATGCCAAACCCAATAGCAATCACAATCCGCCGCACCGCGGTTCGGCCCATTTTCCGTGCCGTCCCCGCGCCGCCCCACCCGCCCAGGATGGCGGCGACCGCCATCAGGAGCACGTATTGCCACTTGACCATATTTGCCCAAACAAAATACACGGCCGCAATGCCGTTGATCGACCCGCCGAACACGACCTTGAGACTGTTCATCTCATGGATGTCCTGGAGGCCCAGAATGCTCAACGCCGCCAGCATCAGGATGCCGATGCCCGCCCCGAAGTAGCCGCCATAAATCCCGACGCCCAATTGGAACAGCAGCGCCCCCACAAGCCATTTCGTCGAGTGGTGCGCTTCGGCGTCACCGGTGCCCAGCATCCGCTGCACCGTTTCCTGTGCCATCAGCAGCAGGGTCGCGAACAGGATCAGGAACGGCACCAGCTTGTCGAAAATTGCCGGGGGCGTCCACCGCAACAGCAGCGCTCCCGCGAGCCCGCCGACCAGGCTGGGCACGATCAGCACCCGGAAGCGCGGCTCGGCCTTACCGAGTTCCCGGCGGTAGCCCCAGGCGCTACCCACCGTCCCCGGCCAGATGGCGACGGTGCTGGTAGCGTTCGCCGCCACCGAGTTCAACCCCAGCCAGATGAGCGCGGGGAAGGACACCAGCGTCCCGCCTCCAGCGACTGAATTGATGGCGCCCGCCAGAAAGGCGGCGCCGAATGCGATGCCAGCGTGTAACAGGTCCAAGTAGACCAATTCTAACCGGGTTTACCCATGCCGACAGACGGCGTTCCCGCAGGTCCAGCGAGTTGCCCTCGAAATGCAGTTCATGAGGGCATGAGGCCTACTACTTTCGAACTGCCAGACCTCGCCGGCCTACGCCAAAGACGGGGAGTCTCTCTTGACCAAATCGCCGACACGACCAAGATCGGGCTCCGCTATCTGGAGCAAATCGAGCGGGGTCAATTCGCTAAGCTGCCTGGTGGAATTTACAACACAAGCTATATCCGCCAATACGCACGGGCGATCGGGTTTCCGGAGGACCGCCTGCTCAGGGTGTATCGAAACACGTATTTGCCGGAGTTAGCTCTGAGCATTTGCCAAGGTGACTAGCAGGAAGATCCTGGTACCGGCAATTTTTTCCATTCACCCCCCGATAATCCCTTCACACCCCCCACATGGCGCACTTCGGTGTGCATAACTACCCAGCCCCCTTTACGCGCCCTACAATGGCTGATCATGGCGCAATTTCAGGTAATACAACCCGAAACTACCTATACGGGTTCTCCCATCCAGCCTCTCCAGAAGGGACTGCCCAGGCGCACCCAATCGCTCTGTCCCGATTGCTCGCAACTGATTGATGCCACGATATTTGAAGACGGGGGCAAGGTCGTCATGGAGAAGCACTGCCCCAACCACGGCGATTTCCGCGATATCGTCTATTCCGATGCCAAACTCTATTTGAAGATGGAGGAATGGACCTTCGGGGACAATCGCGGTCTGGAAAACCCCGTGGTTTCGAACGCCACGCGCTGTCCCGATGATTGCGGCCTGTGCAACCTGCATACCTCCCATACCGGCCTGGCCAACGTCGACCTCACCAACCGCTGCAATCTGACCTGTCCGGTTTGTTTTGCCAACGCGAACGCCAGCGGGTACGTCTACGAGCCGGATTTCGAGACTGTCCGCAAGATGCTCCAGGCGCTCCGCGACGAGCGTCCAGTGGCCTGCCGCATCGTGCAGTTCTCGGGCGGCGAGCCCACGATCTATCCCCGGTTCCTCGACGTCCTCCGCCTGGCGCGCGACATGGGCTTCTCCCACACCCAGGCGGCCACCAACGGGATCAAGTTCACCGACCTGGAATTCGCCGAGCAGTGCAAGGAAGCCGGCCTGCACACCCTCTACCTGCAGTTCGACGGCGTCTGCGACGACGTCTACCGGCGCACCCGCGGCGCCTACCTCTGGGAGCAGAAGCTCAAGGCCATCGAGAACGTGAAGCGCGCCGGACTGAAGATCGTCTACGTCCCGACCATCGTCAAAGGTCTCAACGAACACCAGATCGGCGACATCATCCGGCTGGCGCTGGAATACATCGAGTGTTCGAGCGGCATCAGCTTCCAGCCGGTGGCGTTCACGGGCCGCATCGCGCGCCACGAGCTTTTGGCCAAGCGTTTCACGCTCGCCGATTTCGCGCACGCCGTGAAGCAGCAGACGGGAATTGCCGATCCGTACGAAGACTGGTTCCCGCTGAGCTGCGTCACGCCGTTCTCCAAGCTGCTGAGCGCCCTGCGCGGCGAAGAGACCACCCAGTTGAGCTGCCATCCGCACTGCTCGCTCGGCACGTACCTGTTCGTGGACCAGAACCGCCGCGCCGTGCCGATCACGCAATTCGTCGATGTCGGCCCGATGCTCCAGGAAATGGACATGCTGTCGCGCAAAGCCGGCAAGCGCCGCTTCCAGCTCTTCACGAAGTTCGAAGCCTGGAACGGCCTGCGCAAGTTCTTTCACGAGGAGAAGGCTCCGGCCGGCCTCACGTTCCCCAAGTTCCTGCAAACCTTGCAGGGCATGACGGACAAACGCTATGGCCGCGGCGATCGCGAGGAGGCGGGCTTCACCTATCGCACCCTGATGCTGGCCGGCATGCACTTCATGGATTCGTACAACTACGACGTGGAGCGCGTGAAGCGGTGCGTGATCCACTATGCCGCGCCCAATGGCAAGATCTATCCGTTCTGCGCCTACAACTCGGGCCCGGTCTACCGCGAAAAGATCGAGCGCGAATTCAGCGTGCCTCTGGAATTGAGTGACGCGGACGATCGCGTTTTTTCGTCCGAACTCCCGACTGTGAGATAGAATCTCCCAAAGGAGTTCTATCCCGTTTGTCCTGGATGCGCCTGGAGGGAGCTGCCTATTGGATCACCCTGGTCGGCGTCTTTCTGGGCGTTGCGATCTGGGAATCGATTGCACCCTGCCGCAAGCTCACCAATCCAGCCGAGCGCCGCTGGCTGCGCCACGGAATGCTGCTGGCGATTTCGTTCGTGCTGGGTAGCCTGGTGCTTCGGATCAGCCCGGTAGCCCTTGCGATGCTGGCAGGGGCAAACCCGTTCGCGCCCTTGCGGCGCCTGCCTTTCGCCGCCAGTTGCTTCGCCACTGTGATCGCACTTGACCTGGTCCAATATGCGGCCCACTGGAGCCTCCATCACGTGCCGGTGCTCTGGCGGATTCACGAGGTACACCACTCGGATCCCGATTTCGACGTTTCCACCGGAGCGCGCTTCCACCCAATCGAAGTTCTACTCACGCAAGCTGCGGCGGGCGGCGCCATCCTGGTGCTCGCGCCCGCGCCGGCGGCGGTGCTCGTTTGTGAAATCCTGAGGATCGCGTCCAACCTGCTGGAGCATGCCAACGCCTCTCTGCCTCCGCGCGCCGAAGGTCTGATGCGGCGGGTATTCGTCACACCAGACCTGCATCGCATTCATCACTCGGCGGACACCGCCGAGCAATCGCGCAACCTGGGCCAGATTTTTCCGTGGTGGGATCGCCTCTTCGGCACGTACGTAGGCCGGCCCGCGGCGGGCGCGGCATTCAAGACGGGTCTGGAAGGATTTCAGAACTCCGGCAGCCTGGACCTCGGCTTCATGCTGGCCGAGCCATTCCGAGCGCAACGCTGATTTGAACTTATTTCTTGCGGCGCGCACGCAGCACGACAAGTCCGCCCGCAATCAGCGCAACGGCTCCCACCGCCGTCGAAGCATCGATTTCCGGCACGGTACTGCTGACGCCCGCAAAGGCTGCGGTCGCCGACACCAACAGCACAGTGGTAAACCCAAGCACTCTGGACATTGTTTCCTCCTCCAGCCACCTAACTTTGGTCTGAGTTCTTTGGTTAACCCTACCAGAACGGCAGCCAGCCGTTCAAGACTCGTGCGCAAGGGATAATCCCGACAGTACTACCAGAACCCCCACCTGTTCTGTCCGATCACGTACGCAGCCAGCAGCGTATTGGTGACCGCGTGAGCTGTGACCGCCTCTCCCAAGCGCCCGCGCTTCGTCATCACCAAACCGTACACGATCCCGGCCAACGTTCCAGCGAACCAGCGGTTGCCATGCATCAATCCGAACAATACCGACGACCCGATCAGCGAAAACCATGTGAGCGTGCGGAAACTCACCGCGGCGAAATCCGCCAACACAAGGCGCCGCATCAAGTACCCTCGGAATGCCAACTCCTCGACGATGGGCACTGTGACCGCCGCGGACAATACGCGCAGCACGATCCACCCGTACCGGAGCGCCGCCGACGCTCCCGCCAAGTCCGCGGGTATCGGCGCTGCGCTCCCGGAACGGTCCAGCGCGATCCAGAGAATGAAGACCGCCACGCCTGCCAACGGTGCCATCCATCCGGCACGCCACTCCAATTGGCGATAGGTTCTCCGGTATGTCCAGAGCGCCACAATCGCTGCCAGGAGCCGCAGCCCGTAGAGCCACTCGAAAGTCCCCGTGGCCGCGCGCGAAATCATTCCCGCCGCCAGCACGCACAGGAATGGCACCACGAACGCGCTGGTCTGGTCTTCCTCCGCCGCCGAAGTATCCCGCGCCGCCGGGCACGTGGAAATCCACGGCCAGCGCTGCGCCGTGACCACGAGTCCGAACAGCACCGCGTTGAAGGCCAGCCATCCCGCCTGCGAATGGAACCCGCCCTTGGCAATCTCCCGCGCGCCCGCGCTTCCGATCAGGAGCAGGGCCGCGATGCGAGCCGCGTTGAGCAGATAGAGCGCCAGAATCCCGATGGGGAAGAGCACGAGCGCCCGAGGCAGCCGGATCTCCTCGCGAAACAGAACCAGAAAGACGGCACCAAAGACCAGCAGCAACCCGATACCTTCCAGGCCAGAGCACTGGCCGCTGATGATGATGCCGAAGCGGGGCGTCGCGATCCGATAGGCCGCCGGCTGCACCACCACGTGCGGAGCAAACGGACGCACGAACATGGCAACCAGCGAGAGCGTCAGCCGGCTGGCCGGCCGCCACAGCGCGCGGAACACGCTCTCGGCCGAAACCGCCGCCACCGCCGCCGCGGCCGAGTACGCCCATAGCCAGTCTGTGGCGCGCAGCATGCCGATCCACAGTCGCCATGGCATCACGGCCAGCGCGGCGCAGGCGATCGCCACCCCCGCCGCGATGAGCCACGCTCCAGCCAGCAGGTCGAGCCGCGACGACGCGACTCTCTGGCCGTACAGAAGGACCGTCAGGACGCCGAAAACCGTGATGGCCGCGGCGTGTCCGATCGCAAAGATGCCGCGCACCGGTTCCCGTTCCACCTGCTGCGAGACGCCCGCCAGGTCCCGGCCGTATCGAAGGTACGCGAAAGTCGCAAAGACGACGGCAAAGCCGATCAGGCCGCGAGCAATCGCCGAATCCGCCAGGTAGACCGCGTGCGTGAGCCATCCCCCACCCGGCGCCGTCTCCGGCAGCTCGCAGAGCATGGTCGCGATCAGGGTCTCCGCTCCGAAGAGCGCGGCCAGCGTGAGCACGCGTCCCGCGAGGCCGATCCGGAAATCAGGCATACCGCGCCGCCAGCTCCGCCATTTCCTCGGCCAGGCGTTTGCGCAGTTTCGCGGGCGCCAGGACCTCCGCGCGCAGCCCCAGCCCTTTCACCACGAAGCAAGCCTCGTTTTCGTGCTGGAAGTGGACGCGCATCGTAACCCATGCTCCGTCCGAACTGTCGGGTTCCGAGGCGATCTGCCAGGTGCGCACCCATTCGGCCGCTCGAGGTTCCAGCCGCAAGGTGACTTCGTAGCCCGCGCGCTGTTCCTGAAACTGCTCGGTGGAGGCCTTCCAAGCCGCGGCCAGGTCGAAATTTGCCGGCCGCTCGATGGCGTCCTCCAGCAGCTTTGCCTCCGCGATCCGCGACACGCGGTACGTCCGCATGCCGTGGGGCGTGCGCGCGAACAGGTACCACGACGTGCCCTTCGCCACCAGCCCCAGCGGATCCACGGTCCGTTCCACCAGCTCGCGGTCGGCCTTCCAGTAGCGGATGGCCAGCTTGCGGTCGCGCGCTACCGCTTCCTGCACCACGGGAAGGCGCGCCAGGTTCTCGCCCGTGCCTCGCCAGCCCCTGGTATCGACATACAGGCGCTGCCGGATCGATGCCGCCCGCTCGCGCATCGCCGCCGGGAGCGCGGCCATCAGCTTGCCGAGTGCGCTCTCTGCCGCTGCCGCGAGCCTGGCGTCGCCGAGCACGCGCGGCTGCGCCATCAGCAGCGCGCGCAGCTCCGACTCGTCCAATCCCGGAACCTCCGTGCGCCAGTCCTCGTCCAGCCGCCAGCCGCCCGACGAGCCCCGCAGGGCATACACCGGCACCCCCGCGGCGCTCAGAGCTTCCATATCGCGATGCACCGTGCGCATCGAGACCTCGAGCCGCTTCGCCATGTCGCGGCCGGTGAGGCGTCCGTGGGCCTGTAGCAGCAAGAGTGCGGAGAGTAACCGGTCGGCCTTCATAATTCAGGGTGACCGGACAATTATGACATGAGCTGGCATATATGGCGCCGTATGCTCCTGGAATGAACCTCAAACTCACCGACCTTTTTCTTGCCGAGCTGGAGCGCGAAGCCAAGGGCACGCGCCGCGCCCTCGAACGGGTTCCCGACGGCCAAGCCTCCTGGCAGCCGCACCAGAAATCCATGAACCTGAGCCGCCTCGCCACCCTGGTGGCCGGCATGCCGGCGTGGATCGACATGATGATCAACCTGGACGAGCTGGATATCGCGCCGGGCGACAACAACACGCGTCCGCCCGAGATGACCACCAGCCGCGATTTGCTGGATGCCCACGAAGGCGCGCTCGCCAAGGCCCGCGAAGCCCTCACCCGCACCACGGACGAGCACCTCATGAAGCCGTGGAAACTCCTGGTACGGGGACAGGTGGTGGCCGAGCAGCCGCGCCACATCATGATCCGCGACACCATCAACCACCAGGCGCACCACCGCGGCCAGTTGACCGTGTTCCTGCGCCTCCTGGAAGCGCCCGTTCCCGCGATCTACGGCCCTTCCGCCGACGATGCACGCTTCGACTAGACCCGGGACAGGCTCAAGCCTGTCCCACAAAGATTCAGCCTGTCCAGGCCCCCACGCACCCCACGGGCTGGCCCTTGACGATCGGCGGCGTGGCTACGACGTAGAGCACGACGCCGCCGATGGGTGTCCGCACCACGGCGATCTCCTCGCCGAAGAAATCCGTGATCCGCGCAATCGGCGCGCCTTCGGCGACCTTCTGGTCGCGTCCTACCAGAGGATACAGCAGCCCGGTTTCGGGGCTGGTGAGCACGACCGCGGGCTCGATGTACAGCGGCTTGGCTACGGGCACCGGGCCCTCGTCCATCATCTTCAGCTCGCGCATCACGCCGTGCACGCCGGCCACGATCCGCGCCACCGACTCCTCGTCCGTCATGCCCAACTGGCCGCTCTCGATGGTCAGCGCCGGCTTACCGCGGGTGATGGCAGTAGTCGAGCAATACAGGGATGCCGCCGGATCCGTGGGCCGGTTGCGGTCGAGCAGGATATGATCGATCCCGAACGCCAAGGCCAGCCGCGCGGTCTCGGCGTTCATGCGTTCGTCCGCGGTCACCGCCTGGTACACATACGGGCGCAGCGATTCGTTGCCGTCGCCGCAGTGCAGGTCGAGCACGTAATCGGCGCGCTCGATCACCTGGGTTGTGATGGCGAACGCGATGCGCTCCGATACGGTGCCGTCCACGCGTCCCGGATATACGCGGTTCAGGTTCTTTCCGTCCGCCGGGCTGAAATACACGGTGCGCCCGAGGAAGCTCGGCATGTTGGCCACATGGACCATGATCACGGCGCCCGCGAGCCGCGCCGGGTCCAGGTGCGCGCGCAGCCTCTGCAGCGCCAGAATCGGCGGATACTCATAGCCGTGATTGCCCGCGATCAGCGCCAGCGCGGGACCGGGCTTCGCGCCCGTGATCGTGGTGACCGGGATCGAGACCGCTTCGCCCGCGTCCATCAAGCGTGATTGGATCATTGCCGCACTGTATCATGGCAGTTTCATGCCCATCGATCCCTCCGCGGCGATCGCCGCCAGCGCACGCGTCTCGCCTGACGCCGTCGTCGGAGCCCACGTCAGCGTCGGCGAGTTCTGCGTCATCGAGCCCGAAACCGTGATCGGACCGCACTGCGTGCTGGAGCCTTACGTCTACGTCAAGCGCTGGACCACTCTCGGCGCGCACAACGAAATCTCCGCGGGCACCGTGCTCGGCACCGATCCGCTCGACAAGAACTTCGCCGGCGGCCGCAGCTACCTTCGCATCGGCGACCACAACAAGATCCGCGAGCATTTCACCATTTCGCGCGGCACGCCGCCGGAGTCCGCCACCGAGATCGGCAACGGCAACTTCATCATGACCAGCGGCCACATTGCGCACAACTGCAAGATCGGCGACAACACCGTGATCGCGAGCTGCGTACTGCTCGGCGGCTATGTCGAGATCGAAGACGGCGCGTTTCTCTCCGGCGGCGTGCTGGTGCACCAGTTTTCGAAGGTCGGACGGCTGGCTATGATCAGCGGCAATACCCGCGTCAATCTGGATGCGCCGCCGTTCTTCATCTCGTCCGGCTTTGAAATTGCGCCCAAGGGCCTGAATCTCGTCGGGCTCAAGCGCGCCGGGTTCACCGCCGATCAGGTCGGTCCGCTCAAACAGGCCTTTCGCATTTTGTATCACTCCGGCCTCAAGCTGGCCGACGCCCTGGCGCGCATCGAAGCCGAAATCCCCACGGCGGAGACGCTGCACCTGGTGGCGTTCATTCGCTCCAGCCGGCGAGGGGTCTGCCGCCCATGACCACGCTCGCCGAACCCTATAGCCGCTACCTGCGCCTGCTCGGCATCGACCATGAACCCGCGAACCTCGACGGCCTCCGCCTCTTGGTGCGCCGCCACCTGATCCGGGTGCCGTTCGAAAACGTCTCGAAGCTGCTGTTGTTCGGGCGGGAAGGCGCAGGACGCTGCCTCGGGCTGACCGAATTCCTCGATGGCATCGAGCACCACGATCTCGGCGGCACCTGCTACACCAGCAATCCTTATCTTGGGGAACTGCTCCGCGCCCTCGGCTACCACGCTGACCTGCTCGGCGCCGACATGACCAACCCCAACGTCCACACCTGCATCCGTGTGAGTGGCGGCGCAGGCCTCCCGGCCGGCGCGGGCTTCCACATCGACGTCGGATTCGCCGCCCCGTTCCGCGATCCGGTCCCGCTCGACGCGCTGCCGTTCACCGTCACCGAAGGCACGCACCGCTACGTCTTCGACCGTCATGAACGAGGCCTCGCTGTCACTTTCCAATCTACTGATGAGCCTTCGCTCAGCTACATCGCCCATGAGCCACCGCGGAAGCACGAAGATTTCGCAGAGATCATCCGGGCGTCCTTCCGCCCCGATGCCCACTTTCTCAACCGGCTGCGCATCGCCCGCTTCTTCGAAGACCACTCGGTCGAGCTATTGGACCGCACCATGTCGATCCATCGCGATGGTGCCACGACGCAGACCGAGTTCGCTGCATTGGCCGATCTCGAACACGCGGTACGCACCGAGTTCGCGATGCCCCGCTGCCCGGTCCGCGAGGCGGTCGCGGTACTCGACCGTCACACCGGCAGGCGGCTGTTCAGCGCATGAGCGCCCTGAAGACCAAGCCCCTGCGCCGGGAACGGGCCGTCTGCGTTTGAATTCCGACGCGTACATCCTTTATACTAATCGTTCGGTTTTTCTAGTAAACTCTCTTAAGCCCCGGTCCTCTGCGATTGCCCATGCGAATCGCGGCGGTGCCGGCAAATATCGGATACGCAGTAATCTAGGGGGATTCTCTGATGTTCTCCAACTGGTACGCGCTCAGTGTCGAGCGCTGCGCTCACGTGCGAAGCCGCTCGGTTCTGCGCGTTCTCTTTGCTTTTCTTTCTCTTGTCGCGCTTTCTGCCACGCTTTCCGCCGCTGAACCCACCGGCGAAGCCAACCTCAAATTGCCGCGTTTGGATTCGGTCAGCTTCCTCGGCGGCATCTCGGGAAGCAGTCTGCTTATGGGCGGATTGCTGGTCAGCGCCCTCGGCCTCATCTTCGGCCTCATCATCTTCATGCGCCTGAAGAACATGCCGGTGCATGACTCCATGCGCGAAGTCAGCGAGCTGATCTACGAAACCTGCAAAACGTACCTCTCCACACAGGCCAAGTTTCTCGGCATCCTGGAGTGCTTCATCGCCGTGATTATCATCTTCTACTTCGGCGTGTTGCAGGGTTTCGAAGCCTATAAGGTCGCGATCATCCTGCTGTTCAGCCTGATCGGCATCTCGGGCAGCTTCTGTGTCGCGGCTTTCGGTATGCGCGTGAACACGTTCGCCAACTCGCGCACGTCGTTCGCCGCGCTTAAAGGCAAGCCGTATCCGTGCTACGAAATCCCGCTGCAGGCGGGCATGAGCATCGGCATGCTGCTGGTCTCGGTCGAGCTGCTGATCATGCTCTTCATCCTGCTCTTCATCCCGGGCGACCTAGCGGGCTCCTGCTTCATCGGCTTCGCCATCGGCGAGTCGCTCGGCGCCGCCGCTCTCCGCGTCGCCGGCGGCATCTTCACCAAGATCGCCGATATCGGCAGCGACCTGATGAAGATCGTATTCAAGATCAAAGAAGACGACGCACGCAACCCGGGCGTGATCGCCGATTGCACCGGCGACAACGCGGGCGACAGCGTCGGGCCCTCGGCCGACGGCTTCGAGACCTACGGCGTCACCGGCGTCGCGCTCATCACGTTCATCATGCTCGCCGTCACCCGGGCCGACGTTCAGGTCAAGCTCCTGGTCTGGATCTTCTCGATGCGCGTCATGATGGTCATCTCCAGCGGCGTCAGCTACTTCGTCAACGGCCTGGTGGCCAAGAGCCGCTACTCCAGCGCCGACAAGTTCAACTTCGAAGCGCCGCTCACTACCCTGGTCTGGCTTACCTCCATCCTCTCCATCATCCTCACCTACATCATCAGTTCCTTCATGATTCCCGACCTCGGCGACGGTTCGCTGTGGTGGAAGCTGGCCACCGTCATCAGTTGCGGCACTCTGGCCGGCGCCCTGATCCCGGAGTTCGTGAAGGTCTTCACCTCCACCAACTCGCGCCACGTCCGTGAAATCGTCACCAGCTCGCGCGAAGGCGGCGCATCTCTCAACATCCTCTCCGGGTTCGTCGCCGGCAACTTCTCGGCGTACTGGCTCGGCATGGCGATGCTCTCCCTGATGTCGATCGCCTATTTCGTCAGCGGCATGGGCTTCGCCACCCTGATGCTCGCGCCCGCGGTGTTCGCGTTCGGTCTGGTAGCCTTCGGCTTCCTCGGCATGGGCCCGGTCACCATCGCCGTGGACAGCTACGGTCCCGTCACCGACAACGCCCAGAGCGTCTACGAGCTCTCCACCATCGAGACCATTCCCGGCATCGAGGCCGACATCCAGCAGAAGTTCGGCTTCAAGCCGCAGTTCGAGAGGGCCAAGGACAACCTCGAAGAGAACGACGGTGCCGGCAATACCTTCAAAGCCACTTCCAAGCCCGTGCTGATCGGCACGGCCGTGGTCGGCGCTACCACCATGATCTTCTCCACCATCGTGCTGCTCACCAAGGGGCTCACCACCAACCTCGACAAGCTCAGCCTGCTCCACGCCCCGTTCCTGCTCGGC
Source organism: Verrucomicrobiia bacterium (assembly GCA_035578025.1). Lineage (GTDB taxonomy): Bacteria > Acidobacteriota > Terriglobia > Bryobacterales > Bryobacteraceae > Solibacter. The sequence continues at coordinate 21,877 of DATJYJ010000155.1, forward strand.
TCGATCGCCGGCGGCGCGGTGATCTACTGGTTCACCGGCGCCAGCGCCCAGGCGGTTACCACGGGCGCCTACCGCGCGGTCGAATTCATCAAGAAGAACATCAAGCTGGAAGGTGCGGAAAAGGCCAGCGTGGCGGATTCGAAGAAGGTGGTGGCCATCTGTACGCAATACGCGCAAAAGGGCATGTTCAACATCTTCCTGACGGTGTTCTTCGCCACCCTGTCGTTTGCGTTCATCGAGCCCTTCTTCTTCATCGGCTACCTGATTTCGATCGCTCTGTTCGGCCTGTACCAGGCCATCTTCATGGCTAACGCCGGCGGCGCGTGGGACAACGCCAAGAAAGTGGTCGAAACCGAACTCCGCGCCAAGGGCACCGAACTGCACGCCGCCACTGTGGTCGGCGACACCGTCGGCGACCCCTTCAAGGACACCAGCAGCGTGGCCCTCAACCCCATCATCAAGTTCACCACCTTGTTCGGATTGCTGGCCGTTTCCGTTGCGGTGGATGTGGCCAGGCAGGATCCGGGCCTCAACTCGATTCTGGCGGCGGTCTTTTTCCTGATCTCGGTCGTGTTCGTGTATCGCAGCTTTTACGGCATGCGCATCGAGAAGTAACCCGGCGGGCAGAGACCATCGAGAACCCCGGGGGCTACAAAGTCAGAGTCACCTTGCTGATGGTCCGCGGCTGATCCGGATCGAGGCCCTTCTGCACCGCCAGGCACGCGGCGAAGATCTGCGCCGGAACGATGTACGGGATCGGCGTCGCCATTTCTTTCATGCGCCGCGGCAGACGGATGATCCGGGTGGCGCAGTCGGCCACCTCCCGATTGCCCGAATCGGTGATGGCAACGATCTCTGCCCGCAGTCCCTTCAGCTTGGCCAGCGTTTCTCCGATGGACGGCCAGGTCTTGCCGGGCGGTGCGAAGGCGAATACCGGAAAACTGGGCTCGACCAGCGCGATGGGTCCGTGCAGGAAATCGGCGGAGGAGAACCTCTCCGCCACCACGTAGCACGTCTCCATGAGCTTGAGGGCGAATTCGAAGGCGTTCGAGTAGTTCAATCCGCGCCCGACCACGACCGCGTGGCGCATGAAGCGATAGCGATTGCTGAGTTCCTCGACTTCCGCTTCGAGCGCGACAGCCTGCTCGACGGCCTCGGGAATGCGTTCGAGATCGGCAATGCGCACACGTCCGCCGAGCGCGTATGCCAGCAGATACATCATGAGGATCTGGCCGGTGTAGGTCTTGGTGGCGGCCACGGCCTTTTCACGGCCGGCACGCACCAGGAACGTATGCTCGGCAATCCGCGCCAGCGTACTGCCGGATTCGTTGGTGATGCCGAGCGTCAGTGCGCCGGCCGCCCGGGCGCGCTCCAGAACCAGGTTGGTATCGGTGGATTCGCCGGATTGCGAAATGGCGACCACCAGCGCGCCGCTGTAATCCATGCGCGCCTCGTAGAGCGTGCTGATCGACGGCGCGGCCAGCGAGACGGGAATTCCGGTAGCGATTTCGAGCAGGTACCGGCCGAAGAGCGCGGCGTTGTCGCTGGTGCCTCGGGCCACCAGCACGACCAGGTGCGGGCGCCGCTTTTCCAGGAGGCGCTTGAATCGTTCCACCGGCCGCGTCGCGGAGGCGAGGGTGTGCGCCAGGGCTTCCGGCTGCTGCCGGATTTCTGCAAGCATGCGGGACATTGGAAATCACAGGGTAGCAGGACGCGCGGCTCTCGGTCAGCCCCGGTGAGCGGTGCTATAATTTTCGCGGCCTATGGCATTCACTCTCAAGGTCAAGGGATTCGACGACGGCGGAACCATTCCCAAGCGCTACACCTGTGATGGCGACGACTCTTCACCGGCGCTCGAATGGTCGGAGGAGCCCCGGAACACGCAGAGCTTCGCGCTGATCGTGGACGATCCCGACGCGCCCATGGGCACGTGGAACCACTGGCTCCTCTGGGACATTCCGGCGCATTCGCACTCCCTGCCCGAGGGTTTCCGGCCCGGCGGCATCGGGGCGAGCGGCCAGAACGACTTCGGACGGCCAGGTTACGGCGGTCCGTGTCCGCCCAAAGGGCACGGGCCGCACCGCTACTATTTCACTCTCTTCGCCGTGGACCGGCCGGCTCTCGGCCTGCCGCCCGGTACGAAGAGACAGGACCTTGACCGGGCATTAAAAGGCCGTGTGCTGGCCCGCACGCAATACATGGGACGGTACGGGCGCGGCTAGCGCTGGCGCCTGCCGGTTCAGTGTACGCGGCAGTGCTCCGCCAGGCTCTCCACAACCGCGAGCCGGTGGCGCAGTTCGTCCCGGAAAACCCGATGGTCGGTATGGCGGATCTCGATCAGAAGCCGGGCGCGCTCCGATTCGAGCAGCTCGGACAGGATCGCGAGCTCTTCGTCCGAAAGATTCCGAAGCTCGTTTGCCGTGGAGTTCATGCGAACCTCCTTTTCCGATAGCCGCGGGCGCCGCACACGCGGTTCACACCCGCGCGGCCCGGATCAACTATAGGTCAACCGCCCCCGAATTGCAACGGGAAGGCCAGTACGCTGACGGGGCGATCTACAGCGGGGTAAGCGGGCGATTGTCGGCGCCCATGCGAAAGCTGTGCGCGGCCCGCAGGCCGGGCGGCATGGTCACCAGGTGCGGACGCATCATGATCAGGATCTGGGAGTTGTCCTTGCTTTTCGTCTGGGTGCTGGTGAGCGGCGCCAGGAAGGGAATGTGCGAGAGTCCGGCGACACCCGCGATGGAATGTGCTTCGTCCCGGTTCATCAGTCCGGCAATAAGCGCCCATTCGTCCAGGTGCAGGTCGGTTTTCGATTTGATGCTGCGATTGGAGATCACCGGGATACCGTTCACCGACGCCCCGGAAAGCACTTTGAAGTCGGCTTCGACATCCAGGCTGACGGACTGAGTGCTGTGGATCGCGGGCGTCACTTTGAGATTGAAGCCGAGGTCTTCAAACGTGACCGCCGGCGGAGGCGCGTAAGCGGCCAGACCGGAGTTGACTCCGGTTCCGGAGTAGAAATTCGAAGGGCCGAAATAGCCGGTGGTCGTGATCGGGTAGCGGTCGCCTACGTGGAAGGTCGCGGCTTGTCCGTCGACCGATCGGAGCTGCGCCTCGAGCAACAGCGTGCCGGAGGAGCGGGTCATCTGCGCCACCAGCGACTGGTTCATCACGCCAATGCCCATCAGGGTATAGCCGCCGCCAAACGTCACCAGTCCGGCGATGTTGTCGGGCAACGTGATCATATTCTGGAATCTCGTGGTCAGCGCGATCAGAGAGAACGAGTTCTGCAGGTCTATACCGTAGGTGATGGCATCGTTGCGGCTGACTTGTAGAAACCGCAGGTCGACCAACACCTGGGCCCGGGGGGCCATCAATTCCTGGAACATCAGCCGGGCGGGAATGACCTTGGAGACGCGGTCGCGCAGGATGACGCTGTTGTTCTGCGTGTCGAAGGCGACCTTTTCGATGGCGAACGCCTGCTGCACGGCCGTGATGACCGCGTTGAAATCCTGCTGGGTGGCGGCTTCGGGGAGACGCAGCTCGATGGCGGCGGTAGGCTCGCGCTCGGTGCGCTTTTGGGGGGTGTCTTTGACGACCAGAAAGATCCGCGGGCCGAGCGGGACGACGAAGCTGCCGGTAGCGGCCTCCAGGCCGTGGAGGGCGTCGCGGTAGTCGACGCCTTTCACATCGAAGCGGGTCGGCGCGCCGGCCTGGTAGTCGTCGTCGAAGACGCACTGAAGGCCGAACGCCTTGCCCACCTGTTCAAAAAGCTGTTTGGCATCGCCGCGCAGATCGAAGTCCTTGGTGCCAGGCGTGGGTTTCAGTTCGGGCGGAGGCAGGAGGCTGCGTACTTCGGCGCGGTCGGCGGGGGTGGCGGCGGGGATTTCGGCGGTGGGAAGGTCTTCGTCGGGAAGGCTGTCTGCGGCTCCAAAGGAGGGGGTGGTCGCCACTCCGCCCTTGGCTTCCAGCAGGGCACGCGTGCGGACGGCCTGGCTGCGCAGCCAGTACGTTTTGTTTCCGGGCGACATGGCGGCGGCCTGGGAGTAGAGGAGGTAGGCGTCCATCATGTGGCCGGCGCGCTCTGCCTTGCGGGCGCGGAGGAAGATGTCGGCTGCATTGGGCGCCTGCGCGGCAAGGGTGGCTGCCAGGGCCAAAACAGACAGCCAGACACGTGTCCTCACACCCGGATGACGTGCGGCCAGGCACGAATGTGGAGGCGAAAACCGCAGTTGTGCGAACCTGTTCTGTATGAGAAGCGGCTTCGAGGCCTTTCGCCACCGGCTGATCGACGACCCGATGGAAGTGCTGCTGCCTTTGGGCGTGTTCGCGGCGACGTTCCTGGCGGGGTGGGTGCTGCGGCGGCTTTTCCTGCGGGCTTTGAACGCTTGGAATACGCGCACCAACAGCCGCACGGGGCGGGTCTTCTACGATGCGCTGCGCGCGCCCACCCGGATCTGGATTCTGATCCTCGCGGTCCACGTTGCACTGCAGTTGTCGGAGCTGCCGGAGCGTGTCACCCACGAAGCGGCGAATGTCCTGCTGGCATTGTGGATCCTGTCGCTCACCGTGATGGCCACGCGGTTCGCGGGCGATTTGGTGCGCTTCTATGGCGACCAGGTTCCAGGCGCTCTGCCGGTGACGACGCTGAGCCAGAACCTGGTGCAGATCGCGGTTGTCATTCTCGGCGTGCTGATTCTGCTGAACCACTTCAATGTGTCGATCACGCCGATCCTGACCGCGTTGGGAGTCGGCGGCCTGGCGGTCGCTCTGGCGCTTCAGGATACACTTTCCAACTTGTTCGGCGGCTTCTATGTGGCTATCGCGCGGCAGGTCCAGGTGGGGGACTACATCAAGCTGAACACGGGCGAAGAGGGGTACGTGACCGACATCGGGTGGCGGAGCACGACCATGCGGGCGCTGGCGCAAAACCTGGTGATCGTGCCCAATGCAAAACTGTCGCAGGCGATTGTCACCAACTACAGCCTGCCGGAGAAGCGCACCGCGACCAGCGTTCAGGTGACGGTGGGGTATGACTGCGATCCGGACGCAGTGGAGGCCGTGTTGGATGAGGTCTTGAAGCAGGCTGCGAAGGAAATTCCGGGCATGCTGGCAGAGCCTGCGCCGTCAGTGGGTTTTGATCCCGGTTTCAGTGATAACGGATACAGTTTTGCGCTGGGATTCCAGGTGGCGGAGTTTTCGGATCAAGGGCGCGTCAGGAACGAATTGCGGCGGCGGGTGGCGCGACGCTTGCGGGCTGAGAACATTGGAGTTGCCTACGCGACCCGGACGGTTTTTCTGCGTGTATCGGGGCGCAGGAATCCGGCGAAACCAGGCCCGGATCAGCCGCATCTATAGGTAAAGAAGCGATTTGAATCGGCGTCATCGATCTTTTTTATTCTGCGCTTGCCAAAGCGAGCTGCGGTTTGTTAACCTGATTGAAGTCAGCCGATAGCCAGACCGAAGTTCTGGTCGAACTCAACGAAATTTTCCGGCTCGCCGCGGTTTCTCGAATGGGATTTTGCGCGCGGGGCCGAAACGAGTTTCGAGGCCTGCCGGAGTTCGTGGCATTACGATGTCGCGGGCGAAGGCGCAGATCATTGACAATCTGGTTGGATGCAGTAAGAAACACTTCGTCAGAACTCTGAGAAAAAGCGGGAGCGAAAACTCACAAACTCAAACGAGAGTTTGATCCCGGCTCAGAATCAACGCTGGCGGCGCGCTTAACACATGCAAGTCGCACGAGAAAGGGGGCAACCCTGAGTACAG
>DATJYJ010000156.1:0-3692 GCA_035578025.1 Verrucomicrobiia bacterium
TTCACCCACAGCTCATCGTGCGACTTCTCCTCGATCGCGATGGCGGTCGGAACATTGCGGAAGCTCGGGCGAATCAAGGTCAACCCCGCTGCGCGCTCGCGAATCGCGGCCTCCCGCTGCCCGTCGAAGCTGGCATCCACCGCCGTGAACTGCCATCCCGGCGAAGGTGTTCCGGTCCAGATGCCGTATCGTCCGCCGTGGAAGGCCACGTCCTCCATCACGTTGCCGGTCTCGTGCACGCCCGCGAGCCCCGAGCCAATGCGGAAATCCATGTGAGCGAGGAAGCAGTGCTGCGCGTACTTGCCGCGCACACCGACCGCGCCCGCGTTGCCCACCAGGATTTCGAGGTCGATGTTGCTCATCCCGGAGTAGAACGTGCCCGCGCCCGCATCCTGCGGCCTGCCGCCCGCACTGCCCCGCCGGCCCGCGAAGAAGACCATGTAGCCCTCGTGATCCGGATCCTGGTAACCGGGCGTGCTCTCGCCGAGCACGAACACCGGCCGCCGCGCGCCGTACCCGATCAGCCGGATCGCCGGCCAGACGTTCAGCGTCTTCGTCAGCCGGTAGCGGCCTTCGGGCACGAACACGATGCCTTCGCCCTGCACCTGGTCAATGGCTTTCTGGATGGCGTCGGTGTCGTCCGCCGCTCCGTCGCCGCGTACAGCGAAATTCTCCTTGTTCAGGTAGACCGCTTTGGAATCGTCCAGCCGGATCGTGTAGTAAGAGGCTGCCGCCGCGGGAAGCGCCGTAACCGCGAGCAGCGCTGGGAACGCCGTCCAGAACCGTCTTTGCATCAGGTCTGAACTGACCTTATCACGCGTCGATCAGTATGTCTTTGACGACGTTCCCCGCCACGTCGGTCAGCCGGTAATCGCGGCCCGCGTGGCGGAAGGTGAGCCTGGTGTGATCGAAGCCCAGGCAGTGCAGAATGGTCGCGTGGAAATCATGCACGTGGCACTCGTTCTCCACCGCGCGGAAGCCTAAATCGTCGGTCTTGCCGTAGGCCACACCGCCCTTGACGCCGCCGCCCGCGAGCCAGCTCGAAAACGCGCGGTTGTAGTGGCCGCGTCCCATCGTTCCCTCCGGTCCCGGCGAGCGCCCGAACTCGGTAGTGAACACCACGAGCGTATCCTTCAAGAGACCGCGCCCCTTCAGATCGGCGAGCAGCCCTGCAATCGGTTTGTCGATTTTCTTCGCCAGCGGGCCGTGCGTGTGGATGTCGCCGTGCGCGTCCCAGTTGTTGCTGCTGCCCACGTCGATCAGCTCCACGAAGCGCACGCCCTGCTCGATCATGCGCCGCGCCACCAGGCACTGCCAGCCGAATCCGGTCGTGACGCCACGCTCCATCCCGTAGAGCTGCAGGGTGGCGTCGCTCTCCTTCGTCAGGTCGAGCACCTGCGGCATGGTCATCTGCATTCCGAAAGCCGTCTCATAGCTCTTGATGCGGGCGTCGAGCATCGGGTCGCCGGGATGCGCGCGCTCGTGTTTGAGGTTGAAGCGGTCGAGCAGGCTGAGCTCCAGCCGCTGCATCTCGGCCGACGGCGCGCGGCGGTTGAGATCGGGCACCGGCTCCGGGCCGCTCACGATGCGCGTGCCCGAGTAGACGCCCGGCAGAAAATCGCTGGACCACACCTGGCTGCCGCAATACGGCATCTCCGGCGCCAGCACCACGTAGCACGGCAGGTTCTGATTCTCGGTGCCGAGCCCGTAGGTCACCCACGATCCGACGCTGGGCCGCTTGAAGGTCACGCTGCCGGTGTGGATGCCGAGCGTTGCCTGGAAGTGGTCGTTGTGATCGCCGCGCATGGTGCGGATCACGCACAGGTCGTCGGCGCATTCGGCGATGTTCGGAAACAGCTCGGTGATTTCGATGCCGCTCTGTCCGCGCGGCTTGGCTTCCCACGGAGAGCCCATCACTTTGCGGCCGTTTTCGGCGGTCTTGCCGTCGCGCTGGTATTCAGCGAGCCTCGGCTTGGGATCGAACGAATCCACGTGCGACATGCCCCCGCTGAGGTAGATGAAGATCACGCGTTTTGCCGTGCCCGGGAAATGCGGCGCCTTGGGAGCCAGCGGCGAGGCTTCCGCGGCAAGCAGGTCGTTCAACACGGCGGGAAACAGGCCCGACCCCAACAACAAGGAGCGGACCATCTGGCGGCGGCTGCAATCACACGGCATAGTCAATCCAAGGTCACGAATTCGTTGGCGCTCATCAGCACGCGCATCAGCGAGGCCAGGGCTTCGCGGGTCTTGCGGTCTTCCGGCACGGCGGTCCCCCCGAGCGAGGCGCGCGCCTGCGTCAGGAACTGGCGGCAGTCGCGGACTTCGTCGGGCGACGGCGCGCGGCCGTACAGCAGCCGGTAGGCGTAGGTCAGCCGATCGAGCTCGGCTCCGTACGCCATGCCCACACGAACAGCCAGCGCATCGGCCTGGGCGTGGAAGAAGGGGTCGTTCATGGTGTAGAGCGCCTGGAGCGCGGTGGTGGTCACGGGCCTGACACCGGTGACGGCATTCGGATCGGGGCCGTCGAACAGGTCGAGGAACGGCTGGCGGCGGATGCGCTGCTGCATCAGGTAGACGCTGCGCTTGTTGGTGGCGAAATCCGAGTCCCTGGCGATGAACGGCTGGTGCTGGGTGTACCGCCAGGTCATCTCCGGCGCGAACGGAAACTCGCCGCCGGGCGCGGAATCGAGACTGCCGCTTACGGCGAGCAGGCTGTCGCGGATCTCTTCGGCATCGAGGCGCCGGCGGTTGAAGCGCCACAGGTACTGGTTCTTGGTGTCCTTCAGAGCGCTCTTCGCGTCGTACGCGCTGGACATCTGGTACGCGCGCGAGAGCAGGATCATCCGGTGCAGCTTCTTGATGCTCCAGCCGGACTCGATGAAGCGGCTGGCCAGGTAATCGAGCAGCTCGGGGTGGGAAGGCCGCTCGCCGCGCGCGCCGAAATCGTCGGGGGTGGCCACAATGCTCTGGCCGAAGTGCCAGCCCCAGATGCGGTTCACGATCACGCGTGCGGTCAGCGGATTCTTCGGGTCGGTGATCCACTCGGCGAGTTCGAGGCGCCCGCTGCCCGTCTCTTCCGGTGGAAGCTTCTGGTCGCCCAGGATGGTGAGGAAGCCGCGCGGGACTTCCGCGCCCAGCGAGGCCGGCTCGCCGCGCACCATGATCTTCGCATTTACCGGCTTGCCTTCGCTCACCGCGTAGGCTTTCTGGACATACGGATATTGGTTGGAGAGCCGCCGCAGCGTGGTCTGGTTCTCGGCCTCGGCCTTGCGCTTCTCGTCTTCGCTCGCGAACTTGATCTTGTTGGCCTTGATATCCTCGATGCGGTTGTCGAGCCCCGAAAGCTGCGTCTCGAACCGCTTCAGCTTCTCGGCCTCCGCCGGATTGAGCGCGGCGAACCCGTAAGTGTGGGGATAGATCTCGGTGCCGGCGTGCGGGTAGTTGGTGCTCTTGAAAATGCCGTACAACGCGTAGTAGTCGCTGCTCGGGATGGGATCGAACTTATGGTCGTGGCAGCGCGCGCACGCGACCGTCAGGCCGAGGATGCCCTTGCCGAGGTTGTCGATGGTGTCGTCGATGGTCAGGTGGAATTCCTGGATGCGCGAGCCGAAGCGGCGCGAGTTGGCCAGGTAGCCGGTGGCGATGATCTTCTGCTGCCACTCTTCTTTATCTTTTTCGAGCAGGCCGTCGCG
>DATJYJ010000157.1:0-8400 GCA_035578025.1 Verrucomicrobiia bacterium
TTCATGTCGGGCCACTCGCTGTGCGCTTCCTGTTAACCGGGGCCAACTCGACTGGAACGATCGCGACCTTTGAGCTCACGGTACCGGCCGCGCAAAGCCTTCCGGCCCCAGCACATAGCCACGACCATTACGAGGAGACGATTTACGGCGTCGACGGAGTGTTGACCTGGACGGTCGAGGGGCGACCAATCGACGTCGGGCCCGGGGACGCGCTCTGTATTCCACGCGGCGCTGTTCACCGGTTCGATAACCACGGAAGCCGAGACGTGAAGGCGCTTTGCGTGATCACTCCGGCCGCGATTGGTCCGCAGTATTTCCGCGAAACTGCCGAAGTGCTCAACGCGGCGGCTGGTGGTCCGCCGGACCGAGAAAAGATGGCCGAGATCATGCGCCGCCACGGCCTCTCGCCGGCTCCGCCGCCTCAGGTGTAATGCCCAACGGCTCGCGGGTAAGCATCCAGCATCGACAAGGAGGACGAATGTTTCGCATCCTGAAGCCCAGTGACCAGCGGAAAGGCGCAATCGCCAGAGTGGAGTTCGAAGGCCAGCCCTACGGCGCCGGTGTTTCCTTCTTTGTGGGCAACATTCCGCCGGGCAAAGGTCCGGGACTGCATGAGCATCCCTACGCCGAAACTTGCATTGTGCTCTCCGGTCAGGCGGCCATGATCGTCGATGGCGAGGAGATCGTCGCCAGCGCCGGCGATATCGTCGTAATCGCGCCGAGAACGCAACACCGCTTCACCGCTATCGGCGATGAACGGCTCGACATGGTGTGCGTTCACGCCTCCGAACGCTTCATCATTGAATCCCTCGAGAACTGATGATCGCGAAGCCAACCCGAACTTCGCAGATCGATCCTCCCTTGTCGCCAGGGGCGAGTGATCGCAACGGTAGGAGATTTCTCGCCCCTACGCCGTCAGGCAGGATCTGACCATTGGCAGCGCGTCAACTTCTGGATACGCCGTCATCGAGGACTTGACCACCGCGATGACGTGCGTCATGCCAATGGCAGACTGGTCATTTTTTCCGTGCACAGCCAGACTTCCGCCATCAACTTCGGATCCCTCGAAAGAGGATTGGACTTGGCGGGCTTGGACTTGACGAAGTATTCTCCGGAGACTTGTGCCAGCTCTGGAGAGGTCGCGAGATATAGGGACACCGCGGCGCCCTGTTTTGAATTCAGCAGGAACGGCTTCACCACGGCGACGATCAGCCCGCCGATGAGCGGCAGCAGATCGGGGTTCCAGATATTCGTCGCTACCGCGCCTGGATGGAGGCAGTTCGCGGTGACTCCCGTTCCCGCCAGCCTCCGCGCCAACTCGAACGTAAACGCGTTCATCAGCAGTTTCGACTGGCGGTAGGCGGCGACGGCACTGTATTTCCGCCGCTCGAACTGGAGATCGTTCATGTCGAGGCGTGAAGGGCTTTGAGCCTCCGTCGAAGAGACATTGACGATGCGCGATGGCGCACTGGCCTTCAACAGATCGAGCAAGAGAAGCGTCAGTAGCGCCGCGCCCAGATGATTGGTGGCAAGCGTCATTTCGATGCCGTCCGCGGAAAGGGTGTGTCCTGGCGCGGCGCCGCCTGCGTTGTTGACCAACACGTCGAGGCGGGGATATTCCCGCTGGATCTGCGCCGCGAGCGTTCGAACGGACGCCTGCGACGACATGTCCGCGATCAGCAGATCAACCTGCGAAGATCCGACTTCCCGACAAATATCCTCCAGCGCCGCTTCCCCCTTTTCTGCATTCCGGCAGACCATGACCACGCGCGCGCCCATCTGAGCTAGGCCGAGTGCCGTCTCTTTCCCAATCCCGCTGTTCGCCCCCGTTACGATACATATTTTCCCGCTCATACTCGCCGGTGACATCACTTGCGACCTTTCGAACGTATTAGTTGACTTCTGATTATCCGGTTGCTTCAGCAGACCCCAATCTGTTGTGTCTGAGATCTCGTGCCTTGCGAATTTGCTCGTACTTGGTTGATTTGCGGGCGGTTCCCAGCCCAAGAAGCGTTTGGAAAGCGGCCGCCGGCGTCTTTCGACGATTGTGCCGAAAGACGAATTCATCGAGGTAAACCTGGAGTTGGTCCTTGCTTACACCGTGATGGGTGCCAATCAGCCATTGCTGCAGGTTGCCAATTGCTCGATCGGCAAGTGGGACTGCGGATTTCGCGCCCTTCCGCAGTTCCGATCGGAGCGGCTGGATGTGAGTTACGTGTTGGAAGCCGGCCTCCTTGAGACCTTCGTAGCTCTTGAGGCCATCGGTGTAGATGGTGGAGCCAGGCGCGATATTCCGATTGAGGACCGGGACGATCGTGCTGGCCTTGAAGTCGGGAATCACATTCATGCGAGCGCGACCGGTGGCTTGACCACGCTTTTCCACCGCCACCAGAACGAGAGCCGCGCGCCGGTTCTTGAGTTGCCGACTCCCGCGCAGTCCGGCCTGTTCGCCGCCAATCCACGTGTCATCCACTTCCACCTCCCCTCTCAACGGTTCCCGAGCCGTATTCACCATCGCCCGGCGGAGTTTGTGCAGCATCATCCAGACCGTCTCATAGCGCGAAATGCCGAGTTGACGCTGTAGAAGCAGAGCGGATACGCCACGTTTGTCAGTGGTCATCAAATACGCCGCCCAGAACCAGTGCGTCAGCGCAGTTTTGGTTCGGTGAAGAACGGTCCCCGCTGTCAACGAAACTTGGTGCCGGCACTTGACGCATTGACGCCGACGTTGGCTCACCAATTCATACGCTCTGTTGTGCCCACAGCGGGGGCAAACAAATCCATCCGGCCAACGGCATGCCGCCAGATACTGCTGGCAGGCCTCTTCTGTGGCGAAGTCGACCTGAAACTGACGTAGTGTTTTGGGGAAGGATGGTCGGGGCACCCCTATACACTACCTGTTGTGGCTTGCTGAAGCAACCGGACAATCAGAAGTTGACTACACGACCAACTTTTCGCGTGGAGGCCGCTAAAGTGACGGCCTGAGAGTCCACACGCATGTCTTGAGAGTACAGGATTCGCCGTGGCTTATTGTTCCACAAACTGCCGGCGCCAGTTTGGTTTTGCTGGCCCACCCCTATCCGGAGTCGTTAAAGATCGTAGCGTGGGCCATCCCGTCCGGTTGGCTATCCGGAAGTTATCGCGAAATACCCTTGGTTGAAGTCGGTCTTCCCTGGTCGCCAAGGGGCGAGTGATCCTGGTGCGGCCGATCCGGCACTGTCCGTCCACACTGCGCCGTTACCAGCGGGTAATCGGCCAGCGGCATCCTCGCCACGTTCCGGAAGCGCCGTTCCCAAGCCGCACGTGCCTGTCCGGTGGCCGAGTCCCGGCCGCGGAGCGTTCGCGCAAATTCACGGCCTGCTGTTCACATTTGGTGCTTTCGTACGAGCGTCTTGCCGATCCTGATCATAGACCTGGCTGGTAGACTCATTCGATCAGGCAACGGCGGGTTGCCGGCCGGACAGCTTACCGACCACATGTTGGCGGAGTCGGGATCGCTGGTCAAGCATCTCCCGCGCCGGCTTCCGGTGATTGGCTCAGATTCTGGAGCACGCGACGGAGTGAATCCGTACGCGCGGCGCGCTCGCTTGACCCCATCCCGGCCACTGCCTTTTTATCCCACTGCGCGCGTCCATCCGAAACTTCGGCGGTAGATCGAGCATCGGGGCGCCATAGGCTACAATTGTACCCGGCGATTCTCCTTGGGGTTCTTTGGTTTCCTGGCAGCGCCGGCCGTAGCGACCGCGATGCTGGCGAGGATGGCATTACCGCGCGCCGCCGCGGAGGAGCAGCCTCGCCGGGAGCAACCTGTCTTCTGCGCCAGGTCCCAGCTGGTCCTGGTCCCCGTTGCCGTCATAGACCGCAACGGCAGGGTGATTACCGGACTCACGCCCGATCAGTTCCAGGTCCTGGATGAACATGAGCCCCGCCCGATTTCCAGTTTCTGGAAAGAGGACCGGCCGGTCTCGCTCGGTCTGGTGTTGGACCTCAGCGGCAGCATGCGAGCCGTGCTGCCGCGAGCCATCGAAGCGCTGAGAACCATCGCCCAAAGCTCCCAACCCGAAGACGAGGCGTTTCTACTCACCTGCGCCACCCAGCCGCGGCTTGCCGCCGACTTCACAACGGACCCGTCCGAATTGACCGGAAGCCTTCCCTGGGCCCGCGCCGGCGGCAGCACTCCGTTGATCGACAGCATCTTTTCGGCGCTCGAACACCTGCGCCAGGGCGCACACCAGCGGCGGGCCCTGGTCGTGATCTCCGACGGCGATGACAACCATAGCCGCCATCATTTCGCGGAGTTGAGGCGCGCAGCACTCGAGGCCGACACGCAGATCTACACTCTCGGCGTTCGGCAATCCCGCCGGCATCGGGCCGGTCTCTACGATCTGGCCGAACTGGCCGGAGTCACCGGCGGATTGCATTTTGATATCGACAACCGCAAAGACCTGCCAGAGGCGGCGTCCCGGATCGCGCTCGCCCTGCGCAGCACTTATGTGATCGGGTTCCGTCCCGCCGGATCTTCCGGCGGCAAGTGGCGGCACGTGAAGGTTCGCCTGAATCCGCGGCTGACCAAATCTCTGTGGGATCACCGCATGACCGTGTTTCCGGACTCTGGAAGCACGCCGCACGGCCAGAGGCCGAACTCCGCCCTGCCAGGGGCTCTGCGAGTGAGCGCCCGAAGCGAATATTTCATCCCGGAGTAGACTGATGAGGCTTCCCCAACTGCGGCATCTCTGTTCCTTGCTCTTCCCGATTGCCGCATTGTGCGTCTTCGTCGCGACGCTTGCGGGCCAGAACAGCCGGCTGAAATTGGAAACGGGCCGGGACATCTATCAGGCGGGCTGTGTTCCCTGCCACGGTCGCGCCGGAAAGGGACAGTCCCAGAACCTGACCGGATTCGAGCGGCCGGACACCTTCCCCGATTACACCGACTGCCGAACTTCCACGCCGGAACCCGACGTGCAGTGGCGCGCCATCATCACCAACGGCGGCCCGGCGCGAGGCTTTTCTCAGATCATGCCCTCGTTCAAGGACCTGCTCACCCCGGAGCAGATCGATAAGGTTGTGGAATACCTGCGCAGCTTTTGCGAAGAGAAATCGTGGCCGCGGGGAGATCTGAACCTTCCCCGCGCCCTGATCACGGAAAAGGCGTTCCCGGAAGACGAAGCCGTGGTCACTGCGGCGGCGAACACGAAGGGCGCGCCCGGTGTCGGCTCCGCGGTGGTCTATGAGAAGCGAATCGGCGCCCGCGGACAACTGGAAGCCATGGTGCCCTTCAACTTCGCGCACCAATCGGGCGCGTGGAATTCCGGGTTCGGCGACGTGCTGATCGGCTACAAACACACCGTGTTTCACAGCATGAAGACCGGCTCTATCTTCAGCCTTCTGGGCGAAGTCACAGCGCCGTCCGGAGACGCGGCCAAAGGCACTGGTGGCGGATCTACGGTCTTTGAAACCTCTGCCGCCTACGGACAACTGCTTCCGGCGAATTCGTTCTTCCAGCTTCACACCGGTTTCGAACTGCCGGTCCACACCGACATTCTCCCCAGGGCATATTACCTGCGCACGGCGCTCGGCAAGACGTTCGCGACCAATGGCGGTCTGGGCCGCAGGTGGTCTCCCATGGCGGAGTTTGTTTATGACCGCGATCTGGTCAAAGGAGCGGAGAACAACTGGGACATTGTGCCGCAGATCCAGATCCCGTTGAGCCGACGCCTTCACATCCTCGGCAGCATCGGCTACCGGATCCCGGTCAACAACACCGCGGATCGCCCCAGGCAACTGATGTTTTATCTGCTTTGGGACTATGTGGACGGTAAATTGACGCAGGGTTGGTAAGGGAGAAGCCATCATGCGCATACTCGGAACTGTTCTGCTCTCATGGACGATCGCGGCCGCCACGTTTTCCCAGGTGGCCCAATCGCAACCAGAAGCTTCTCCACCGCGTGACGTCACCAGGGTTAAGGGTTACGGTACGCATTTCCAGACCTCGGACCGGTGCGTAGCCTGCCACAACGGTCTGACCACGCCGGCCGGGGAAGATATTTCGATCGGCATCAACTGGCGCACCAGCATGATGGGCAATGCCGGCCGCGACCCCTATTGGATGGCGGGTGTGCGCCGCGAGACCACCGATCACGCGGCCGTATCCAAGGCCATTGAGGACGAGTGCACCATCTGCCACATGCCGATGATGCGCTATGAAGCCAGGCTGGCGGGCGGGGAAGGCGAGGTGTTCTCCCACGTGCCGCCGAATCCGGACAAACGCGCGGATCAGTTCTCCGACGACGGCGTTTCCTGCTCCGTGTGCCACCAGATCACGGAGCAGGGCCTGGGCACGCGAGCCAGCTTCGTGGGTGGGTTCAAGATCGACGAAACCAGTCAACCCGGCCAGCGTCACGAGTACGGTCAGTTTGACACCAAGAAGGGCCACACGACGATCATGCGGTCGTCGGTCTCCTTCGAGCCGAAGGAAAACAAGAAGGTCATCCAGTCTTCGGAATTGTGCGCCACCTGCCACACCCTAATCACCTCGGCGCTCGACGCGCAGGGCAAGGTCATTGGCGAACTGCCGGAGCAGGTGCCGTACCAGGAATGGCTCCACAGCGACTACAAGGAGACCCGCAGCTGCCAGGACTGCCACATGCCGCGGGTCAAAGAAGACGTCCCCATTACGTCCGTGTTCGGCGAACCACGCAGCGGGTTTTCGCGGCACACCTTTGTCGGCGGGAATTTCTTCATGCAGCGGATCCTTAACCGGTATCGCAACGACCTGGGCATCCCCGCGCAGCCCAATGAAATGGATGCGGCCGTCAACCGCACGATTGCGCACCTCCAGTCGGAAGCCGCCGGGGTTGCCATCCGCAACATGAATGTCGCCAACGATCGCGTGAGCGCAGAAATCGAGGTCACCAATCGCGGCGGTCACAAACTCCCCACGGCCTACCCGTCGCGCCGCGTCTGGCTCCACGTGACGTTGCGCGACCGCAACGGCAGCGTCGTCTTCGACTCCGGCGGGTTCCAGCCGGATGGCTCGATCGCAGGTAATGACAACGATGCCGACTCCGCACGCTTCGAGCCGCACTACCGCGAGATTACGAATCCCGATCAGGTGCAGATCTATGAATCGGTGATGGCCGACGGCAACGGTCGCGTCACCACCGGTCTCCTCACGGCTCTGCGGTTTGTGAAGGACAACCGGCTGTTACCCAAAGGTTTCGACAAGCGCACAGCCACGCCGGACATTGCCGTTCACGGCGAGGCCGAAACGGATGCCGACTTCGACAGCGGCGGTGACACGGTCCGCTATTCGATGGCGGCCGCCGGCACGCAGGGCCCGTTTCGCGTGGAGGCGGAACTCTGGTATCAGCCCATCGCCTATCGTTGGGCGATGAATCTGAATCGGTACGACGCAACGGAGCCGAAACGCTTCGTGAGCTATTACGTGTCGCTCGCATCCACCTCGGGCGTCATTCTGGCCCATGCGTCAGCGACACGCTGATCGGAAGTGTTGCATCTGCGAAATATCGTACTCACTTCTCCCGGAGCCGTCGAACATTTCGACCAGGGAGAGGCGGCTATGAAGAGCTTGCGAAGGGTTTGTTACGACGGGTTCTCGGAGATGCAATTAGGCCACTGGATTCCGACGACCGAGTTGCCGCAACTTGCGCTGTTGATTCCGCCGTGAATGGGGCTTTGGTTTTCGGTCTTCCCCATCGTCGAGACGCTGGTCGCAAAGGGAGTTGCCGCCCTGCTGGTGGGCGGCTCGTACTTTGCGGCACGGGTCCCGCGTCGGTTGATTGCGGAAGTAACCCCGCAGCGCGTGATTGGTTATCCGTCACCAACCAGTCTAAATCCCTGATCGTTTCATGGCCACTTGGCCGTGTAACCCGATGCTGAAGTTTGCCGAGTCTGGCGATAATATCTGCAGAGTCGGGTTACGGTAATAAGGCCCGGAAACCCGGCCGGCGCACGCCTTGGCCACATAGGTCCTCACTGGTCGCGCAGCGTTTACCAACAACCGGGCGAGTGCGCACGAAGGCCGTCCACAACGCGGGTTTTGTATTTTAAGCGGCGGCAGTAGGGACGCTACCAGTCGACGACGCTGCCGTCGTCTTTGTCGTAGCTTTCCTGGTTGCGCCAGTCGTGGCCGATTTTGTCGGCCATGGCGTTGTCGTCGAGCTCGATGCCGAGGCCGGGGGCGGTGGGGAGGTCGAGATAGCCGTCGAGGACGGTGAAGGGTTGCTTGATGTAGCCTTCGCCGAGGGAGACCTGTTCCTGAATGAGGAAGTTCGGGATGGAGGCGGCGAGTTGGACTCCGGCGGCGAGGGAGATGGGGCCCAGGGGATTGTGGGGGGCGACGGAGGCGTAGTAGGCCTCGGCCATGCCCGCGATGAGGCG
>DATJYJ010000158.1:0-2267 GCA_035578025.1 Verrucomicrobiia bacterium
GCCAAAGCTCACCCCGCGAATCACCGGGCTCGGTCCGTAGGGACCGCGCACACGGACCGCCGCCATCAGCGGCTTCAGGATCTCCCGGTACACCGGCGTCCAGAACGGACCGTCGCGTCCGCCGATCGCGTCGCCGTTCCGCACCACCACCAGGTCCAGCGACGGAATCGCCACCATCACCTGATGCCCAGCCCCGGCTCCGGCGATGGCGTCACGCGGCACGCCGGGCCACACGCCGTCGGCATTCGTGTACCACGCCAGTCCCGACCCCGGCGCAAACGCGTCCTTGTCCCGCGCAGGCTTCGGCATGCCCGCGTAGGCCGTCGCCAGCTTCAGGGATTCCCTGCGCACCAGTTGCCGCCCTTCCCATTCGCCGCCGAGCAGCATCCACTCCCCGATGCCCGCAGCCGCCCGCGCCGTGAAATTTCCACCGCCCCAGGTGGCCCACAATTTCAGACCGTCCACTTCATAAGCGCGGCCGTATCCGATTGACCAGGCGCTGTCCGGAATCCCCAGCGGTCCGAACACCCGCGATGCCAGCAGCGTGCGGATGTCTCCGCCCTTCAGACTGGCCGTTACCGCGTACGCCAGCGCCGCCATGCCGGGATTGCTATACGCGTTGCTCGTGCCTGGCTCGAAGATCACCGGCGCGTCTCGCACCGCGATCGAGAACGGATCCGGCGTGCGCTTCCAGAAGGCGCCCTTCCACCCCGGCAGTTGCTCGTGCGCGATCCCATCCTGCTCCGCGTCCTCGATGCCCGAAGTGTGCGTCGCCAGTTCCCGGATGGTGATCTTCGCTTTGCGGGGATCGGCCTTCCATGCCGGAATGTACTTCGATGCCAGGTCATCGGGCGAGATCAACCCGTCGCTCATCGCCACGAGCAGCGACGTTCCCCCAACCAGCGCCTTGGCGAGCGACGCCGTCCCGTGCGGCCGGTCCGCGTTCCACCCGTCCGCGTACCACTCGAATGCGATCTCTCCCCGCCGCATGACCATCAGGCCGGTCGTCGACCGAGCCGCGAGTGCCTGCCGCCAGGATTCCAGAGCCGCCGCGTCCAGGCCCGCCTCGCGCGGCCCCGCCAGGGCCGCGCCGGCCGCGATCAGCCCGGCGATCCACCGCACCATGGGATCAGTTTAGCCTTTTGCAGGCAGGCCTTCCGGCCTGTCCGGCTGTCCTCGTGTCGTGCGGATCGCTCAAGCCGGTGGCACGTTATACTCAAATTTCCCCATGAAATTCCTCATCACCCTGCTCGTTTCCGCCGGCACCGCGCTTGCCGCGACTCCGTGCACCAAGGTCGCCAACTGCACCGACTGGATCGCCCTCGGCAGCGGCCCCTGGCGCGGCATGGTCTATACCACCTACCCCCTCTCCACTCCCAATCCGCAAATCACCCGCGCCTTCATCATGGTCCACGGCACCAACCGCGACGCCGACAACTACTTCCGCACCGCGATCGCAGCGGCCTTCCTTGCCGAAGCCCTGGAGAACACCATCGTCATCGCCCCGCGCATCGCCTCCGCCGCAGGAAGCTGCCACGATACCCTCGCCGACCACGAAGTGAGCTGGAGCTGCAGCGGCGATAGCTGGCGCAGCGGCGGCACCTCCGCCAGCACCGACAAGCTCACGTCATTCGACTTCGTGGACGAACTTCTCCGCAAGCTTGCCAAGAAAGACGCCTTCCCCAACCTCAAGGCCATCATTGTGGCCGGCCACTCGGCAGGAGGGCAGTACGTGAACCGCTACAGCATGGCCAACCAGGTCCACGACACCCTCGGCATCCCCGTGAGCTACGTGGTTTCCAATCCGTCGAGCTACGCTTACCTGGACACCACGCGGCCCGATGCCGACGCCTCCGCCTTCACCGCTTTCGCCGGCGCCGATAAGTGCGCCAATTTCGACCGCTGGCCGTACGGCCTGGAGCACCGCACCGGCGGCTATACCGCCAAACAGAGCGACGAGCAGCTCAAGAAGCAGCTCGCCTCTCGCCCGGTCACTTACCTGCTCGGCGAAATCGACATCCTGCCGCTCGGCGGCTTCGACAGTTCCTGCTCCGCCATGGCTCAGGGTCCCACGCGCCTAGCCCGCGGCCAAGCCTTCGCCAAATTCGTCAACCAGAAGATCGGCGCCAGCCACAACCAGATCGTCGTCCCGCTCTGCGGCCACAACGCGCGCTGCATGTTCACCAGCGATCCCGCGCTCAACCTGGTCTTCCCGAAGCCGTAATGATCGAAACCATCCGGCCCGGCGCGTCGGCTCCAGGCGCGCG
>DATJYJ010000159.1:0-3073 GCA_035578025.1 Verrucomicrobiia bacterium
CCGATGCTGGGCCATCCGCTCCACGAAGCGGTCCAGTGGCCGCATCCCGAATGTGCCGCCGGGTGCTACTGCGACCCGGAGGCTCGCGCCCACAAGTGGGGCCTCGTGTTTGAAACCATCTGGTACAAGCTCCATGCCTAAACCGACTCTTCTGGAAGCTCTCCGCGAACGGCCGCTGCTCTCGGACGGCGCGATGGGCACACAACTCATGCTGGCCGGCCTGGCCCAGGGCAACTGCGGAGAGGAGTGGAACCTCTCGCATCCCGATCGTGTTCTCGCGATCCAGCGCCGCTACGCGGAGGCCGGCTCCGATTGCATCCTCACCAACACGTTCGGCGGCTCGCGCATCATGCTCAACCGCCACGGCAACGCGGACCGCGTCGCGGCGATCAATCAGGCCGGCGTAGCCATCGCCCGCGAGGCGTTCGGCGGGCGCCCCGGATACGTGATCGGCGACATTGGCCCGTTCGGCGGCCTGATGGAGCCGTACGGAGACTTCACCGAAGAGCAGGTGCGCGACGCCTTCAACGAGCAGGCGAAGGCGCTGGTGGACGCGGGCGCCGACGCCATCATCATCGAGACGCAGACGTCGCTCGAAGAGCTGCTGATCGGCATTCAGGCTGCCAAGGAGGCTGGAGCGGGGTGCGTGATCGGGTCGATGGCTTACGATGTCACGCTGGACGGCTCCACGTTCCGCACCATGATGGGCATCGATCCGGAACGGGCGGCGCGCGTGATGGAGGGGCACGGAGTGGATATCGTGGCACTCAATTGCGGCACCGGCATGGACATGGAACGCGCGCGGCAGGCGGTGAAGCGCTACCGCGCCGTGACCGATCTGCCGGTAATGGCCCAGCCCAATGCGGGCCAGCCCAAACTGGTGGATATGAAGGTGGTCTACGACGAAACGCCCGACCAGATGGTGAAGGGCGTCGTGCCGCTGCTGGAGGCCGGTGTGAGCATCGTGGGCGCCTGCTGCGGCAGCACGCCCGAGCACATCCGCGCTTTCCGGCAGGCGATGGACGAGTATCTCTGTCATGAAAACCAAACTCTGCGACGTTAATCCGGCGGCGAAAGAGAAATTGCCGCAATTCACGGACGACAAGTCCGGCGCCGGCGTGCACTACGTGGATGCGTATCTGAAGCCGATGAATGTGAAGCTCCCTGATGGTACGGCTGTGCGCTGCAAGCGGCGCGGCCTGAAGATTACTCTCACAGCGGGGACGAAGAAAGGCGAGGGCCTGCTGCGCCGGTTAGCGGTGGGGCCGGATCCGGTTGTGATGCTGGACGCCGCGTTGCAGGAGGCGGCCAAGGCAGCAGGGGTCGGTCTGACGGTGGAAGAAGGTGCCGTGTTCCTGGAGTTGCCATGAGATTTGCACTGCTCTTGATCGCCGCTTCTTTACATGCCGAGACCGGGTACAACGCGTGGCTGCGTTACGCGCCGCTCGAAAGGCCGCCCGCTCTGCCGGCCGTGGTTGTCGTGCAGGGCGATTCTCCGGTCTTGGTCAGCGCGCGCGATGAGCTGATCCGGGGAATCCGCGGCATGACCGGGCGCACATTACGCATTGAAGCCGGCATGGC
This sequence comes from Verrucomicrobiia bacterium, assembly GCA_035578025.1. Lineage (GTDB taxonomy): Bacteria > Acidobacteriota > Terriglobia > Bryobacterales > Bryobacteraceae > Solibacter. The sequence goes on from DATJYJ010000159.1 coordinate 1,582, forward strand.
GAGCGAGCCGGCCATCGTGATCGGCACCGGGAACCTGGCTGCCGACGCGTTTCAGTTGAAGGCTTCCGGCCGGAACACGATGATCACCGGCGGCGGCGACCGAGGCGCCCTCTACGGCGTCTTCGGCTACCTGCGCAAGGTCGCGCTCGGCGAGCCGGTCGATTCGCTCAACGAAACTCAAGCGCCGCGCGTGCCGGTGCGATGGGTCAACGAGTGGAGCAACCTGGATGGCTCGATCGAGCGCGGTTACGGCGGCCGGTCCATATTCTGGGACAACCTGAAGTCGCGCGAAGACCTCTCGCGTGTGAACGACTATGGGCGGTTGCTCGCCTCGCTCGGGATCAACGGCTGCTCGATCAACAACGTGAATGTGAACCCGCGCATTCTCGCGCCCGACTTTCTGCCCGAGATCAAGCGCATTGCCGATGTCTTTCGCCCCTGGGGCGTGCGCACCGTGATCGCCGTCGACTTCGGCAGCCCCAAGACGGTGGGAGGCCTGGACACCTTCGATCCGCTCGACCCGAAGGTCGCGGCCTGGTGGAAGGCCAAGGTGGACGAGATCTATCAAGCCGTGCCCGATCTTGGCGGCCTGCTGATCAAGGCCGATTCCGAAGGGCGTGTGGGGCCATCCGCTTACAACCGCACCCACGCCGACGCCGCCAACGTGATGGCGCGCGCGCTCAAACCGCACGGCGGACTGCTTTTCTACCGCGGCTTCGTCTACGACCATCACATGGACTGGCGCAACCTCAAGAACGATCGCGCCCGCGCCGCCGACGACAACTTCCGCGCGCTCGACGGCAAGTTCGACGACAATGTCGTGATTCAAATCAAGCACGGTCCGATCGATTTCCAGGTGCGCGAGCCGGCATCGCCGCTGTTCGGCACGCTGGAGAAGACGAAGCAGGCCATCGAGCTTCAAATCACGCAGGAGTATTTCGGCCAGGCGCGCCACACGGTATTTCTGATTCCGATGTGGAAAGAGGTGCTGGATTTCGACGTGAATGGCCCGGTGAAGAGCCGGGTGAACGGATTCGTCGGCGTAAGTAACGTGGGGCTCGATGACAATTGGTATGGCAATCACCTCTCGCAGGCGAATCTCTACGGGTTCGGCCGGCTGGCGTGGAGCCCGGACCTGACCTCGCGACAGATTATCGACGAGTGGACGCGGCTGACCTTCGGCATTGACCCCAAGGTGGCCGGCACGATCAACGAAATCCAGCTCACGTCGTGGCGCACCTACGAGAATTACACCGGGCCCCTGGGTCTGCAAACGCTCACCGACATCACCGGCAATCATTACGGCGTGAATGTGGAAGCCAGCGAGCGCAACGGCTGGGGACAGTGGCACCGCGCCGACGAGCAGGGCGTCGGGATGGATCGTACGGTGGCCACCGGCACCGGGTTTATCGGACAGTACCGCCCGGCGGTTGCCAGGCTCTACGAATCGGTCGAGGCCTGCCCCGACGAATTGCTGCTGTTCATGCATCAC
>DATJYJ010000160.1:0-5664 GCA_035578025.1 Verrucomicrobiia bacterium
GATCGATTCTTCGGGGTTCAAGGTCCAGTACGCGCGAACCGAGGTGCCGCTGGAATCCACGGTGGCGCAGCAGGCGCCCGGCAGCTTGCGGATATCGCGATAGAGCGTTTCGTCCCGGGTGCAGATGCGGTCGGCGAGGTATTCGGCGATCATGCCTTCGTTGGGAACGCGAGGGACGGCCGGGTGCTGGAGGAGGGGGCGAAGCTCCGAGGCCCAGAGGAACACGGAGCCATCGGTGTAATAGTAGAACGGCCGGATGCCGACGTGGTCGCGCGCACAGAAGAGGCGGCGCGAGCTGCAATCCCAGACGATGTAGGCGAAGTCTCCGACGATTCTCCGCGGAGAGTCCGCGCGCCAGGCGAGGAATGCTTTCAAGACCAGCTCGGCGTCGGAGCCGTCGCGAAGCACCGCGCCGGCGCTTTTCAGATCGCGGGCCAGCTCCTCGCGATTATCCACGCGGCCATCCAGGGCAAGACAGCAGGTATGGGATTCGTCCCAGAGCGGCTGCGTCTCGGCGAGGGATTCCGGGGTAGTGGAGAGTTTGCAGTGGGCGATGCCGATGGGCCCATCGATGGCATAGCGGATGCCATCGGGGCCGCGATGCGCGATGGATGCGGTCATGCGGCCGAGGAGCGCGGGATCGACCGGCTCACCGGTGAGGTTGAGGATTCCGGCGATGCCACTCATACGCGGGGCTCCAGGGAGCAGATCCGGGTGTACCGGGGAGACGACACGGCGCCTACTATTGAGTCGCCGGCATAGTCGAGCCAGGCATGGGCGGCGAATTCGCCGCTGCTATTGGCGACTCCGATGCGAACGGCGGCATCGTGTCCCTTGCGGGCAAAGAGGCGCTGGGCGGCCAGGGCACGAACCAGGCAGGTGGAGGAAGGCACGAAGGGCGCGGCGGCGGCGATGGCCCACGCGATCTGACGCGGCGTAAAGCGGGAGCCGGCCGACAGGCGCGGAGGTGTCCACAGGCGGGGGAACGGCAGCAGCCAGAGCGCGAAGCGGGCGGCGCAGAGGCAGAGCCACGCTTCGGCGAGCAGGCAGTACTCGCGCCAGCCCAGGCGCGCGAGTTTACGCAGTTTCCGGATCATGGACGGTCACGAGGCCGTGGGCATGCAGCGTTTGCACGAGGTGTACCAGATCCTGTTCGCAGCGGGCGGCGTCCACGTCGTACTCGGCGAGGACGCGATCGCGCAGGCGGGCGATGGTGGTGGGAGTTGCGAGGAAGCTCCAGATGCGGGCGCCTACGGGGTCGAGGCCGTAGTATGCGCCGGTGTCGAGGTTTAGAATGGCGGCCTCGCCGCCCAGGTCACACGAGACCTGGGCGGGGGAGGCCTGGACGAGGGAGTTCAGGTCCATCGGGCTCCTAGTGTCCGGAAATGGGACTAGGTTCGTTTTGTATTGGCGCGAGGCGCAAGAGAAACCCTTTTCGAATTAAAGATATTCGCATCCCTATTTCCAGAATAACATGACGGTCAAGAGGTGCGGCCGGCCTTGGCGGCCATGGCGCGGGGACGAGCTTCGATGACGCGCTTCAGCAGGTGCGAGCTGGGGCTGTAGTCGAGTACGATTTCTTTCACGGCGACGACCAGGCGGCCGGTATCGCGGTCCTGGCAGATCTCCCGCAGGCGGTCGAGCCAGGTCAGCATATCTTCCTCGGGCATGCCGTTGCCGATGAAGATCCGGATTTTCTCATGAGCGGTGGGGGCGGTGTCCTCGAGCATGGTGTTGAGCTCTTCATAGAGCTTTTCGCCAGGGCGCATGCCGCTGAATTCGATTCGGATGTCCTGGCCGGGGCGCAAACCGGACAGCAGAATGAGATTGCGGGCCAGATCGACGATCTTGACCGGCTCGCCCATGTCCAGGACGCAGATCTGGCCTCCCTTGCCGATGGCCGCGGCCTGGAGCACGAGCTGGCAGGCTTCGGGGATGGTCATGAAGAACCGGCGCATATCCGGGTGGGTGACGGTGACGGGCCCGCCGGCGGCGATCTGTTTCTTGAAGATGGGGATGACGCTGCCGTTGGATCCCAGGACATTGCCGAAGCGCACGGCAACGTATTTGGTGCCGCCGTTCTGCATGGTGAGGAGGAGCAGCTCGGCCATGCGTTTGGTGGCACCCATCATGTTGGTGGGACGGACGGCCTTATCGGAGGAGATCATCACGAAGTCCTCGACGCCATGATCCGCCGCCGCGGCAGCCACGTTGTAGGTTCCGAAGACGTTGTTTTCGACGGCTTCGAAGATGTGAGTTTCCATCAGGGGCACGTGCTTGTAGGCGGCGGCGTGATAGACGACGGACGGCGCGTACTTGCGAAAGACCTCATCCAGGCGGGCGCGATTCTGGATGCTGCCGATTTCGGGATGGAAGGGCGTTGCGGGGAAGGTCTGGCGCATCTCGCGATCGATCTCGAAGAGGGGCGATTCGGCGACTTCGAATCCGACGATGCCGGCGGGGCCGAAGCGCGCGATCTGGCGGCAGAGCTCGGAGCCGATGGAGCCGGCAGCGCCGGTGACCATGACCACCTTGCCTTGGATCGACTGGCGGATGCGGTCTTCCTCAAGCCGGACGGGATTGCGGCCGAGAAGGTCTTCGACGGCGACATCGCGAATCCCGGTGGCGAGACCGCCGGTTTCGATGATCTCGGCAAGGCCGGGCACGGTTTTGTAGGTGACGCCGGCCTGCTGGCAGTGCTGGAGAACAACGGTCATCTGGGCGCCGGTGACAGAAGGCATGGCGATGAGGAGCATTTCGATGGAGCGACTCTTCACGAGGGCAGGCAGGGCACCGCCGCTACCCAGGACCGGAGCGCGATGGATCATGGTGCCGATCTTGTTCGGGCTGTCGTCGATGAAGCCTACCACCTCGTAGGCGAGGGCGGGGTTCTGCTCGATTTCACGGAACAGAGTCACACCGGCGGAGCCGGCGCCATAGATGAGGGTCCGCTTGCGTGCGTGACCATTGGACTGACGAGGCAGCTCGGCGAGGATCCTGACGCCGAGGCGAACGCCGGCAGTCATCACCGAGCACAGGAGAAGATCGAGGACATAGAGCGATCGTGGAAAGCCGTTGGGGCCGGCAAGCAGCAGGATCACGCCACCCAGCGCCGAACCGGCGAGGTTGCCGGCGGCGAGGCGCAGGAAGTCCGGCACCGAGACGTACCGCCACCATCCGCGATCGAGCCGGAGGAGGTGAAAGACCAGGATCTTTGCCAGCAGCCAGGCCGCGAGAGCGGGGAAAACGTAAGCCCGGTAACGCACTGGTAGGGTGAAATCGAAGCGCAGCAGGAACGCGGAGACGCCGGCGATGACGAAGATAGCCATCTGCACGGCGCGAACGATCCAGCGGTGAAAGGGCACGAGGCGACGCACCAGGCGCTGCAGATCGACGAGGGTCTCGGATGAGGGCATGGTTGTGTACCGGTTCAGGCGGCGACGACGGATGCCTGGGTTGCGAGCTCCGACAGGGGTGGAGCGCCCGCGGCGGCGCGGACGCAATTGACAACGTAGAGCTGTTCTTCCGGGGAGAGACTGCTCGAACTGGGCAGACAGATGCCCCGGCGGAACAGGTCTTCGGCGACGCGGCCGCCATAGCAGGGATTCCCCGCGTAGAGCGGCTGAAGGTGCATGGGTTTCCAGACGGGGCGGGACTCGGCATCCGCCGCGTCCAAGGCCCGGATGAGCTCATCGCGAGAGCAGCCGAATGGTTTCTCTTCGATGAGGAAGCAACTCAGCCAGTTGGTGTGGAGTCCATATGGGGCCTGAGGCATGAGCGCGATGCCCGGCAGGTCCGCGAACGCGTCGCGGTAGCGGAAGGCGACGGCGCGGCGCTGGCTGACGCGAAGGTCGAGGACTTCCAACTGGCCGCGCCCGATGCCGGCGAGGACGTTGCTCATGCGGTAGTTGTATCCGAGCTCGGAGTGCTGGTAAGCAACCCCGGGGTCGCGGGCCTGGGTGGACCAGAAGCGGGCCTTATCGACCGAGGCGGCATCGTCAGCGACGAGCATTCCGCCGCCGGTAGCGGTGATGATTTTGTTGCCGTTGAACGAGAAGACGGCGATGTCGCCGAGGGTTCCGGCGGGCCGGTTCCCATAGGCGGCGCCCAGGGCTTCGGCGGCGTCCTCCAGGACGGGCACTCCGTAGCGGCGGCAAAGCCCGAGGATCGGGTTCATATCGGCGCACTGGCCGTAGAGGTGAACGACGACGACGGCGCGAGGCAGCGTATGGGAGCGGGCACGCCGGACGAGAGCATCTTCGAGGAGGTTGGGGTCGAGGTTCCAGGTGGCGTAGTCGCTATCCAGGAACACCGGTTCGGCGCCGAGGTAGCGGACGGGATTGCAGCTTGCGGCGAAGGTGAGCGTAGGACAGAAGACTTCGTCGCCGGGGCGCACGCCGAGGAGGCGGAGGCCGAGGTGGATGGCGGCGGTGCCGCTGGCGAGCGCGACGGCGGGGCGTCCGATGCGGGCGGCGAATTCGCGTTCGAAGGCGGCGAGGTTGGGGCCGACGGTGGAGAGCCAGTTGGAGTCGAAGGCTTCGCGGACGTAGCGTTGTTCGGCGCCGCCCATATGGGGGACGGAGAGGTGGATGTGGTTCATGTTCAGTTAAGGGCTATCGGTCCGGTAGGGGCCTGGCGGGCACTCCCACAACGGTGCGGCGCGCCGGCGCCGACTCGAGAACAACGGCGCCGCCGCCGACAATGGCCTCCTCGCCGACGGCGGCGCCGGGGAGGATGGTGGCACCGATGCCAACGTGCGCGTAGGCTGCCACGCTGACGGCGCCGCCGAGAACCGCGCGGGGAGAGATATGAACGTGGGCGCCGATGGCGCAATCGTGCTCGACGATGGCGCCGGTATTGACGATGCAGTTTTCGGCTATGGACGCGCCGGCATTGATCACGACCCCGGGCATGACGACGGTTCCCCCTCCGATGCTCGCGGAAGGAGAAACGATTGCGGCCGGGTGAACCAGAGCCGCAGGGACGAGGCCGCTTTCGAGCGCGCGGCGGAAGCACAGGGCGCGGGTGCGATTATGGCCCACAGCGACAATGAAGAAAGCGCCGGCGAAGCGAGGGAGCTCCGCGGGCCCGCCGGCCACCGGGCAACCACAAAAGTCGAGGCCGGACCTGGCGGGGTTGTCGTCGAGAAACACGATGTGTTGGAAGCGCCCGGCGCCGCGGGCGACATCGAGAACGACTTTGCCGTGTCCGCCGGCTCCCCAAATTACCAGGTGCATAGGATTAGTTGTCAGCGTGCGGTGCCGGTGAATTCGGGCATGGTGGCGTGCCCGTTCTGGCTGATCCCTTCGCGCCGGATCACCTTCAGCACGGTCAACCAGAGGATTTTGATGTCGAGCCAAAGACTGCGGTGGTCGACGTACCAGACGTCGAGATCGAATTTCCGCTCCCAGGCGAGGGTGTTGCGCCCGTGGATCTGCGCCCAGCCGGTGATGCCGGGTTTGACCTCGTGGCGGCGGCGCTGGTGCGAGTTGTAGCGTGGGAGGTACTCGGGCAGGAGCGGACGGGGGCCGACCAGGCTCATGTCGCCCTTGAGGACGTTCCAGAGCTGCGGGAGCTCATCGAGGCTGGTGCGGCGGAGGAAGCGGCCCAGCGGCGTCAGGCGTTGCTCGTCGGGCAGGAGGCGGCCGGCGCTGTCGCGCGCGT
>DATJYJ010000161.1:0-7554 GCA_035578025.1 Verrucomicrobiia bacterium
GTCACCGGCGGCTGGCACGACGCCGGCGACCTCCGCAAATGGATGGACGCCACGCTCATGAACGTGATCGGGCTGCTGCGGCTGGCGCGAAATCTGGGCGCGAACTGGGACGCCGCGGGATCGGGTCTTGCGCCCATTCTCGAGGAGGTCCGCTGGGGCAATCGCTACTTCCTCAAGATGCAGGACGCCGACGGCCTTGTCTGGGCCGACACCGCGGGCGGCGTCAACGGGGACAACAGCGACAATCATTGGACCGACAACCGCATCGGCACCGATGACGACCGCTACCTCAATCCCGCGAAAACCGGCCGCAACCAGGCGCTCTTCGTCTGTGCGGAAGCCATGCTGGCCCAGGCATTCCACTCCGCCGATGCCGCCTACGCCCAGACGTGCCGCACCGCCGCCGCCCGATGTTTTCGTGCCGCGGACGATCGTTTTTTGTCGTCCGCGCATCTCGCCCAGCAGAGCACACTCGATCTTTCCTGGTGGCTCATCGCGGCGCTGGAAATGAACGAGATTCCCAAAGCGCTCGCGATCGCCGCCGAACTTCTGGCACTGCAAACCACCGAATTCATCGCCAACCAGAAGGAAGTGCGCGGGTTCTGGCGTGCCTCCGACCGCAATCGCGTGCCGTATACGGACGCCGTCCACTCCGCTCTGCCGGCTCTTGCCCTTCTGGAACTCGCGCGCGCCCAGCCCAAGCATCCCGACGCTCCGAAATGGCGCGATGCGGTTCGCATGCACCTCGAAGAGTACGTTCTCCCCATGACCGCGCACTCTGCGTACGCGGTCATGCCGTTTGGCGTGTTCCTCGGCTCCCCCACGCCGGAGACCTACCGCCCGCTCGCGGGCGAGCTGACCTATCGCTATTTCCTGCCCGTCCGCAAACAGTTCTGGTGGCTGGGCACGACGTCGCACCTGGAGTGTTACGCCGTCCTCCTCGCCGAAGCCGCGCGCGCGTTCGAGAACGACCGCTACTACGCACTCGCCCTACGCCAGCTCGAATGGATCATGGGCGCCAATCCCTTCGGCGCCTGCCTCATGACCGGCGAAGGCATGCGGAATCCCTATCCGCATTCGCGATTCGTAGGGCTGATTCCAGGCGGCATCATGAACGGGATCGCCGGGAACACCAAGGACGCTCCCATCCTCGATACCGAAAACGGCTTCGACTGGCGGACCACGGAATACTGGAGTCCGCACGTCGCGTATTACCTGTGGGCAGTGTCGCTCTTATAACCCAACCCTGCGCTACATTTGATATTTCGCCGGTCTGGAGGCCCGCGTGACATGACTCGCATTGCGGCATTTCTCGTTGCATTCACGCTTCACGCGCAGGACACTCGCCAGGTGCCCGAACCGAAATTTCCTCCTGCCTGTGAAGTGCTTTCCGCGCGCCTTTCGGCTCCGGGCGGCGTGCTTTCCGATGCGGCCGAGCAATCTCCGGACACCGCGCGGCTGCAAAAGGCGATCGACTCGTGCGCGCCAGGACAGGCGGTGGAGCTGAAGCCCGCCGGCGGGAACAACATCTTCCTGACCGGTCCCATCCGGCTGAAACCCGCAGTGACACTTTTGATTGATGCGAACGCGGCGCTCTTTGCCTCGCGGAACCCGCGCGATTACGACGTCCAGCCGGGCTCGTGCGGGATCGTCGGCGACCGTGGGCCGGGCTGCCAGCCGCTGATCCTGGCCGATCACGCTCCGGGCAGCGGGATCATGGGCGATGGCGCCATCGACGGCCGCGGCGGCGCCAGGCTGATCCGGCAGGATGAGTCGTGGTGGGACCTCGCCAGGCGGGCCAAAATTTACGATCGCTCGCAGGCCGTCACCCGCATTCTGGTGGTGCGGCAAAGCGACAATTTCACGCTCTACCGCATCACCCTCCGCAATTCCCCGAACTTCCACGTATCGGTGAACAATACCAATGGCTTCACAGCGTGGGGCGTCAAGATCAAGACGCCCCATACGGCACGCAACACCGATGGGATCGACCCATCGTCATCGACCAACGTGACCATCAAGTACTGCGATATCGACACCGGCGACGACGACGTAGCGATCAAGAGCGGACCGGCGGGACCGTCGTCGCACATCACCGTCGAGCACAATCATTTCTACAACGGCCACGGCATGTCGATCGGCAGCAACACCGATGGCGGCGTCAGCCATGTGCGCGTAAACGATCTCTCGCTGGACGGCACGGACAACGGCATCCGCATCAAGAGCGACCGCAGCCGCGGCGGACTGGTGGAAGACGTGTCCTACGAAAACGTTTGCATGCGCAACGTGGCAAATCCGGTGATCCTGACGTCGATGTACACGACCTACCCGGGGACCAAGGTGCCGCTGTATCGCGACATCCGGCTGAAGAACGTGCGCGCGGTAACTCCCGGGTGGATGACGCTGTTGGGAGCGGACGGCGATCACAAGCTGGGAGTGAGCTTCGACAACGTCGTGCTGGACGGGCTGACCGCCGAACATACCAAGGTCGAAAACGCCGAGGTGCGCGAGCAGAAGGGCGCGCCGCTGGACTGCTCCGACCGCTTTGTGCGTTTCCCCGAGCTGCCGACCGCGCCCGAGGCGAAGGTGACAGTGATCCCCGAAGACCCGACGTTGTACGTGGCCGCCTCGGGCACGGGCGATTTCTGGTCGATTCAGCGGGCCATCGATATGGCGCCGGCCGAGGGCGCAGTGATCTCGGTGGCGCCGGGAACGTATCACGAAGTGCTGACGATCGCCAAGCCGAACATCACGATTCGCAGCCCGTACACGGACGCGAGCCGGACGGTGATCGTCTTCGACAGAAGTGCAGGCACCTCTGGCGGAACGTTCAACTCCGCGACCGTGAACGTGAAGGCGGAGAATTTCACCGCGGAGAATGTAACCTTCGCCAACGATTGGAACCGGACTCACGAGCAGGTGCCGGTGGGATCGCAAGCGCTGGCGGTCTCGGTGACGGCCGACCGCGCGATCTTCCGCAACGTGCGGCTGCTGGGGAATCAGGACACGGTCTACGTCTCAAAAGGCCGCCAGTACTTCACGGGATGCTACATCGAGGGCAACGTGGATTTCATTTTCGGCGACGGCAAGGCGCTGTTCGAGAATTGCGAGATCCACAGCACGCCGCACAGCGTCGGGTACATCACGGCGCAGGGAAAGAGCGCCGCGGACCAGGACAGCGCATTTGTGTTCAACCATTGCCGCCTGACTGCAGCTCCGGGCGTGACCAACGTCTGGCTAGGCAGGCCGTGGCGTCCATTCGCGAGCGTGGTGTTTCTGAACACCGGGATGGGCGAGCATATCAACGCCGCCGGCTGGCGGGAGTGGCATCCGGGAGAAACGACGTACATGAACACCGTGTACTACGCCGAATTCCATTCGACGGGTCCTGGCGCGCACCCCATGGAGCGCGACCCGCACACGAGAATGCTCAGCCCCGAAGAGGCGGCCGCGTACCAGACCGACCGGTTTCTGGCCGGGAAGGATGGCTGGAGGCCACAATAGCTCGGGCCTCCTCGTCCGGACCATCAAGGTGCCGCCAAATAGCCTCCCTGAACGGTCCCGGAGAGAGTTGCCGTATTGCCTCCTAGAGGATAAGGCGTCCCGGTTATCGTGAGTGTCCCGCTGATATTGCCACCGTAGATGTAGCTGGCTACGGTCGGGTATAAGTTCAACGTCATCGACGTGCTCGATACATTGAAGGCGTTGAGGCCCCAGCCGAACTCCGGAATCCCGAGAGGGCCGGACTTTATGGCATTGAAGGTGAACGTAAGTGTGCCGTCTGTACTATTAGACAGCGTTCCACCCACAAAAAGGGTACCAAAACCGTTGGTAGCCGTATAAGTGGTATTCCCGGCGTCACGTGTGATGGTGAGCAGGAACGCACCAGATGGGTAGCCGGTCGGGGAGTAGGTCAGGGTTGTCAGCAAACTCGAGAATACAGCCGTTGCCGGTGCAAGCACCATCAGGGTTGTCTGTTTGGAAATCCCGCCGTAACTCGCCGTGATCGTCACCGTCTGGTTCGAGGCAACGGTCCCCACAGAAACGGTAAAGATCGCGGATGACATACCCGCAGCCACCGCGACCGTCGCGGGAACCGTTGCTGTGCTCGCGCTCGAAGAGAGTGCAACCACCGCGCCGCCGGCGGGTGCAGGCGCGGAGAGAGTGACTGTCCCCTGAATGGAGCCTCCTCCGGCGACCTGCGCCACTGATAGATTCAGGCTCTGAAGCTGCGGGGCCGGAGCGCCATTCTGCACAGCGATGTACAGGGTCTGGCTTCCCGCAGCTCCGGCCAGGGTAAACGTCACGGGAACCGCGTCGTTGCTGGGGACGTTCGGGACCACCGCGTTGAACTGGTACAGCCCCACCGCGTTGGGCGCCAGCCCGGAATAAGAGACCAGGGCCTCGGTGCCGCCAAACAAGAGGTGGAACGCCGAGCCGAGCGCGTTACTCTGTTGCACGACCTGGCCCGCGGGAATGTTCGGAGTGACCGGTCCGAAGCCGATGCCGTAGAGAGTAATGCTGTCGCCCGGCTGAGCGCGTCGCGACGGCACGCCCGAGATCGCTCCGGGTGGAAGCACGTAGGTCGCGCCGTCGGAGAAGAGCGCGGCGATGTACTGTTTGCCGCCGACGTTGAACGCCGCCGGCGCCAGCAGGCCGGGCTGCGTGGCATTCACCGTGACATTGAACGCGCTGCTGGCTCCGGCCGCCGTGGTGACCACCACGGGCTGGGTACCGGTGCCGGTATTCGAGGGCACCTGGGCATTCACCTGGCCTGGGCTGATGTAATCAATGAACGCGGCCTGGCCTCCGATCGTCACCTTGGTTCCGTCCAGGGACGTGGGGGCGTTGACGCCGCTGAAATCCGAACCGCTCCAGCCGCGCGAATCGGCGGCGAGGCTCCCGCCATAGATCTCGATCCAGGAGCCGGGAGCGATGCTGGGGAACCCGCCGAACGCGCTCGCACTGACGACTCCGCCGGATCGGATCGAGGGCGGAGAGCCGGCGAGCGGAGTGCTCGGAGTCAGCAGGCGGACGCTGTTGTTGCCGGTATCCGCCACATAGACGATCCCTCCGCGGCCAAGTGCGATGCCGGAAGGCATATTGATCCGGGCGCTGGTCGCCGGTCCGCCATCGCCCGAGTTGCCGATAGCTCCAGTGCCCGCAATGGTGGTGATCGTGCCGTCCGCGGTCACCATTCGGATCCGGTCGTCCCCAGTCGCGCAGATATAGAGATTGCCCGCCGAGTCCACCGCCACGCCTTGCGGATGGTATAAGCCGGCCTGGGTCGCGGGCCCGCCATCGCCGGAATAGCTTCCTGCTCCATTGCCCGCCATGGTGTGGATGATGCCGTCCGTCGTGACCTTGCGGATCCGGTTGTTCTCGTGGTCGGCGATATACAGGTTTCCGGAAGCGTCGACCGCGATGCCATAGGGGAAGATGAGCGCGCTGGTCGCCGGTCCTCCGTCTCCGGGGTTGCCCAGCGTGACATTCGCACTCCCTCCGGCAATGGTCGTAATGTTGCCGGCGCTGTCCACCTTGCGTACACTGAAGTGACCAAAGTCCGCGATATATAGGTTCCCGGAAGCGTCCACGGCTACACCCACAGGTATGGAAAGGGTCGCGTTTACAGCCGGCCCTCCGTCTCCAGCGCTTACTGCGAGTGGGCCGCCGCCTGCAACGGTAGTGATTGTTCCGCTGGCGGAGACTTTCCGGATCCGCGCGTTAAGCGTGTCTGCGATGAAGACATTTCCTGCGGCATCGACAGCCGCGGCCCGCGGTGAGCTGAGTGTCGCGCTTGTCGCCGGACCTCCATCGCCGGAGTAGCCTGCCTGCTGCGTGGGGTCGCCGGCGAAGGTCGAGATAATTCCGCTCGTCGTCACCTTACGGACCAGAGCTCCGCCGTCTGCGATGTATAAGTTTCCAGCCGAGTCGACAGCCACGCCGAAAGGGCCATTGACAAATGCCTGCGTAGCAGGCCCGCCATCGCCGGAACCAAGAGAACAACAGGGATTTCCCCCCGCGACGGTGGTGATTGTGTAACCCTGGGCGTGAACGATTAACGGGACAAATACTGTAACTGCGAGTAAGCATGTGACTGAATTGACACACAAGATGGATTGTTTCACCTTAAGTCTCCTCCACGCTTGCAAGTAGCTCCTTCCGTTGCTACGATCCTCAGACAGACCCAGTCTCTGGATCGTGGCGACGAATCGCCTGCCTAGAGAGGGATGCGTAATTCGGCGGGAAACACCTTCATGACAGGTCCGGACGAGAAACTTGCCTTGGATGCCGCGGTACTCCGGTGTTACAACGACCTGCGGCAGTTAGCCCGGAGGTTACGGTACCAAGGGTCAAACTCGACCCTGAGTCCCACGGCGCTGGTTCACGAAGCTTACGAAAAACTGCTCAAGGATCCCCCTGACTTTGCCGCCAAGCCCTACGACGAGGTGCTGGCGATTTTTGCGCATGTCATGCGCCAGATCCTGATCGATGCAGCCCGGCGCAAGAGCGCTCAAAAACGCACGCCTGGAGGTTTGCCCGCCGCGAGTGCGTTGCCCGTGGAGGACGCCCTGACCTTGGAAACTGCCGTGAAGCGCCTGGAGCTTGAGAACCCGCGGCAAGCCCGCATTACGGATTGCCGCTTCTACCTGGGAATGACCGTCGCCGAAACGGCGGCCGCGCTTGGTCTTTCCAAAACCACGGTGGAACGCGAATGGGTGGAGGCCAGGGCCCGTCTGGAGAAGGCCATTCGTCCCACCGGGAGTAGCTCGGATGGACAGCGAATCAAGGCCAGTGGATGAGCGGAGCGGATCGATTCTGGACGGTAACGGATTCGATCTGGCGCGAAAAATGCTCGATGGCGCATCGGAGCCCGTTCGCCCCGACGACTTCGGGCCCTACCATTTTGCCGGCGGCGGCTGCCTGGGCGTCGGCGGAATGGGCGAAGTCTGGCTCGCCGAAGAGAAGCCCCCCGGACGCCTGGTCGCCGTCAAGTTCATGCGCAGCGCCTGGTCGCCGGAGCTGCGCAAGCGCTTCATCCACGAGATCGAGAGGCTCGGGCAACTGGAACATCACTACGTCGCGCGCCTGTACGGGAATGGCTCTCTGCAGGACGGAACGCCGTGGTGCGCCATGGAGTACGTGGAAGGCGACCACCTGGACCAGTACTGCGCCGAACGCAAGTGCCCGCTCGAAGAACGGCTGAGCCTGTTTCGCCGCGTGTGCGAAGCGGTGCAATATGCGCATCAGAGCGGCATCATTCATCGCGACTTGAAGCCGTCGAACATCCTGGTGAAAGCCGACGGCACCCCGAAACTTCTGGATTTCGGAATCGCCAAGCAGCTCGATGCCGCGGATACGGCGGCCAATCCCACGCAGACGGAGGTGCGGTTCACGCGAGCCTATGCCTCACCGGAACAGTTTCGCCGCGAGCCGGCACGTGCCTCCACGGACGTCTACTCGCTGGGAGTGATTCTCTACGAACTGCTTGCGGGAAGGCCTCCGTACGATCTTTCCGACTGCACGCCGGGCGACGCCGAAAGGATCATCGCC
>DATJYJ010000162.1:0-8505 GCA_035578025.1 Verrucomicrobiia bacterium
ATTGCCAGAACTACGTGGACCCTGCTGGGAATCAACACTCCCCTCCGTTCGAGCAGGATGATCGCTGGAAATAAGTATAATGCAAGGCCGCGGGCGCGGAGGCTCCCCGCCGCCTCTGCCCGCTTCGGATGTAACATTGGACCGAGGGGTACGGATGCCTTTCGCAAACTCATTGCAACGATTCCCGGTGGGACTGCTTGTCGCCGCCGTAACGATATGTGCGGCGCCGAATCCGCCGATTCCAGCAGCGTCAATCGATGTTCCCTTAGCGAAACAGCCAGGCAAAGAGACGGCGGTCTTCGCGGGCGGCTGCTTCTGGGGCGTACAGTCTGTTTTTCAACGCGTGCGGGGCGTGATATCCACTGCTGCCGGCTACTCGGGCGGCTCGGCAAAAACCGCCACCTATAAGCAGGTGATCACAGAGACCACTGGTCACGCCGAGTCGGTCGAAGTGATCTATGATCCGTCGCGCCTCACGTACGGCCAACTGCTGCGCATTTTCTTCTCGGTCGCGCACGATCCGACACAGTTGAACCGGCAGGGGCCGGACGTTGGCACGTCGTACCGGTCGGCGATCTTCTATACAAATGAGGATCAAAAGCGCCTGGCACAGGCGTACATTGCCCAACTCGACCACGCAAAGGTCTTTCCAAAGGCGATCGTGACCGAGGTGACGCCTCTGAAAGCGTTCTATCGCGCGGAAAACTATCATCAGGACTACGCGTACTACAATCCCGAGAATCCGTACATTCAAGTTTGCGACCGCCCGAAAATCGAAGCATTGCGCCAGCAGTTCCCCGAACTGTTCCAGGAGTACACCCCAAAGAAGTAGGCTCGACCTCTGGAACGCCGAGTGAAAAGCACACGAATTCTTCTGGCCATCGTTCTGGCTGTGTTGGTTTGGCACAAGCCTTCGTGGCCGGCCGTCTATGGCAGCGTGGGAGGCGCCGTCAGCGACCAGACCGGTTCCCTGATCCCGAGCGCAAAAGTGACGCTCGTGAACGTAGCACAAGGAATCCCGTACAAGACGCTCACGGAGTCCCGTGGCACCTATTCCTTTCCGAGCGTGCCTGTCGGGCGTTACGATCTGACGGTAGAAGCCCCCGGCTTTGACCGGTATCGTCTCACCGGACTTGTGGTCGATGTCGGCAGTAGCCTGCGTCTGGATGTCACCCTGGCAGTAGCCGGCAGACAGGAAACGGTCACGGTGACCGAAGTGAGTCCCGCCGCGGTCGAAGCCGCCAGCACGCAACTCGGCGAGGTTGTGACCGGCAGATCGATGACCGCGGTCGCGCTCAATGGGCGCAGTTTCACCGACCTGCTCGCCTTGCAGCCCGGGATCGTGCCGCTCAGCACACAGCAGCCCGATTCCATCGTGATGGCCGGAGTGACGGTGGCGATCGCGCCTTCCGGAGGCCTGAATCCCGGAAACCAGTCCATCAGCGGCCAGCGCGAAGACGCCAATGGCTTCATGGTGAATGGCGGCGACGTGAAAGAACTCATGAACGGCGGCACGTCCATCGTTCCCAATCTCGATTCCATCGCCGAGTTCCGAATCCTCACCAATAACTTCGATGCTGAATACGGCAATTCCAGCGGCGGCGTCGTCAACGTAGTTACTAAGTCGGGAGGCAACCAACTTCACGGAGGCGCCTTCGAGTTTCTTCGCAATACGGCCCTTGACGCCCGGAATTTCTTTTCTCCGGAGCGCAGCTTCTACAGACAGAATCAGTTCGGCGGGCTCATCGGAGGACCGATCCAGAAGAACCGGGTTTTTTTCCTGGCGGACTATCAGGGGACCCGGCAGCAGCAGGCGCAGGACACCGGGTTGATGCCGGTCCCCTCTGTCTCCGACCGAAGCGGCAACCTGTCCGACCTCTCCGCCTCCCTTACAGGCACCGTGGGTGGACCATACCTTGCCGGTCTGCTCGCACAGAAACTGGGCTACGCGGTCGCAGCAAATGAGCCTTACTACCTGCCCGGTTGCGCCTCTACCAGCATCTGCGTGTTTCCCAATGCCGTGATCCCGCAACGCGCCTGGTCCCAGCCGGCGAAGAACCTTCTTCCGTACATTCCCGTCCCGAACGTTGGCGACGCGACGTTTTCCACGGCGTCTGAAGGGAAGATCCTGCGCGACGACAAATCGAGCTTTCGCATTGACGGAAACAGCGAGCGATTGGGATCGGTTTCCGCCTACTACTACTTCGATGACTATCATCTGAACAATCCGTATCCGACTGGGCAGGGAGGCGCCTCGGTGCCGGGCTTTGCGGCGCTCGATCTCGGCAGGTCCCAATTGATCAGCCTCGGCAGCACGAAAGCCTTCGGCCCGGCCACGGTGAACGAGCTTCGTCTCAGCTACATGCGAAATTCAAACAATGTCGGCCAGCCGTCCGGCGGAGTCGGGCCAAGCCTGGCGTCTCAGGGGTTCGTCACAGGGCCGGGAACGCCCGGCATTACGGTGTTGGCGCCGCAGATCGAAGGCATCGAAAACGTCCGGTTCAACTCGTTCGTGATCGGCACCCCGATCACCAATCTGACTCAGGCCAACAATACCTTTTCCTGGAGCGATCATCTTTCTCGCATCCTGGGCGAACATAACATCAAGGCCGGCTTTCAGGTCAGCCTGGAACAGGTCAATGTCAATCCCAACGCGACCTTCAACGGCTCGTTTCTATTCTCCGGATCCGAAACCGGCTCCGACTTCGCCGACTTCCTGATCGGAGTGGCCAGCAATTACAATCAGGCGGACTCAGGAGCGTACTACGGCCGCCATCAATATGCCGACGGCTTCGTGCAGGATAGCTGGCGGGCTCGACCCAATCTTACGCTCAACTTTGGCGTCCGCTGGGATCTCATGCAGTATTGGTCCGAGAAATACAACCAGATCCCGACGTTCAATCCAGGGGAGCAGTCCAAGGTTTACCCGACAGCGCCGGTCAGCCTGGTATACCCGACCGATCCCGGAATCCCCAACACGCTGGTGCCGCAAAGCAACCGTTTCTCGCCGCGCCTGGGTGCCGCCTGGTCGCCGGGCTGGACGAACGGCTTGCTGGGCCGCCTGGTGGGCGGACCGGGCAAGACCAGCATCCGCGCAGGTTATGGCATGTTCTATTCCGTCATCCAAGGCAACACGATCGGCATCGACGAGCCGCAGCCGCCTTACGGCCTGAGTTACACGAGTTCCGGCCGGCCGTTGTTCGCCACCCCGTTTATCAATTCGGCTGACGGCACCGTCCACGTCAATCCGTTTCCGATCACCATTCCTCCCCTGAATGCCTCCGCCCAGCACCCCAATGCATCCATCGACTATTCTCCGTACCTGCCTCTAGCCGGGATGACGGCGCCGCCGCCGTGGAACAAATATCCATATAACGAAAACTACTTTCTTTCGATCGAGCGGCAGTTGGGTTCAAACTCGGTCTTGAGCTTGAGCTATGTCGGCTCCCAGGCGCATCATCTACTGGTGGTTTACTCCGCGAATCCCGGGAATCCCGCGCTCTGCCTGGCACTGAGCCATCCCAACGCCGTTGCTCCGGGAACGCCCACCTGCGGGCCATTCGGCGAGGATACGGCGTACGTCACCGCGGGCGGCAGCGTGCTTCAAGGCACGCGCGGACCCCTCGGTCCGAACTTCGCCAACGACGACTATGACTCCAGCACCGGCAACTCGAATTACCATTCGTTCCAGGCCGGCCTTCGACACTCCGGCAACCGTCTCGCCTTGATGCTGGCTTATACCTTCAGCAAGTCGATCGATCAGGCCTCCAGCCTGGCCGATCCAATCGACCCGTTCAACTTCCGCCTTACGCGCGCACTTTCCGCCTGGGACCTCAGGCACAGCCTTGTCGTGACATTCGACTATCAACTCCCGCTCGATCGCCTGTTCAACCGCGGCAAAGCCCTGACTCGAGGCTGGTCGATTTCCGGAATCACCCGGGCCAGCACCGGCTTTCCGGTCACCATCTCCAGCGATGGCGATCGTTCGCTTCAAGGCAGCCTGCCCAACGGCGTGAACAACCGGAGCCTGGACCGCCCGGATTTCGCACCTGGCCCCCTGCAACTGAACCACGATCCGCGAAATGGGTTGGAGTATTTCAATACGTCGCTGTTCAGCCCGAATGCTCTGGGAACTCCCGGCACGGCATCGCGCCGTTTCTTCTATGGCCCTGGCGCGATCAACTTCGACCTCGCGCTGCGCCGGCTCGTGAAGTTCACCGAGAGCCGGGCGCTGGAGTTCCGCCTGGAGACCTTCAACACCTTCAACCACGCACAGTTCTTTGGACCCGTCGCGGTAAACGGCGACATCGACAGCGCCCTGTTCGGCCAGGTGGTGAAAGCCGCTTCTCCGCGGCTGATGCAGGCGGCGCTGAAGTTCACCTTCTGAGGCTCAGCCGGTCACAGAAGCTCGAGTGATCTCCTGGATGCTCCTGGTCCCGCACTGGCGCATCACCAGGCTCAGCTCGGTCCGCAGGATCTCGATCACCCGTTCGATTCCCGGCTGGCCGAACGCCGCCAGGCCCCATAGGTAGGGCCTGCCGATGCCGACGGCCTTCGCGCCCAGTGCCAACGCCTTGAACGCATCCGAACCGCGGCGAATGCCGCCATCGATCATCACGGGCACGCGGCCGCGGGCCGCCTCCACAACTTCCGGCAGGCACTCGATGGTTGCGCGTCCGCTCTCTTCGGCACGGCCTCCGTGATTCGAGACGATGATGCCATCGGCGCCGTGCTGGCAGGCCAGCTCGGCGTCTTCGCGAGTCTCGATGCCCTTCAGCACCACCTTCATCGTGGTCAGCTTCTTCAAGCGCTCCACGGTATCCCACGTCAGTGCGGGCGCGGCCAGGCCGACACCGGTCACGTCGAGACCCGCAAACATCGGGTAGCGCCGCAGGCCCGCCCCTCCCGGCCCGCCCGGACCGTGGCAGGAGGTGCAGTCCCGGGTATCCAGACGGCGGAGACGCGTCTGTGTTTCGGTGTTGCGCCCGGCCATCAGATCGATGGTCCAGACCAATACCGGACAGCCGGCGGCCTCGGCGCGCTTCACCAGCTTTTCGGTGACCGTCCAGCTCGAAGTCGCGTAGAGCTGATACCAGACAGCCGCGCCGTACTCGCGGTTGACGTCTTCCACGGGTGTTGTGGTGACGGTCGAAAGCAGCATCAGACTCTTGCGGGCGCGGGCAGCGCGCGCGGTGGCCAGTTCGCCCTGCGGGTGGAAGGCCCTGTGGTAGCCGCACGGGCAAATGAAGATCGGGCTCTCCCAATCCGTGCCGAACAGATTGGTGCGCATGCTGGACTCACGGATGTCCACCAGGCGCCGCGGCCGGAGTTGAATCCGGCGGTACGCTTCGTGATTGGCTCGCAGCGTGAAATCGTCGTCGACGCCGGTGGCCATGTAACCGTAGTGCGCCGGAGGGAGAGCCTTGCGTGCCGCCGCCTCGAAATCCATTACATTGAGGGCGTCCTTCGGGTTTTCGAGTACCGCGGCCTCCTGCCACGCTGCAGCCGGTACCGGGGCGAGCAGCGGGCTGCCTGCCAGAAACTTCAGAAATCGGCGGCGGTCGTCGAGGGCCATGGGCGGGATTATACACCTTGACGGGGATCGCTCCAGACTTCTGTATAATATCGCCTATGACAAAAAGCAAACCGGACGGTTGGTCGGGAGCGGGGATCCTGGCGATCGCCGTGATGTCGGCGGTTTGGTGGCTCGGCAGCGCCCTGGCTGCACCGCAGGCTGCAAACAGCACGTCGGACACGGTGTTCAAAAACGTACAGGTGCTGAAGGGGATTCCGCTCGACGACTTCATGGGCACCATGGGGATCATGTGCGCGGCCCTCGGTTTCGATTGTTCGGATTGTCATACCGGCGCCGGCACGGAGAAGGTGGATTGGGCCGCCGACACGCCGAAGAAAGTGATGGCGCGCAGCATGGTGAGGATGATGACCGCCATCAATCGCGATAATTTCCAGGGACGGCAGATGGTGACCTGCTGGAGCTGCCATCACGGGCGCGATCGTCCGTCGACGACGCCGTCGCTGGAGTTCATGTATGGCCCCGCGACGCAGGAGATGGACGATGTCCTTACGCAAATGCCCGGCCAGCCTTCGCCGGATGCGATCATCGACAAATATCTACAGGCGATCGGCGGCGCCGAGCGTCTGGCAGGCATCAAGAGCTACGCGGCGAAAGGTAAGAGCGTGGGCTTCGGCGGATTCGGCGGCGGGGGCAGGGTTGAGATCTTTGCGAAATTCCCGGATCAGCACGCGACGCTGATCGATTTTCCGGAAAATCCGGACCGCGGCATCAGCGTAAGATCGTACAACGGGAGCGAAGGATGGCTGGTGACGCCGCTCACCGTGCTCGGCGAGTACCAGTTGACGGGCGGCGAGTTGGACGGGGCCAAACTCGATGCGGAGCTTGCTTTTCCCGGGCAGATCAAGCAGGTGCTCACCAATCTGCGCGTGAGCATGCCGGTGACCATCAGCGACCTTCCGGGACCTTCGAGCCAAACCTCGAAGGAAGTCAGCATGGCGGCGATCGGCCAGGATCGGCTGGTCAACGTGGTGCAGGGGACGGGCCCGCGAGACGTTCTGGCGACCTTGTACTTCGATCAGGAATCGGGCCTGCTGCTGCGCGTGGTGCGCTACGGTAAGTCGCCGATCGGCCGGGTCCCCACGCAAGTGGACTACGCCGACTATCGCGATGTCGGCGGTATCAAGATGCCGTTCCGGAGGGTCTTCGCATGGATGGACGGGCGGGATGCGATTCAATTGAGCGAAGTGCAGATCAATGTCCCGATTGACGCCGCGAAGTTCGGTCGGCCTGTTTCGCAGAAGAAGCACTAGACTGCGCGGCGCAATTCCCTACCGTCCGTCCGGTCAAAAAAATGCGTGCTGCCGGGCGGAGAATCCGGTATGATGAGCAAAAAGGATGCTGGCCTGATGCGGATCATCATTCGAAATGCGATGAGGATTGTTGTCGCGGGCGTGCTGCTGGCGGCCGCAGCGGGGTCGCTGGCAGGCCAGGGTTCGACGTACCGCGCGCCGCGTGCCGAGGGCGGAAAACCCGACCTCAACGGGATTTGGCAGGTACTCAACGAGGCGAACTACGACCTCGAGGGCCACAATGCGCGGCCTGCCATGGCGCTGCGTCCCGGGCCCTATGGTCCGGTGCCGGCGGCACCGGTGTTGGCGCTGGGAGCGGTAGGCGCGGTGCCTCCCAGCCTTGGAGTGGTGGTAGGAGGCGACATCCCGTACAAGCTGGAGGCCCTGAAAAAAAAGCAGGAGAATCAGGCGAACTGGCTGACCCGCGATCCGGAGATCAAATGCTACCTGCCCGGAGTTCCGCGCGCGACGTACATTCCCCAGCCGTTTCAGATTCTGCAGAGCGCGAGCCAGATTTTCATCGCGTACCAATATGCCGGCGCGGTGCGCAACATCTACCTCAAAGATCCGGGGCCGGCTCCCGTCGACTCCTGGATGGGCCAATCCTTCGGTCACTGGGAGGGCGAGACCCTGGTTGTCGATGTGACCGGTTTCAACGACCAATCCTGGTTCGACCGGGCTGGTAATTTTCACAGCGACGCATTGCACGTGGTGGAGCGATACACGCGCACCAGTCCGGATGTGATCTCGTACGAGGCGACCATCGAAGATCCCAACGTCTTCACGCGCCCGTGGAAGATCAGCATGCCTCTCTACCGCCGCCAGGAGAAGAACGCGCAGCTCCTGGACTTCAAGTGCGTGGAGTTCGTGGAGGAACTGATGTACGGCCAGTGGCGCAAGACTCCGCTGACTCGGTGACAGGAAGGAGCTACCGCGATGCGGAGACTGTCATTTGCGGGCGCGTTGGCGATGGCGGCCCTGCTGCTATCGATACCCGGCCCGGCGGCGGCGCAAGGCCAGAAAGCTCCGGCCAAGGCCAACAGTCCACATCGCCTGGCCGACGGCCATCCCGACTTGCAGGGCACCTACGACCTCGCCACGCTGACGCCTGTGGACCGGCCGTCAGGCGCCCCGGCCGTGTACTCCAAGGAGGAGGCGCGCAAGCGTGAAATCGCGGCGGCCCTGCAACGGGAGCAGGGGGACAAGGCACTCGCCGGCGACCGGCCCGCCCCACCGAAGGGCGGCGATGGATCCATCGGCCCCGCCGGCAACGTCGGCGGCTACAATACCGGCTGGCTCGATCCCGGCTCGTCTTTCAACGTGGTGAACGGCGAAATTCGCTCCTCGATCGTGGTCGATCCGCCGGACGGCCGGGTGCCTCCGATGATCCCCGCGGCGTTGCAGCGCATGGCGGCAGCCCGCGCGAGGCCCACGTCGGATACGCAGGAGAACGCCAACGATCCAGGTTTGGAAAAAGCCCCCGGCGCGTATGACGATCCCGAGCGCAGGCCGCTGGGCGAACGCTGCCTGCTGGGATTCGGCTCCACGTCGGGGCCGCCGGCGCTGCCGGACTATTTCTACAACAACCTGCACCAAATCGTCCAGACGCCGAACGCGGTG
>DATJYJ010000163.1:0-2919 GCA_035578025.1 Verrucomicrobiia bacterium
GGGCAACACGATCGTGCTCGTTACCCACGAGCACGATATCGCGATGCACGCCCACCGCATCATCCACGTCCGCGACGGCAAGGTGGAGAAGGACGAGAAGATCAAGTAGCTACATCACGCGCGCGGTCAGGATCAGAAACAACGCTTTTTCGGGCCCCTCGAGGCTGGCGCGTCCGACTACGACCTTCTGTCCGGCTTTCACGTCGATATCCTGATCGATCCCGGTGTTCACGTACTCCGGCTTCTGCCCGCCGGTGGGGATGCGCAGGCCGGCATGCATCCGGTCGATGCGGATGGTGGCGCCGTCTTCGGAGACGCTGGTGTTGCGGACCGAGAACATGGTCAGGCGCGGCGGGCTCTGCTTGGAATCCAGAATGCCCGTGGTTTCCGCGGAACTGCCCGCACGGCTGCGCAGCGTGAGCACGTCAAGCATCCGGTAATCCTTGTAAGTGAAAGTGCTTTTGAGTTGGCTGATCACATCGCGAATGTCGGAAGGGATCGGCGATCCGACCAGGTTCGCCTGGTCGCTTCCCACCACAAAGTGGACCACCAGCTCAATATCCTTGGGCGCGACATCCAGTTGCTGAATTGCCGCTTCGGCGGCGGCAATCTGGGGCGGAAGGCCGCTCAGGGTCATGACCTTCATCGAGCTGTTCGGTACGACGTTGACCCCGAACTGGCTGACAATGGCCCGAAGCGCCTCCGGATCCACATACTTCAAGTGCACCAGCTTGGTGGTGCGTTGATCGTTCTGTTGTCCCAAGACTGTTGCCGCGGCAAGCAGCGCTACAAACAAGATGCGTCTCATCAGTATTCTCCAATCCAGTAGATGACAATATTCGGATCCGCCGTCTGCAACTTGACCAGCATCGTAGCGCGGACCATCGTCTTTTGCGGCAGGCGCTCGCGAACCGTCAGCGGCGCCTGGGGAATGCTCAGCCTCACCATCGCGGGAGGCGGCGGCAGCGGCGCCTGCAATTTCGTTCTCACCGCCACACCCACCAGCAGCAAAGCCGCGATCCCCACCCCAGAGACCCAGGCCAACCTCCGCCACACCCTTCTTCCGCGTTCGATCTCCGCCATCACCCGCGCCCGCACCGCCGTGAAATCCGCCGGCGACAGCTCAAGCGAGTGCGTCTCCCGCAACTGCCCCAAGGTCTCCCTCAGCCCCGACCAGAAAACCTGGCATCCAGGGCAATCGGCGATGTGCCGTTCCACCGCGGCTGCCTCGGCGCCTTCGAGGTCGCCGCCGGCATACAGCGCGATGCGTTCTTCCCAATCCATGCAGTTCATGAACGCCTCCCGAAGTAGCGCTCCACGAATCCCTTTACCTTCACCCGCGCCTTCGAGATCTGCGAGCGAACGGTGGCCTCGCTCGATCCCAGTACCCGCGCCACTTCTTCCGTGGATAGACCCTCCAGATCGCGCAAGACCAGAGCCGCGCGTTCCTTTTCCGGCAGCATTCGCAGGCTGAGTTGCAGCACCCGCCGCCGCTCGGCTTCCGAGAGCGCCTGCTGCGGATCGGCCTCGGCCGATTCCAAGGGGCCGGCATCTTCCACCGGCGACTCCGGCCGGCGCCGGCGCCGCAGATCGTGGCAGGCATTCACGGTCACGCGATACAGCCAACTGGAAAGGGCGGCCTCCGCCTCGACCTTCCCCAGGTTCCGGTAGAGTTTGAGAAACACTTCCTGGGAAACATCCCGGGCGTCTTCGTTGCTCCCGGTGAGGCGCAAGGCCGTCGCCAGGACCAGCCGTTCGTAGCGCCGCATGAGGCGCTCGAATTCGGCGGTGGCGGAAACCCCCGGCCTTTCTCTCGTCCCCTCGGCCGCCGTCGCCATCACCAGCAATGCCATTCACCAGATAGAACTGCGCGGCCGGCGAAAACGTGTATGGCAATTCCTGTTAATCTGGGGCATCCCGCATGTCCAGCAAGCTCGAACCGTCCGCGGCGGAAGTCCGCGAAATGGGCCATGCCGCCCTCGACCTGGTCGCTTCGTATTACGACTCACTGGCCGCCGGACGTCCGGTGCTCCAGCCAACCACCTCGGCCCGGATCCGCGCCCGCATCGATGAACCGATGCCGGCGGAGGGCTCCCCGTTCAACGAGGTGCTGGGCGCGATCGGCGAGCTGGCAATCGAGTTCAGCCGGCACAGCGCGCACCCGCGATTTTTCGGCTACGTCTCCTCGCCGGGGACGGCCTTCAGTGCCATGGGCAGCATGCTGGCCTCCGCACTCAATATCAATGTGACCGGCTGGCGTTCGGCGCCGGTCGGAGCGGAAGTCGAGCGCCTGGTCATTCGCTGGCTGAACCAAATGGCCGGCCTGCCCGGCGAATCCGGCGGACTGCTGGTCAGCGGCGGCTCGATGGCGAACTTTGCTGGTATCGCGGCTGCGCGCAGCGCGAAGGCGCCCGGCGTGGTTCGGGACGGAATCGGCTCCGCGCGCCTGCGCCTGTACGTTTCGGAGGAGGGCCATTTCTCGATTGGCAAGGCCGCCGGCATGCTCGGCATCGGAACGGCCAACGTGCGCGCCGTGCGCACAGACGCTCGGCTGCAAATGGACCTCGACGACCTGGCGCGCCAGGTGCGAGAGGACCGCGTTGCGGGCCACGCGCCGTTCTGCGTGGTCGCCTCCGCCGGAACGGTGGCCAGCGGAGCGGTAGACCCCATCGCGGCCATCGCACGTTTTGCGCGGTCGGAGGACTTGTGGCTGCACGTGGATGGCGCGTACGGCGGATTCGGGGCGCTCGCTCCCACAGCCCGCCCCCTGTTCGACGGCCTCGGCGAGGCCGATTCCATCGCGCTCGATCCCCACAAGTGGCTCTACCTGCCGGTCGGCTGCGGCTGTGTCCTGTACCGCGACCCGGCGGCGGCACGCGCGGCTTTCAGCCAGAATGCCGAATACACGCGGGTCGTGGG
>DATJYJ010000164.1:0-5419 GCA_035578025.1 Verrucomicrobiia bacterium
CCGTTTCAGCCTGCTGTTCTGGCTGGAAACCCTGCTCCTGGCAACTCCATCGGTATACCTGCTTCGGGGCGAAAATCGCCGCATTCCGAGCCGGCTGTTCCTGGCCGACGTCCTCATCGCGGTCGGCGGAATGCTCTACCGCTTCGATCCGACCACCTTTGCCTTCACTGCGCGGGCGGGAGCGGTGTACTTCCCGTCGGCGATTGAGGTCGTCATCGCCGCGGGCTACGTTTGCCTGGCGATCGCGGCATTCATCCTGGCCGCCAAATATCTGCCAATTCTGCCCGCGCCGGTTTCGGCCTGGCATGACCTGGAAGAATATGCCCGGGTGGTCCACCCGGAGTGGAAACTGGAGACCCATGACTTCTCGCATCACAATCGACCCCATTTCGCGAATTGAAGGCCACCTGCGCATCGATGCGGAGGTGGACGGCGGACGCGTCTCCAAAGCATGGGCTTCCTGCACCATGTGGCGAGGCATCGAAAACATCCTCATCGGCCGCGATCCGCGTGAAGCGTGGCTCTTCGCTCAGCGGTTTTGCGGCGTGTGCACCACCGTGCACGCGCTGGCCAGCGTACGTGCCGTGGAAGACGCGTTGAAGTTGCAGATACCGCCAAACGCGCAGTACATCCGCAATATCATCCTGATCCAGCACGCGCTTCACGACCACATCGTGCATTTCTACCATTTGTCGGCGCTGGATTGGATCGACGTGATGCAAATCCCCAAGGCCGATCCCGTGAAGACCGCATCACTAGCGCAGAGCCTTTCCTCGTGGACCCGAAACTCGCCGCAGGAATTCAAGTCGGCCCAGGACAAGGTGAAGGCGCTCGCGGCCAGCGGCCAGCTTGGAATTTTCGCGAATGGCTATTGGGGACACCCGGCGATGCATCTGCCCCCCGAGGTCAGCCTGCTCGGCTTTACGCACTACCTGCAGGCGCTCGAATTCCAGCGCAAGTCGAACCAGGTGGTCGCAATTCTGGGCGGGAAGACGCCGCATGTCCAAAACATGACCGTTGGCGGCGTCGGCAACGCCATCGACCTGGATAGCCTTGGCACCCTCACCATGGACCGGCTGACGATGATCCGGTCCCTCATCGACGAGGTCATTCCGTTCGTTCACGAGGCCTACTTCCCGGATGTTTGCGCGATCGCCGGAATGTATCCGGAGTGGTTCGATATCGGCGCTGGGGCCAAGAACTACCTCGCGGTGCCTGACCTTCCAACTGATAGCAGCGCGTCGCAGTTCGATCTTCCCGGCGGAGTCATCTTCTCGGGAGATCTGGCCGTTGTTAAGAAGTTCCAGACTGCCGCCGATCCGGACTTCCGCGCCGCGGTAACAGAAGACGCAACGCACGCCTGGTACAAGGGTGGCGCGCTGCATCCCTGGAAGGGCCAAACCCAGCCCGAGTACACGGACTTCCAGGAGAACGGCAAGTACACCTGGGTCAAGGCCCCCCGCTACTCCGGGCGTCCGATGGAAGTGGGGCCGCTTGCCAACGTTCTCGTCGGCTACGCCCAGGGACATCCGCTCACACGAAAATGGACCGACCTGGCGCTCGGCCGGATCTCCGCGGTGGCCAAGCGGAACGTCACCGTCGACAAGCTGCAATCGACCATGGGCCGTTACGCCGCCCGCGCCATCCGCTCGGCAATGCTGGCGGATCTGGCCGTGAAGCATTGCGAGTTGCTGACCGACAACATCCTCGGCGGCGACGTAGCCACTCACAACCCTCCGCAGTTTCCGAAAGGTGAGATCGAAGGCGTGGGCACGCATGAGGCGCCGCGCGGAACGCTTTCCCATTGGGTCGTCGTCAAGGACGGCAAACTCACGAACTACCAGGCGGTCGTGCCTACCACCTGGAATGCGAGTCCGCGGGATAGCCAAGGCAACATCGGGCCGTACGAGGCATCGCTCATGCGCAATCCCGTGGCCGATCCAGAGAGGCCGCTCGAGTTGCTGCGCACGGTCCATTCGTTCGATCCGTGCATGGCGTGCGCATGCCACACCTTCGATCCGGATGGCCGGGAAATTGCGACCGTGAAGGTCCTATGACCAAGGTGCTGATCGCGGGAATCGGGAACGTGTTGCTGGGCGACGACGGCGTGGGGCCGTTCGTCGTCAAGGTGCTGGAATCCCAATTCGAATTCCAGGCCGATGTGGAACTCGCGGATCTAGGAACGCCAAGTTTGGACTTGCCTTTGTACCTTTCCAGGGCGAAGGCCCTCATCCTGGTGGATTCCGCGAAATTCGGCGGCGAAGCGGGAGCCATCCGCCTCTTCCGCAACCGGGACATCTTGCAGAACGCACCGCGCACGCGCATCGATACCCATTCTCCGGCACTGGTGGAATCTATTGCTCTGACAGAGCTGATGGGCCTGTTGCCGCGCGAGTTGCTGATGATTGGCGTGCAAGGCTGCGGCTTCGAGCCGGGTTCAACACTGTCCCGCCCGGTGCGACAGTGTATTCCCCACATCATCGATGCCGTGCGGAGAGAACTTGACCGGCTGAGCGTCTGGTGCGAACCGAAGCTGAACGCTGCGGCGCCACGCATTTGGTGGGATCGCGTGATAAGCGCGGCGTGAGTTGAATTCATCACGAGGAGAAACTGATTATGTTGAGACAACGTTCTTCGGCCGCCCGGACCGCTTCCGTGGCGGCCGTAATCATGGGTGGCCTGTTCATGACTTGCGCGGCGCGAGCACAGAATCTGGGTCTCGAGGGGCCCACCGGGGTGTTCGTGACGCCTCTCGCCTATACTGTAGCCTCTCCATCGAATAACATCGGCAAACCGTCCCTCGGTTTCCACTTCCTCGATGGTGGAAGCGTTATCGGCTATTTCAGCAAGATTTCTGTCACCGAGGGCGCGTTCAGCCGTATCGAGTTTGGATACACCCGTGATGTCCACCAAACAGCCGGCGATCCGTCGCTGAGTTCGTTGTGGCATCCGGGCTTCGACATTATCCATGCGAAGGTAAATTTCCTCCCTGAGAACACCGGACATCACAACTGGATTCCCGCGATTTCCGGGGGATTTATTGAGCGACTGCAGGTTCACAACGTGGGCGGTACGATTCATGGGAAGAACACAAACAATACCGATGTTTACGTCGTAGCCACCAAAACCATCACCCAAACCAAGGCGATGCCGATCATGTTGAGCGGCGGAATCCGCGGTACGAACGCAGAACTCTATGGCATGGCCGGCAATGCCACGAGGTTCCAGGGACGGGCCTTCGGCGCGGCCGCCTTCGTTTTCAAGGGGCCGAGCAAGAGCAGCATCATTTTCGCAAGCGAGGTGGCGCAACAACCGCCACATCCGGAAAACCTGGGGGCTGCGAAGATTCCGACAACATTGACATACGCGGTACGTGTGGCGCCTGCTCCCGAAGGCCCTCTCCAAAAGTTCAACGTCGATTTCGGTATCGCGCAGATCGCAAACCACATCATGCCGGGCGTCGACCTGAAAGCGCGCCACCAGGTCGCGATGGGCATCTCGTATGGCTTTTGAGGTGAATTCATCATGTGTCTCGCCATTCCCGGAAAAATTGTCGAGCTAGAGGAAAAGGGCTGCATGCGGATGGGCCGCATCGATTACGGCGGCATCACCCGCGACGCCTGCCTCGAGTACATTGCTGATCCGCAGATCGGCGAGTACGTCATGGTGCACGTCGGCTTCGCCATCAGCAAGGTGGATGCAGAGGAAGCCGCGCGGACTTATCAGTACCTGGCCGAGATGGACCAGTTGGAAGAGCTCGCCGCGCCGGAGCCCCCTCTGGAGACAGCGACATGAAATACGTTGACGAATACCGCGACCGCAAGATGGCGGACAAACTCGCTGCCGAAATCAGGCGCGCGGTGACGCGGCCGTGGGCAATCATGGAGGTCTGTGGCGGGCAGACGCACTCCATTGTGAAATACGGAATCGACTACCTTTTGCCGAAGGAAGTCGAGTTGGTGCATGGCCCGGGTTGTCCGGTCTGCGTGACTCCGCTGGACATGATCGACCGTGCACACGCCATCGCGCGCCAGCCTGAGGTGATCTTTTGCTCATTCGGCGATATGCTGCGCGTTCCCGGGTCGAACGGCGATTTGTTCCAGGTGAAAGCGGGCGGCGCGGATGTGCGGATCGTCTACTCGCCGCTTGACTGCCTGCGAATCGCCAGCGCCAATCCTTCCAAAAAGGTCGTTTTCTTTGCTATCGGCTTCGAGACTACAGCGCCGGCGAACGCGATGGCGGTGTGGCAGGCCAGGGCCCAGGGTATCAAGAACTTCTCCGTGCTGGTCTCGCACGTCTTGGTCCCGCCCGCGATCGCCGGAATTCTGGAGTCGCCTGACAATCGCGTGCAGGCATTCCTGGGACCGGGGCACGTGTGCGCAGTCATGGGCTATCGCGAGTACGAGCCCATCGCTCCACGCTACGGTACACCGATCGTCATCACGGGCTTTGAGCCGCTCGATCTGCTCGAAGGAACCCTGATGGCGGTTCGCCAGCTCGAACAGGGGCGCGCGGAGGTCGAGAACCAGTACGGCCGCGCCGTAAGCCCGGACGGGAATATGGACGCTCAGCGGATGATCGGGCGGGTGTTCGATGTCTGCGATCGCGCTTGGCGCGGCATCGGCGTCATCCCCAAGAGCGGCTACCGCCTGAATGACGAGTTCCGCGACCACGATGCCGAACTCATCTTCGAACTTGGCTCGATCCACGCACCGGAGCCGGCGATCTGCATCAGCGGACAGGTGCTAAGGGGCCTGAAAAAGCCCCACGACTGCCCCGCGTTTGGCCGCGAATGCACGCCCCAGAGTCCGCTGGGAGCGACGATGGTGTCGGCGGAAGGCGCCTGTGCGGCGTACTACAACTACGGGCGGCACCTGGTGACGCTGCCGTCGCATTAGGGAGACTCTCGATGTCCACTTCATTCACGCTCTCCTGTCCGATGCCTGTGACTCAGCACAAGACGATCGTTCTGGGTCATGGGAGTGGCGGGCGGCTCACCGCTCAACTGGTACGCGATCTCTTCCTGCCAGCATTCGACAATCCAGCCTTGCGCAAGCTCGACGACCAGGCGGTATTAAATGTTGCCCCTGGCAGAATCGCGCTGACGACGGATTCCTACGTGGTGACGCCGCTGTTCTTTCCGGGTGGCGATATCGGCCACCTGGCGGTGAACGGGACCGTCAACGATCTGGCGATGAGCGGCGCGCAGCCGTTATATCTGACGGCGGCGTTCATCATCGAGGAGGGTCTGCCACTCGAGGATCTCCAGCGCGTCGCTCAATCGATGTCGCAGGCCGCTCGGGAGGCCGGTGTCGCGATCGTGACCGGCGACACGAAGGTGGTCAACCGCGGGTGCGCCGACAAGCTGTTCATCACCACGGCCGGCGTCGGCCTGGTTCCCGATGGAATATCCATCTCC
>DATJYJ010000165.1:0-4744 GCA_035578025.1 Verrucomicrobiia bacterium
GATTCCCGAGCGCTGCGCGATGTCCTGGTAAACGCCGTCGCGACCGGTACGATAGAGGGCCATCATTTCGTTATCGAAGTTGGTGATGGCGATACCTTCGGCGCCGGAGTTGTCGAAATCGGCGGCGTCGATGCCCATGCCCGCGCGTGCCTTGCCATCCTCGCTGAAGGCGATGCCGGCGCGGACGCCCGTCTCCTCGAACGTGCCGTTGCGCTGGTTGCGGTAGAGCTTGTTGGGCTGGGTGTCGTTGGCGATCAGGAGGTCGGGCCAGCCGTCGCGGTCGAAATCTAGCAGGGTCACGCCGAGGGATTTGGAGGTGCTGTCGAAGATGCCGCTCTTGGCCGTGACGTCCTCGAAGGTGCCATTGCCGCGGTTGCGAAACAGCCAGCAGGTTTCGCCGTGGTAGGCCTCGGGAGTGCAGTAGGATTTGCGTTTGCCGTCGACGCTGCAGAAGACGTCGCGCTCGGGCGACCACTTGACATAATTGCAGACCAGCAGGTCGAGCAGGCCGTCGCGGTCGAAATCGAACCACATGGCGGCCGTGCTGAAGGCGTTGCGTCCGCCGAGGCCGGCCTTTTCAGTGACGTCGGTGAATGCGCCGCGGCCATTGTTTTGGAACAACCGGTTCTGGCCGACGGCGGTGACGAGCAGGTCGGGGAAACCGTCGTTATTGTAGTCGCCGACGGCGACGCCGAGGCCGTACATTTCCACAGCGAGGCCGGCGCGCGCCGTGACGTCGGTGAAGGTGCCGTCGCGATTGTTGTGGTAGAGGCGCATGGTGGAGGGACGGCGAGCATCGCGTCGATCCGGCCACTCCATTCCATTCACCAGCAGAATGTCGGGCCAGCCGTCGGCGTCGTAATCGAAGAAGGCGCAGCCGGGGCCCATGGTTTCGGGCAGGCGCTTGGCACCGTATGCGCCGCTGGTGTGATGGAACTGGATGCCGGCGGCGGCAGTGACGTCGGTGAGGCGCACGCCGGTCGCCGTCGAGGCGCGGAGGAGCGCCGCGCCGGCGAGGAAGGTCCGGCGCGTCACGTGATGCTCACCAGGCCCTGGCGGATGGCGTAGACCACCAGCTCGGCGGTGTTGTGGATGCCTAGGGCTTGCATGATGTTGGCGCGGTGCACGGCAACCGTGTTGGCGCTCAGCCCCAGGACGGTGGCGATTTCTTTGTTCGATTTGCCGTGCACGATCAGCTGGAGGACTTCGAGCTCGCGCGTGCTCAACTGGGCTTCCGCGGTTTCGGCAATCGCGCCCAGGCGCGGATCGAGGACCTGCTTGCCCGCCGCCACCTGCTTGACCGCCGAGACCATTTCCAGGTCCATGGCGTTCTTGAGCAGATAGCCGCGCGCTCCGGCATCGAGACAGGTGCGCACATAGGCGGGTTCGGAGTGCATGCTGAGAATCAGCACGGCGGTCTCGGGCGCGGAGCGCAGGATCTGGCGCGCGGCCACGGCGCCGTTCATGCTGGGAAGCGCGAAATCCATCACGATCACGCGGGGGCGAAGATCGCGCGCGAGATCGATGGCCTCCGGCCCGTCCTCAGCCTCCCCCACCACCTGGATTTCGGGGTCGTCTTCGAGCATGCGCCGGAAGCCGCGGCGCACCAGGCTGTGGTCGTCCACGAGCAGCACCGTGATCGGGGCTTCAGGCATGCGCTTTCTCCGGCACGGTAAGACGCACCAGGGCGCCGCCGCTGCTGCGGTTTTCGAATTCCACCTTCCCTTTCACCAGTTCCGCTCGTTCGCGCATGGAAACCAGACCCATCCCCTGCCCCTGCGATGCACTGAATCCGACACCATTATCTTCCACCTCGAGCACCACGGATTCGGGCAGATAGCGCAGGCGCACGGCGGCATTGCTGGAATGCGCGTGGCGTGCGACGTTGTTCAGGGCCTCCTGCATCACGCGATAGACGTGAATCGTGACTTCCCGGTCGAGGTCGCGGCTGGCGCCCGATTTCTCGTAGCGCACCTCGATCCCGGTCTGCTTTTGGAATCCCGGCAGGTACTGGCCCACAGCGCTCTCGAAATCCATTTCGTCGAGGATTACCGGATGGAGGGCGTGGGAAAGCGAGCGCACTTTTTCGAGCGTGGCCTGCACGATCTCCTGCACCTCGCGCATCTCGCCGCGAAACGCCTCGGCCTCCTGGCCCAAGCGCCGGGTGGCGCGCTGAAGCATGGTGCCGATCGCGGTGAGAATCTGGCCGAAATCGTCGTGGAGATCGCGCGAGATCGATCGGAATGTGCTCTCCTGCATGGCGATCAGTTGGCGGGCCAGCTCGCTGCGGCGCGCCGAGAGGGCCGCGACCTCCGCGAAGATCCGGCGATTGTACTGCACCATATAGGCGCCGGTGAGCACGATCAGCACCAGCATGGCGCCGACGAAAATGTACAGGTTGCGCTCGACGCCGGCGTATATCCCGCGGGTGCGTGCCGCGGCCTGCTGCTCCGATTCGTTGTTGCGGACCAGAAGGCGCGCCACGGCGGCGCTAAGGGCTTCCTGGCGGGCCTGGAGCGACAGGCGGATCAGGTCGCGCGCTTCCGCTTGCCGCCCGGTTTCGGCGAGGGTGAAGATTCGATCGAGGGCGTCCCAGAACTGCGCCAGCGACGTCATCAGGTATTGCCGCTGGGCGGGATCGCGGTCCGCCGGCGAGTAGCGGGACTCCCGGGCCAGAGCGTCTTCGAGATCGTTGCGGATGCGGCGGAACTGGGGTTGCCAGGCGGTCAGCGGATAGGGCTCGCTGCCCTCGAGCATGTCGCGCATGGTGAGGGCAAGAGCATTGAGGTCGTTCTGGATGCGCAGCAGAAGCAGGGAGTCGGCTCGGTTGCGGTCGATGATTTCGTCCTGGAGGCGCTCGAGTCCGCGGAGCTGAGAGATGGTGTATCCGGAATAGAGGGCAACCGCTGAGAGCGTAATCGCCAAGCCGGCCACCAGGCGAAGTGTGGGCGACCGGCTCATGAGAGAAGTGGCATGTCCCCGCCCGAGACCATGGGTCCAGTTTACCTCCGGGGATCCGTGAGCTCGTAGGGTAGGCGTCCTCGCCTGCCCGCGCGCGCAGCGCGCCTTCGGCGCTCCGCGTTACTGCGGGCGCATCCAGATGTCTTCGAGCACGACTACCGAAGACGTTACCGTCTTGCCGCCGGCCGTGAGCCGAACCATATAGGTTCCGGGGTCGAGGATGGGCGGCTGGGCCGCGCCGAATCCGAATCCGCCGCCACCACCGCCGCCGCGTCCGCCGGCTGCTTCGGCTGCTGCCGGGGGCGGCTGCTGGCCGGTGAAGACATTGGCCCCACCGCCGCCACCGCCGCCGCCGAATCCGCCGCGACCGCTCAGCACGAAGGGTATCCCGCCGCTGCCGCCCCGCCCTCCACGTCCGCCACCGGTTTGTGCGGCTGCTTCGGTACCGGCTGCAGGCGCCTGCGGGTTTTCCGCGGCGCCACCGCCCCGCCGGCCGCCGCGTCCCGTGCCTGCGGTCGCTGCGGCCGCCGGAATGCCGCGCACGCCCCATTGGAAGCGGTTCATGCCCTGCTTGATTTCGACGTCCATGCTGCTGACGACGTTGTTGTTCTGCAGGAACTCGACCTTGCCCGCGCCGATTGCGCTTTTTGCCAGGATGCTGATTGCAGTGCCGCCCTGCGGATTCTGACCCTTGAAATCGCGGTTGGTGGCATGGCGTTGGGCTTGCGGATCGTTCTTCCAGAGGACCACCGGGCGTGGATCGAAAAGAGCCAGGTCACTGTCCAGACCTGCATTCATCTGCTCGAGAGGCGTAATGTCGTCGCAGATCCAGATCGACCGTCCGTGCGTGGCGACGATCAGATCGCGTTCGCGCGGGTGAATCAGGATGTCGTCCACGCGCACGCTGGGAAGGCCGGTCATGAACTTCCTCCACTCTTTGCCACCGTCCAGCGTCACGTACAGCCCGAACTCCGTGCCGGCAAAGATGAGGTTCGGGTTGTCGTAGTCTTCGCGCAAGGCATTGATGTTGCCGTTGCCGGGGAGATTGCCGGTGACATTCGTCCAGGTCCGGCCGTAGTCCGTGGTCTTGAACAGGTACGGTTTCCAATCGTCGTTGCGATGGTTATCCAGCGCGACGTAGGTGGTGCCGGGATCGAAATGGGAAGGCTCGATGCGCGAAATCTGCACGTAGCCCCTGGGCGCCCCGGTAATGTTGTCGTAGACGTTGGTGAAGCTTTCACCGCCGTCCCTGCTCACTTGCAGGTTGCCATCGTCGGTGCCGATCCAGAGGACGCCCGGGCGCGACGGAGACTCGCGAACCTGGGTGGCCAGAGAACTGGCCGCGTAGCCATCGTGTTTGGACGCCATCGGCTTGTCGCCGGCCACGCCCATAATGGCCTGCTCCGGAGCCCAGCGGTTCACGTTCTTGGAAAGGTCGGTCTTGTTCATCCACCACGTGTCGCCGCGGTTGGTGGACTTGAAAAAATATTGGGCCGCCATGTAGACCACCGCCGGATTGTGCGGCGAGATTTCCATGGGCGCGTTCCAGTAGAACCGGAGGGCTTCTGGGTTCGGGGGAGCGTTGATGATGTTGGGTGGCCCGCCGCGTCCGCCGAAGCCGCCGCCCGTCGCTGCGGCGCCGCGCCCGCCGGGTTGATCCGCGCCTGCGGGCGGAATGGATGGGGTCGGCGTTTCGGTTGTAGCCGCCGGGGGCTGGCCGGCTCCCTGCGCCGCCGCGCCGCGTCCGGCGGGACCCGTGCTGGGCCGGATACTCTTTTGCGTG
>DATJYJ010000166.1:0-4502 GCA_035578025.1 Verrucomicrobiia bacterium
CTGGCGCTGTACCGCGAATCCATCCGCGTGCTGCTGACCGAATGCCCGGAAATCGAGATCCTTTCGCTGCACACCAACGATTCCGGCTCCGGCATGAGCTGGAGTCCCGGGCTGTATCAGGGCGCCAACGGCAGCAGTCTCTACCGCGGACGCCAGATGTACCAGCGCTACCGCGACTTCTTCGCCGCACTCGAGGCAGGCGCGGCAGACGCTCGTCCCGGCCGGCTGGAAATCGATGCCGAATGGGTGAGGGAGGCGGCGCCGGAACTGATCGCGAATCGCCTCGCAGCGGGTATGGCCGTCGCGAACCTGGAAGGTCCGGATGCCGCGCCGTACAAAGC
This sequence comes from Verrucomicrobiia bacterium, assembly GCA_035578025.1. Classification (GTDB taxonomy): domain Bacteria; phylum Acidobacteriota; class Terriglobia; order Bryobacterales; family Bryobacteraceae; genus Solibacter. The sequence continues at coordinate 342 of DATJYJ010000166.1, forward strand.
GGAGACCGGTTTCCTTCTGGATTACTTCTATCCCTTCTACCCCGCTCAGGGAATCCCGCTGGCGGTGCGGTACATCGAGGAACTGGAAAAGGCCGCGCAAAGTGCCGCTCCGCGCCTGTTCTATCTGATCGGCGATCGCTTCAACCGCGACCTCTACTTCCAGATCTACGACGCGTTTCGCGCCAGGCCGACCCACGATGCCATTAGCCGCCTGCAACTGCTGCACACGATTGCCGCAAACAGCGTGGGCGAGCAGAACGCTTCGGCGCTTCTGGATGCCTGGCTGGCGATCGACCGCGTGGAGCGCGATGTCGCCATCGTCAACTACGGCGGCAGCACTTTCTATATCGGTTCCGTGCACCAGCGCTGGCTCACCCGGCCTTTCGTGCCTTTTCCCGAGGCGCTCTCCTCGCAGGAGACGCAATATTACCGCCGCTACCAGTTTCAGGCACGCTCGGAAGAACGCGCCCGCGACCTGGGCGATCTTCAGGGCACCCGCCAATATCAGGGTCTTGGCGGCGCGGCACTCACGAACACGCTGTTCCAGCGCATGCAGTCGGAGTTGAGCCGTGCGCGCGCGAACGTGCAGTTGGTTGCCAGGACCGCGCCGGTCATGAGCGTTCTCGATACCCGCCTGAAGGTGTTCCAAATCCTGGTGGACAATTGCCGGGACGCGCTGGCCTACCAGTACGCGGTCGATATCGCGAAGGATGGCAGCCTGCGCCGTCCGATTGAATTCCAGGAGGACCTCACGAACATTCCGCAGTGGCTGGAGATCAAAGCCACCGCCCGCCGGGAAATGGACAACGCCATCGTCCTGGCGGAGCTGCTGGAATCGCACAAGGAGCCGCTGCTCGACCTGGCGCCGACGGCCGAAGAAGAGAACATCCGCGTTCTGGGCCCGGATCTTGCGGCCCAGCTCCGCACCCGCGTCAAGATCATGATCGCCCACTGGGAGGACTACGAGCGTCTCTTCGACAAAGAGAAGGCCCCCCTTCCCAAGCAGTGAGCTGGCGCCGGCTCGCATATTCACTATCGGAGTCTGTCGGCCTCCGATGTTCCGGTGACCCAAGTCACTGAAGCGCGCCACGCCAGTTCTTAAGATCTAACCGAGGAACAATTGTGAGCGAATTGATCGACAACCGGGCAGAGCGCGTGCGGACCCTGAAAGCAATCATCAAGCGCCTGCATGGCGGCGAGGCGCCGGAAGCGGTGCGTAGCAGCCTCAAGGAACTCGTCTGCCGGACAGACTACTCGGAAATCATGGCAATGGAGCAGGAACTCATCGCCGACGGCATGCCGGTCGAAGAAATCCAAAGCATGTGCGATCTCCATTCGCAGGTCACGCGGGACGTCCTGGTACAACTGGCGCCCCCGCCGCTTCCGGCCGGTCATCCGGTGGATACCTTCCGCCGGGAGAACGAGGCGCTGCGCGACGCTGTGGCCCGGCTTCAGAAGGCCATGGACCAGGTCCTTGCGGCCACCGACGACGGTGACGTGACGGCACCGCTGCTCGACTGGAGACAGGCTCTCAACGAACTACAGGATGTCGACAAGCACTACCAGCGCAAAGAGCACTTGGTGTTCTCGTGCCTGGAGCGCCACGGGATTACAGGGCCATCGAAGGTGATGTGGGGCAAGGACGATCAGATTCGGGATCTTCTAAAGGATCTCGCCAGGGCACTGCGCCAGAGCGACGCTTCCATTGTCGAGTGGAAACTTCTGGCCGCGACCACTGGCGCCACTGCTGCCGGTGCGGTCCACGAAATGATTTACAAGGAGGAGCAGATTCTCCTGCCGATCTGCCTGGAGAGGTTTACGGCGGACGAATGGGCGGAAATCTGGGCGTCATCCCCGCGTTACGGCTGGTGCCTGGTGGAGCCGCGCGAAGGGTACCAGCCGGCAGGCGCGAAACCGGCAGACAATGCCGGCGGCGGTGTCTCAATGCCGACCGGGACACTTCAATTGGAACAACTCATCGCGATCTTCTCGACACTGCCCGTCGATCTCACGTTCGTGGACGCCAACGACCGGGTCACCTTCTTTTCCGAGGGCCCGAGCCGGGTGTTCGCGCGCAGCCGGGCGATTATTGGCCGCCTCGTCCAGAATTGCCATCCGCCGCGCAGCGTGGAGGTGGTAGACCGTATCCTCAGCGATTTTCGCGAAGGAAGGCAGAATGTGGCCGAGTTCTGGATTCAGTTCACGGGCCGCTTCGTGCACATCCGTTACTTCGCGGTCAGGAGCGAAGCCGGCCGTTACCTGGGGACCCTGGAAGTCACCCAGGATGTCGGCGCGATTCGCACGCTAGAAGGGGAGCGCCGGCTCTTGCAGTACGACGAACCGGCCGTAGCAGGTGTCCAATGAACCTGCCAATTAACCCTGAAACCACTGTCGGAGCGTTGCTGGAGGCCTATCCGGAGGCGGAAAGCACTCTCGTCGATCTCGCTCCGGCGTTCGCCAGGCTGCGGAATCCGGTGGTGCGGCGAACCGTGGCTAAAGTTGCGACTCTGGAGCAGGCGGCCAAGATCGGCGGCGTGAGTCTGCGGACGATGATCCGCAAACTCCGTCAGGCGACGGGCAACGCCGGCCCGGATCTGGCAATCCTGGAGACGATGGAGGCCAAAGATGACGACTCGGCGTGGCTGGCCCAGGGCCGAGTCGTCGAAGAAATCGATGCCGAATCCATGTTGGAACGTGGAGTCCATCCCATCGGGAAGATCCGCGAAGCTGTGGCAGCGCTCGCCCCCGGCGAAGTGGTGGTCCTGCGAAGTGGGTTCCGTCCGGAACCGTTGATCGAGACCATGCGCCGCGCCGGTGCCGCGGTTCACAGCTCGGTACAGGGCGTCGCGCACTGCACCCGGTTTGGCAAGAGACCCGCGGGATAGCGTCGCGATTCATTTTTCGATATCGAGACCGCATACTATCGTTGCCTGTGACTTCGGTCACAGCGTGGCGCAGCGACTTCGCAGTACCACTGAATTACATGGACCAGGCGGCAGAAACTCGTTTTCGCGCAGAGGTTCCCAGCGAGGAGTACTGGCGCCGCCAGATCAAGTGCCAGTACGCCTGCCCCGTGCACACGGATGCTCGCGGCTACATCCGCGCCATCGCCGTCGGGGATTACGAAGGCGCGTACCTGATTGCGCGGGGGCCTAACCCGCTCGCCTCCATTTGCGGGCGCGTATGCGGGGCGCCCTGCGAGGCCGCGTGCCGTCGCGGATCCATCGACCAGCCGATAGCCATCCGCGCATTGAAAAGATTTGTATCGGACCAGCACGGCGGCCGTCTTCGATCCCCTGGCGAGTTCCCGGAAGGTGCCTGCGACGGGTTGGAGGAGGTGACCGGCCTGGCGCGCTTTCTGGCATCACGCGAGTACGTGCGGCCCGAAGGCTTTCGTGTGGCGATCATCGGGTCCGGCCCGGCAGGGCTGGCCGCCGCTCACGATCTGGCGCTGATGGGCATCGCCCCCACCATCTTCGAGGCCGAACCGCGCCCGGCGGGAATGCTCTACACCGGGATTCCCGCCTATCGCCTGCCGCGCGATCTGATCGACGCGGAAATCGAACTTATCCGCAGGCTGGGAGTGGAGTTCCGCTGCGGCGTTCGCGTGGGCCGCGATATCGAGTTCGAGCAGCTCCGCCGCGATTTCCGTGCCGTAATCATTGCGGTCGGCGCCAAGCGGGCTCGCATGCTGCAACTGCCGGGCTCCGACGCGCGGGGAATCTTCGGTGGCGTCGATTTCCTGCGCGCCATGTCGCTCGGGGAGAAGCTGCCGATCGGGCGGCGAGTCGTGGTGATCGGGGGCGGGAATGTGGCGTTCGACGTGTCACGGTCCGCGGTTCGCTACGAAGGCGAGGATGCCGAGCGTCTGCTGGCGCGGCAGACGGAGACAGATATCTCACGTGTGGCCCTGCGTCAGGCCGCGGTGCGCGAGGTGCATCTGGCCTGTCTCGAGTCGCGCGAGGAGATGCCCGCCGACGAAGTGGAGATCGTGGAAGGCGAGGAAGAAGGCATCATCCGCCACAACAGGCTCGGGCCTAAGGAGTTTCTTTTCCGCGAGGAAAATGGAGACAAAGTGGTCTCCGGCGTGCGGTTCCGGCGCGTGGTCTCCGTATTCGACGCCAACCGGCGGTTCGCGCCGGTCTACGACGATACTCAAAC
>DATJYJ010000167.1:0-5648 GCA_035578025.1 Verrucomicrobiia bacterium
GGCGAATTTCAGAAAGCCCGTGATCGAGTCGCGAAGAGTTTGTGGCGAGAGAAGTGCCTTCGCGGCTGCTGCGCCCTTGCGTTCTGCGTACGCCTTAAGGGCGCGCAAGAATATCGCCCGCTTGTCTCCAAAGACGGCATACAGGCTCGGCCGACCCACGCCCATCCCTTCGACGAGATCGTCAATGGTCACGCCGTCGTAGCCTTTCGACCAGAACACCTGAGTCGCCTTTTCCAGCGCGCCCGTCTCGTCGAAGCTGCGCGGCCGGCCCCGCGGCCTGGCGATATTCTGAATCATTTGGTTCAAAACTCGTTGACAGGAGTACTGCCCGAATATATAACTAAATAGTTCTAAATTAGCAAGCCGACTCTGGCCTCGCGGGGCCTCACGACTCGGTCTTTCCCTTGCGGAGCTGCCTCATGGATCATTCGATTGCTCTCGTCACCGGCGCCACTTCCGGGCTCGGTCAGGCGGCCGCCCGCCTTCTTGCCGAAGAGGGGTGGCGCGAGATCATCGTCACCGGGCGCAGCCTGGCGGGGGCCCAGCAGGCGGCCGCTCAACTCGCGGCCGAGCACAAAACAGTGATCTTCACGCCGCTGGCGCTCGATCTGGACAAGCCGTCGAGTGTTCAGTCGGCCGTTGCCGAGCTCGTCAAGCGCGGCCAGCCGATCGATTTCCTGCTGCTCAATGCAGGGTTGGTTCCCTTTAAGAAGCGCGCAGTCACCGCGACGGGCATCGAGTCTTCTCAGGCCCCGCTCATCGGCCATCATCAACTGACAGGTGGGTTGCTCAATGCCAACCTGCTGAGCCCCAACGCCCGGATCGTTATCGCAGGTGCAGAACCTGCCCGCGGTGGCGTACCCATGTTCAAATACACCGACCTGCCAGCCTTTGCGGCCAGTCGTTACCAAGGTAACCGAACCGCCGCTGTTGAAGCCCTGATACGCAACGGGCCGAACGTGAAGTACGTGCCGAACAATGCGTATGCCGACGCGAAGCTCGTCATCGTTTGGTGGGCCGCGGCGCTGGCCCGCCGGCTGCCCTCCGGCATGGCCGTGTACGCCGTGTCGCCCGGTGGCGCGACCGGCACCAGGGTGGTGCGAAGCGCTGGCTGGGCGTTGCGACATCTGTTTATCCCAATCGTGAACCTCATTCCCGGCATGAATCAGACGCCGGAGACCGCGGCCCGCCGGTATATCCAGGCATCAAAGTTCGGAACCGATCTCTCGGGGCAATTCTTCGCATCGGCCAAAGGGAAGTTCTCAGGCCCGATGGAGGTGCAGCGCCAAGCACACCTCCACGATCGCGCCAGCCAGGAAGCCGCGTGGCAGGCCGTCGTCGAGGTCTCTGGCGTCGATTTATCGCCCGTGAAATCCGCGTCGCCGTCGGTGGCTCGCCTGATTAAAAACGGCCCATAGGCCCATCGCGGCCGAACTGATCCCGGTTACCCGAATCTGCCGGGCGATTGCGGAGCTACATGCTCATCCGCGCGGTCTCAGGCGCGGCGCGATGTGGGTTCGCTTGCCATTACCCGCTGCGTCTCTTTGGATGCTCCCGAGCGCCGTCAGGCGCCCGGGTCGTTCGCATCCGGGTAGAAGAGCTGCTGCCCATGGATCTTGTAATTGGCGATCGCCCTCTGTCCCTCGGGCGATATCAGGTAGTCGATGAAAGCCTGGCCAAACGCTCTCCTGACGTTGGGGTGCTTCGCGGGATTCACCAGCATTACGCCATATTGATTGAAGAGCCGCCGGTCACCCTCCACGACGATCTCGAGATCAGCCTTGTGCGCAAAGTGAATCCACGTCGCGCGGTCGGACAATACGTAGGCGTTGCTCGCCGCCGCGAAGTTGAGCGCAGCACCCATGCCCTGGCCGATCGACTTGTACCAGGAACCCCGGACCTGCTCGATGTCGACGCCGCAGGCCTTCCATAGCGCCAGCTCGGCCAGATGCGTCCCCGAGCGATCGCCGCGTGAGACGAACGGCGCCTGCTTTGCCTCGATCGTTCGCAAAGCCTGTTCGATGTCCTTCAAGCCTTTGATGCCGGCCGGGTCGCTCTTGGGCCCTATCAGCACGAAGTCGTTATACATGACGGGGTAGCGCCTGAGGCTCTCACCTTCCGCGAGGAACCTGAGCTCCGCCGCCTTCGCGTGGACGAAGACGACGTCTGCATCCCCGCGCCGGCCGGTGTCGAGCGCCTGGCCGGTGCCCTGGGCTACGACCTTTACGGCGATCCCGGTTTTCTCCTTGAAGAGAGGCAGCAGATACTCGAAGAGGCCGGAGTCCTGGGTGGAAGTCGTGGAGGCGACGACGATCGAGCGGCTATCTGCCTGAGCGCGTGTTGCCGCCCCGGACAGCGCGACGGCCGCCACCCCGACGGTAAGCCACATGCGCATTCCGGCTGCAGGATTCATCCAGCGTCCCTCCGGGCTACACCAGGAGTTCCCCGGCGATGAAGCGCTTCGCCGCCTCCGTAACCGGATCGGCAAAGAATTTCTGCGCGGGGCGGCTCTCGATCAGCTCGCCGCGGTGGAGCAAAAGGATCTCCCCCGCGAGCCGTCGCGCCTCTCCGAGATCGTGCGTCGCCATCACCACCTTGACGCCCCTATCGCTCACAGCGCGCACGAGGTCCTCGATTGCCTTGGTAGCGGCCGGGTCGAGGCTTGCGGTCGGCTCGTCCAGGAAGAGTACTGCGGGGTTGCGCGCAAGGGCACGCGCCATCGCGAGCCGCTGTTGCTCGCCGCCCGAGAGCTGGCGAGCCGGCCGATCGCCGACCGCTTCGAGACCGACGATCCGCAACAGGTCGGTGAGGCGGCTCTGGCGATCGGCGCCGACCACACCTGCGGCCGCAAGCGCATACGCGAGATTGCCGGCGCAACTGCGGCGGAGCATGACCGGGCGCTGAAAGACGATGGCACGCCCCGTCGGGGAAGGCACCTTACGACCTGCCCAGGTGATGCCGCCGGAAGTGGGCGCAATGAGTCCCATTGCAGCTCGCAGCAAGGTCGACTTACCGGCCCCGTTGGGGCCGACCAGCACCGTGGGCGGGCCCGCGGAGATCGTGAACGAGAGGTTGCGGAGGAGCACTGTGGCGCCCCTGCGGATGTCGACGCCGGCAAAGACGATCGGCAGGTCGGAGCTCGGTGCGCGCACCATCGTCATCCTGCGAAGCGCTCGCCGGCGCGCCGTACGGTCATGGCGAGCGCGCTCACCAAAATCACGATGAGGAGCAGCACGATTCCCAAACCGATCGCGAGCGAGAGGTTTCCTTTCGAGGTTTCGAGAGCCATCGCGGTCGTGATCGTGCGTGTGAATCCCTCGATGTTGCCGCCCACGATGATGATGGAGCCGACCTCGGCGGCCGCTCGTCCATAGCCGGCGAGGAAGGCCGTGGCGAGCGAGAAGCGGCCGTCCCAGAGGAGCGTCGCGACCCGCCATATGGGGCCGACGTTCATGGCAGTGAGCTCGTCGCGATACTCGGCCCAGAGATCCTCGACCGTCTGGCGGGTGATGGCCGCGATGATCGGAGTGACGAGGATGGTCTGGGCGATGACCATGGCCTTCGGCGTGAAGAGCAAGCCCCACGCACCGAGGGGCCCCGACCGCGACAATGCGAGGTAGCACACGAGTCCGACCATGACGGGCGGCAGCCCCATCATGGCGTTGAGCGCCACAATGGCCACCTCTCGACCCCTGAAGCGCGTGAGGGCCACGAGCGCACCGAGCGGAGCTCCGAGAAGCGCCGCAAGCATGGTTGCACTCAGGCTCACGGCAATCGACAGTCTCACAATGGCAAGGAGCGCCGGGTCACCGGTGAAGAGGAGGTGCAAGGCCGAGAGGGTCTCTCCTCCCATGACTACAACCGCAACCAACCGCACTTGAAGATGTAAGCGAGCGTCATGCCGGCCACGAATGCGCGGCCCACCGGGGCGCTCTCGACTATACGGCCAATACGAGTCGGATGCCCAGATCCCGCGGGAGTAAGCTAGAGTCTCTCGTCTTCGCCGACCATTGTCAGGTGAGTTTATGAAACCATCATCGGCGCTCCTTGCGAGCGCACTTGCCGCCTGTGCGGTTGCTGCCCTCGCTGCCGACAAGCCTGCCAACGCACCGGCGATGCCGGTGACTGAAACACTCTGGGGTCAGAAGGTCACCGACAACTACCGCTACATGGAGCAGGCGGGTCCCCAAACCATGGACTGGATGAAAGCCCAGGGTGCCTACACCCGTTCCGTAATTGATTCGATCAAGCCACGGGCCGCGCTGGGCGAGCGGGTGGCCGCCTTCACGGCGAGCTTCGGCCTCATCAAGAACTACGCGCATTACGGGGAACGCGCCTTCTACCAGGAGCGCGCACCGGGCTCGGATAATTTCGACCTGATGGTCAAGGACCCCCACGGCGTGCGCAAGATCGTCGACATCGCCGCGATCCGGGCTGCCCACGGCGGCAAACCCTTTGCCATCAACTACATCCTCCCGGCGCCGGATGGCTCCAAGGTTGCGGTCGGAATCTCCGAGGGCGGCTCGGAAGACGCCTCGATCAGCGTCTACGATGCCGTGAGCAGCCAACAGATCGCCGGCCCGATTGATCGAGCGCAATTCGGGGCGACTGCCTGGAGCACGGACTCACACTGGCTGTATTTCAATCGCCTGAAGAAGGTGCTGCCCGGTGAGCCTGATACCGACAAGTACAAGGACTCGACGGCCGACGCCTGGGATCTGCACGGCGATCCCATCGTCGTTGCCGGGCGCGGGATCGGGCGCGGTACGAGCTTCGAGCCCGACGAGATTCCGATCATCGGCATCGTCCCGGCGACTCCCGTCGCACTGCTCGCCTCGATCAACGGCGTGCAGAATGAGTTGAAGGTCTGGAGCACCCCGGTTGCCGAGGCGGCAAACCCCGACGCGCACTGGACGCTGCTGTGCGATCGCGATGCGGATATCAACAGCTTCGATCAACGCGGCGATGAGATCTTTCTCCGCTCACACAAGGACGCGCCAACCTTCAAGGTGCTGGTACTGAAGGCCGGCGAACCGCTCTCCGCGGCGCGCGTGCTGGTTCCCGCATCCGCCGACCGGGTAATCGAGAACATAAACGCGGCGGCCGATGCGCTCTACGTCCTCGCGAACAAAGGGGCGTATTCCGAGTTACTGCGCGTGCCTGCCGGCTCGGACCGGATCGAGGAGGTTCCGCTGCCGACGCGCGGACACATCACGGAGGCTTTCTCCGACCCGCGCCAGGCCGGCATTGCCATCCTCTTCTCCAGTTGGGTCGTGCCGCCGCAGGAATATCGATATGACCCGGCGACGCACAAATTCGTGGATCTGGGCATCGAGGCCCGCGGCAGGATGGACGCCTCGAAGTACATCGTCAGCGACCTCGAGGCACGCGCGCATGACGGTGTGCGTGTCCCGTTGTCTCTGATCCAGCCCAAGGGCAAGCCCAAGCCGCAGATCGTCATGCTCGAGGCATATGGTTCGTATGGTATTTCCGAGCTCGCCGACTTCAGTCCGCGGCGGGCCGCCGCCATGCAGGAAGGCATCACCTATGGGGTGTGCCATGCTCGCGGTGGCGGAGAGCTCGGTGACGCATGGCGTCTCGCGGGCAAAGACGCCAACAAGCACAACACCTGGCAGGATCTGATCGCG
>DATJYJ010000168.1:0-11865 GCA_035578025.1 Verrucomicrobiia bacterium
GAAGGCGCGGCATTCGCCGGCAGCCCGGTCGCGTCGGCGCGCTGCGCGCCGGTGATGCCGGTACCGGTGGTGGTGGCGCGCACGCCGCCGACGGTCGGGGTCAACGGACGGCCGCTGCCAATGCTGATCGCATTGGTGAAAGTCCAGTCTTTCAGCAGGGCACCCTTCCAGCCGTTGACCAGCGTGCCGCCCGCGCGGCCCACGCCGGTGGAATACTGCCAGTTGAAGTTCGCCACGTGGGTGCGATTGGTTGCGGAGACGGCCCGCTCGGCCGCGGTATCCAGGAAATTCTGCGCCTGCACCGCGTTATCGATGGCCTTCGAGTAGGTGTAGATGGCGTTGGCCGAGATGCCGTTGCGGAACCGGCGCTGCAACTGCCCGGAGATGCCATGGTAGACGGAATCGCCGTTGGACATCTCGTAGATATAGCCCGAGGGCCACGGCAACGCCTTGGCTCCCGATGGCGCGGAGTTCGGCAGAATCGTCTGGTCGAGCCGTGTGCCCTTCGTGCCGTTATAAGTGATGGTGCCGACCAGCGAGTGTCCGAGATCGCTCTGCACGGCCAGTTGCCAGATTTGTGCATAGCCGGTGCGATAGTTCGGGTCAATGGCGTAGGTGTTGGTGACGGAATTGGTGGATGGGACCAGAAACCCGTTGGCCAGCGTGAGCGGCGCGGCGATCGAGGTGGCCACGCTCAGCGTGGTGGCGAACGGCGGCTGTTGCGCCATATTGTTGGCGATGGTGTTGTAGACCGAGCTGTTGTAATAGATTCCGTACCCGCCGCGGACTACGATGTTGCGCTTGGTGCCCGGCCGGAAGGCGAACCCGATGCGCGGCGAGAAATTGTTGTGATCCGGGCGGACCAGCGAGGTGGGCACCGCGCCCGAATACAGTCCGCTCTGTCCGGCCAGCACCTGGGAGACGGCGGCAAAGCCGGGCGCGACATCGAGGTTCACAATGTGGTTGTACAACTCCGTGATCGGAGTGCCGTAATCCCAGCGGAAGCCGTAGTTGAGCGTGAACTTGGTGTTGACGCGCCAATCGTCGGTGACGTACGCGTCCCAGTAAGAGCTGCGGAAATAAAGGTCGCTATTGCCGTAGCGGATGTTGCTCGTGGCAGGCAGTCCGAGCAGGAAATCCGCGAAGTCGAATCCCGCGCCCGCGGCGGGCACCCCGGTGATGGAATTCGACGTTGCGATACCGGTGAAGGTGTAAGAGCCGCGGCCGTTGGGGTCGCTCGCGCGATTGAACTGCTGGCGCCGGAAATCCATGCCCGCGGTTATGTTGTGCACGCCCTTCACCCAGATGATGCTGTCTCCCGCGCTGGATGTCTGGTTCCGAACCAGCGAAGAGTTGCCGTCCGACAGGCCGCCGTAGTTTGTGAACGACAGGCTGGGCGGCCCCCAGTTGCGCGGGTCTTGCGACGTGCCGTTGATACCCAGCTCCGCGGCCACGTTCTGGTTGTATGCGAAATACGGCAGCATGGTGCTGCGCGAGCGGCTGAAGGTGTAGCGCAGGTTATTGATGATCCGCGACGTGAAGTTGTGAGTGTACATGATGTTCGCGTTCATGTTCCGCCCGGTGCCGCTGTCGATGAAGCTAAAGATGTTTGGGGTGGTGCTGTTATTGCCCATGTAGCCAATGCCGCCGCTGAGACGGTTCTTGCTGTTGAGCGTCTGGTTCAGCCGCGCGTTGACATTGTCGCTGTTCTGGATGGTTACGATCGGCGCCTGGTAATTGTACCGGTATCCGGGACCGTTGGGCGCCGGATAATAGTTGAGCAGCCCGAGCGCGATCGGGCTGATGCGGTTCGACGGGATGATGTTCCCGGGGAACGGAGCTCCGGTGAGCGGATCGTACACGGTAACCGGTCCCTGTGCGCCGATGGACTGCGAGAAATCGCCGCTTCGCTCCAGCAATGTGGGAAAGCTTTGGGTGCTGGTAGTGCCGTTTCGGGTGCGGCTCAACTGGTAATTGAAGGTGAACGTGCCTTTGCGCCCGTCGAGCAGGTGTGGAATCTTGAGCGGCCCGCCGACCATGAAAGTGGCTCTCGCCTTGGCGTAGGCCGGCTTTTCCGTGTCCTGGCCGTTAATCGAGTAGGGGCGAGCATCCCAAACCGAGTTATCCAGGCTGAAGGCGGCGTTGGCGTTGTACTGCATGCGCCGATCGCGCCGCGCGTTGCCGAAACTGGCCACGCCCGCGCGTCCACCGCGGCCGCCGCCGTCGCGTCCGCCGCGGCCGCCGGGACCGCCACGCCCGCCAAAGCCGCCGAATCCACCAGGCCCGCCACGTCCGCCGAAGCCTCCCGGCCCGCCCGGACCTCCGAAACCGGGGCCTCCGCCGCCGGGTCCACCCGGACCGCCCCTTCCACCGCGACCCGCGCCGTCACCGCCCACGTTGGCGAAGTTGTTCATGCCGTCGCCGCCAGGGCCCATTCCCATGCCCATCGGGCCCATGCCGTCGGGTCCGGGACGCCCGCCGGGGCCCCCAAACCAGTCGTTCTGCTGCGGCCCATCCAGACCGCGGCTCAGGCTGCCGTTCACCATGAGGCTGGCGTCGGCGCTGCCGCTCAAGTCGGCCATCTCGTTCGCGCCGAGATTGCCGGCCTCGCCGGCCGCCGACAGGTCACCTGAGGCGTTGACATCGACGCGCTGGTAATTGTTCATGGCCTGGGTGAGACTCGGGCGTCCACCGTTGGCGCCGTTCTGTCCGCGTCCGCCGCGCCCGCCGTTGCTGCTGGCGCGGGCTGTGGCATTATTCGCCGGGGCCGGTGCGGGCGATGCGGGGGCCGCCGGAGTGGGCGCCGGCTTCTCCGGAGTCTTGGCCGGTTCTGCCGCCGCGGAAGTGGTCGGCGCAGGCGCGGGTGACGGCGTGGGTGTGGCCGCAGGTGCGGGAGGCGCCACAATTTCGCCGAGCGTGAGGAACTTGAGGTTCCACTCGGCGGCAGGCGAATCGAAAGCGACGCCGACGTCGTTCGAAACCTTCGCGAAGCCGAGCATCTCCACTTCGATCTTCCAGACGCCATCTTTAAGATCGGGGAACGAGTAGCGGCCGTTGTCGTCCGTGGTGGTGACGTGGCTTTCGCTGTCGCGGGTCGCCGTCACGGTCGCACCGGGCACCGGAAGCCCGGCGGACCTGACGGTGCCGTGGTGTTCAGAAGCGATGAGCCCCGCGACGGCCACCCAGACGGCCAGAAACCGCAGAAAAAGTGTGGAAAAACGGTGGAGTGCCATGAGCTGACACCATACAGGCGCGAGCCGTCGGCCAAATGTTACCCTCCTTGAGTGGCGTTCGGGCCGCACAATTTTTTGGAACTCTCTGGAAGGAAAGGGTTAATTCGAACCGGTCAGTGGCTCATCGCATAGACGACATAGTTCAACGCGATGCGCAGGCCTAGGGCCGAATACTTTTCGGGATAAGCCGGGTCGTCGGCGTGCTCCCAGGAGTCGCCGAGGTCCATGTTGAAGCACATAGCCACCATGACGCGCCCGTGGTCGTCATAGATGCCGCGCCAATGCGGGATCTTTCCCTGCTTTTCGTACGTCACGCCGGCTTCCAGGGCGGGCATGCCGGGCACCTGGTAACGGTCATCGAGGTCGTAGATGGTGTGGAAGATGGAATCGCCGTTGGGAATCTCGACGATGGGCCGGTCGGGGAAGACCTTTGACATGCTGGCAGCAAAAACCTCCCACTCGATGGCACCGTGGAAATCGTCGCACATGAAGAATCCGCCGCGGAGAAGGAATTCGCGCAGTCCGCGCGCCTGCTCGTCGGTCAGATTCCAGTGGCCCACTTCGACTCCGTAGAGCCAGGGCCAATCGTATTGATCGCCCTCATCGAGATTCACGGGCTGCTCGACAGAGCGCGTATGCAGGCGGGTGAGGCGGCGGACCGCCTGCAGCAGGTGACGGTCGCTGCGCGGGTAGTCCATGGTCCAGTTGGAGCCGCCTTGAGTCCAGCCCCCCGGGACCAGCTCGAAACCGCCATAGATGCGGCCCACCGGCGGATACATGAGGCGGGCAAAGGTCCACTCCGTCTTCTCATGGAAGTCCGGCGGGATGGGGAATTTTTCGTATTCCACGCCGGGGTATTCGCGCCAGGGGCGTTGAAACCCGTAGAGCGCGGTGACCAGGGCCAGGGTCGCGAGGACGATCGCTCGAAGACGCACGTTCTTGTCTCAGGATACTACGCAGCGTGATATGTTCTTGGGCATGACCAGGCTTCCAGGACTTTCGCGCCGCTCGTTTCTGGCGGCTGCAGCGGCAACGCCGCTGGCATTCGCCGCGGGCAAGAACCTGCCGATCGGAATCGAACTGTACAGCGTGCGCGGTGAGATGACGAAAGACACGCCTGGCACCGTGCGTGCCATCGCGAAGATGGGATACCAGGTGGTCGAGTTCTACGGGCCTTATTACGAGTGGACCACCGATTTCGCGAAGGAAGTGCGCAAGGTGATGGACGATAGCGGCATCCGGTGCAACTCCACGCACAATAGCGGCGGACAATCGTTCCGTAACGCGGGGATCGGAAAAGCAATCGATCTGAACAGCATTCTCGGCTCGAAGTACGTGGTGATGGCCAGCGCGGGGACCGTGAAGGGCCTCGACGGATGGAAGGGCGTCGCCGAAACACTCACGGCGGCCATGGAGAAGTTCCGGCCGGCGGGATTGAGCTCGGGATATCACAACCACCAGGCCGAGTTCCGGCTGCTCGAAGGCAAGCGGCCGATCGAGATCATCGCGGCCGGCACGCCCAAGGATTTCATGCTGCAGCTCGACGTGGGCACCTGCGTCGAAGTGGGCGAGGATCCGGTGGCGTGGATCAATGCCAATCCGGGGCGCATCCGGAGTCTGCATGTGAAGGATTGGGCGAAGCCGGTCGAGGGCGACAAGGAGAAGGGCTACCGCGTCCTGTTCGGCGAGGGCGACGTGCCGTGGATGAAGATCTTCGATGCCGCCGAAAAGGTGGGCGGAGCCGAGTATTACCTGATCGAGCAGGAGGGCAGCCGGTATCCGGAGTTCGAGACGGCGGAGAAGTGCCTGGCGAACTACAAGAAGATGCGCGGGATTTAGGCCGACGAAAAGCGCCCCTGACGGCGCGCGGCCAGGATCAGAATGGCGTGTTTCAAACCGCGGGGCAGGCGGTTGACCACCCAAACCAGCGCGCGGTACCGGAAACTCGGGATCACGAAAAGCCGATCGCGATCGAGACCGGCAAGCGAATCCTCCACCACTGACTCCGCGGTGAGCCACCATGCTTTCGGCGCGAGCTTGCCGCGGTCCATATGCGCGGCGTCGTGGAACTCCGAGTACGTGAAGCCGGGGCAGAGCGTCTGCACCCGCACAGGGGAGCCGGCGCCTTTCAGTTCCAGGTACAGGCCCTCGGTGAAGCTGTTGATCCACGTCTTGGTGGAGCAGTAACTGATCGCTCCGGGGTTGGTCATAAAACCGGCGACTGATGCCACGTTGATGATGCCGCCCTTGCGCCGCGCCACCATGCCGCCGAGCGCGGCGTGCGTGAGCCGTAGCGTGGCGATGACATGCAGCCGGTGCATGCGTTCCTGCTGCTCCAGGTCCGCATCGGCGAAAGTGCCCATGACGCCGAAGCCGGCATTGTTGACGAGCAACTCGAGGTTGTCCGCGGAGCGCAGACGGGCTTCGACTCGGTGGAGGTCGTCGTCTTCGGTGAGATCGGCGGCCAGAACTTCGCCCTTGAGTTCGCGGGCGAGCTCTTCCAGGCGGTCGCGGCGGCGGGCGATCAGAAGCAGGTCGTAGCCGCGGCGGGCGAGCGCGCGCGCGAAAACCGCGCCGATACCGCTGGAGGCGCCGGTGATCGCGGCCAGAGGGCGGGTGTGAGGCATGACTCAATAGTAGCGGTAAAACTTTGTAAACAGGACTACTTTCACCTCCTTGGGGAGTTCTAAACTATAGCGAGCGAGGAGAGCTGGGATGCAGCACGAATGCGGCGATTGTTCGGGGCCGCGATACCTTACATCCTTTGGCCGGCGCAGTTTCATTCAAGTCGGATTGCTGGGCGGATTCGGACTCACGCTCGCGGATCTGTTGCGCGCCGGCGAGGTGCGCACGCTGAACGCTCCGGTGAAGAAGCCGGAGGGGCCCGCGAAGTCCGTCATCCAGATTGTTCTGCCGGGCGGGCTGGCGCACCAGGAGTCGTGGGACCCCAAGCCCGAAGCCCCGATTGAGTACCGCGGGCCGTTCGGCGTGGTGAAAACCAGGATTCCGGGCGTCGTGTTCAGCGAGAACCTCTCGCGCACGGCGCAGATCGCCGACAAGATCACAGTGGTGCGCACGGTGACCGGCCGCATTCCCGATCACGCCATGGCTACCTACCAGATGTTCACCGGGTATCTGCCGACACCGGCGATCCAGCACCCGGCGATCGGCGCCGTGGTCGCGCACGAGCTCGGACTGAAGAACAATCTGCCCGCGTGGGTCGGGGTGCCGAACGTGCCGCAATCCGTTGGCACCGGATACCTCAGCTCGAAGTACGGCGCGTTCGAACTGGGAGCGGACCCTGGACAGCGGAATTTTCAAGTACGCGACATCACGCTGCCCAAGGGAATGACCGAGGAGCGGTTCGCGCGGCGCCAAAGCGCGCGCGAGGCGCTGGAAGAGCATTTCCGGCAGGTGGAATCGAACCCCGCGGAACTGGATGCGATGGGCGAGTTCTACCAGCAGGCATACAGGCTGATCAGCTCGCCGGAAGCGCGCAAAGCGTTCAGCTTCGAAGGTGAGAAGGACTCGATCGTGCAGCTCTACGGCGATGGCGGCGGGCGGCGCAGCATCGGCAAGCAGCTTCTGCTCGCGCGCCGCCTGGTGGAGGCGGGCGTGCGCCTTGTGACCGTGATGTACAACGGGTCGCAGGGTTGGGACAACCACGTCCGGATCAAGGAGGCCGTCAGCGAGGGCATGCCGGCATTCGACCAGGCGTTCGCAGGGTTGATCACGGATCTCGATCAGCGCGGGCTGCTGAATTCGACGCTGGTGATGGTGACCAGCGAGTTCGGGCGCACGCCGAAGGTCAACGAGAACGGCGGGCGCGACCACTGGGCGCGCTGCTACTCGCAGGTGCTGGCCGGCGGCGGCATCACGCGCGGGCAGATCTACGGTGCGTCGAACGCGACCGCGGCGGAACCGGACCGCGATCCGGTGACGGTAGAGGATTTTCTCGCGACGGTGTACAACCGTCTCGGCATCAACTCCGAGGACCGGCTGCTGGCGCCGGGCAATCGGCCGATCGATATCGTGCGCGACGGCAGAGTCGTCCGGGGACTATGCGCAAGCTAGTCCTGCTGGGCGTGGCTGCCGCGGGCGTCGTGTGCGCAGACCCGCGCTACATGATCGACTACGTGCTGCCGCGCGGAGGAAGCCAGGGTGCGAGCGTCGACGTCGAATTTCATGGGTTCGCGCTGGAGAATCCCAGGCAGGTCCTGTTCTACGGACCGGGCATCACCGCGGCGGGTGACTTCCGGCCGTATGCCCGGCCTGGCGACGGCTTCAAGGTGAGGTTCCAGATCGCGAAAGACTGCCCGGTTGGCGAGCATGTGCTGCGCGTGCGAACGGCAACCGGCCTAAGCGACGCCGTCACGTTCTGGGTAAGCCGGTTCCCCACCATCTACGAATTCGAAGACAAGGTCGGGCAGAACGACACCATCGAGCGGGCCAAGCCGGTGCCTCTCAATGTCACGGTCGAGGGACAGATTCTGCCGGGCCCCGACGCGGATATCGACGTGTACCGCGTCGAGGTGAAGGAAGGGCAGCGCGTGTCGGTCGAGGTGGAATCGGCGCGGCTGGGCACGTTGCATTACGGCGGCGAGAACGATCTCGCGGTGCGGATCCTGGACGCGAGCGGCAAGGAGCTCGGCCGCAACGACGATAGCGCCCTCTTCGTTCAGGACCCGATGCTGAGCATCGTCGCTCCGAACACCGGCAGCTACTTCATCGAGATCAAACAGCAGATCTTCATTCCGCCGCGGCAGGCGTGGTACCGCGCACATATCGGGACCTTCTCTCGTCCCATCGCCATTTTCCCTGCGGGTGGACAGGTCGGCACCACAATCGGCGCGCGCATCCTGGGCGACCCCGCGGGCGAGCGCACGGAGCAGATCGTGCTGCCGGCGAAAGCGGGGAAGTTGGAGTATTTCGGCGATGCGCCCTCGCCCAACATGCTGCGCGTATCGCCGTATCCGAACGTGGTATGGCCCGCGGATTCGGCGACGCTGCCGGCTGCGCTGAATGGAATTCTGGCCAAGCCAGGCGAGATTCATCAGTATCGCTTCCACGCAAAGAAGGGTGAAGAGTGGAAGGTACAGGTATTTGCCCGCGCGCTGGGGGCGCCCGTGGATCCGAGGGTCTGGATTCGCGCCGCCGGCCAGGGACACCACATTCTCGAGGCCGATGACGCGCGGCTTCAAGACTTGGGGCTGCCCTCCGCGCGGGCCACCTGGTACATCAAAGACCAGCAGGATCCGGTCGCCATCTTCAAGCCTGGCGCCGATGGCGAGTACGTTCTCGGGATCGAGGATGCCACCGGGGCCGGCGGTCCGGACCACGTGTACCGGGTGGAGATCGAACCGGTCCGCAACGCGGTGTACACGCACATCACCGCGCCCGACGGTTACCAGATGCCGCGGCTGGCTGGCCTGATCATCCCGAAGGGCAACCGGTGGACGCTGGACGTGCAGCTTGCGCCAGGCCTGGGCAACAACTACAAGGGCGAGCTCGAGCTGGAAGCGCGCGGTTTGCCGAAGGGCGTCACCATGATCGCACCCCGGGTGTCCAAAGGCGCCGCCCGCGTGCCCGTGCAGTTCGTGGCCGCGCCGGATGCCGGGGAGCAGGCGGCACTGATCGAGATTCTGGCAAGGCCCGTGGATAAGAGCGTCAAGTTGGAATCGGGCTCACGGCAGGGCTTCGCGTTCACCAATCGCGGCGGGGAGCTGCCATGGCATTTCGTGTTTGCGGATCAGTACGCGCTGGCGGTGGTCCAGCCTGCGCCGTTTCGCGTCAGACTTTCGCAGCCTCCAGCGCCACTCTTGCAGGGCAGCGATCTGCTGTTGGAAGCCACGGTGGAGCGCACGGAGGGTTTCACCGGCGCGGTCGAGATTCAGACGGACTGGTTGCCGCCGGGAGTCTCGAAGGAATCCACCGTCACGATTCCGGCCGACAAAACCGAGGCCACCTTGCGCCTGCAGGCCAACGACAAAGCGGCTCCGGGAACATACAAAATCGCGATGAACGCCTCGACCACGGGCGGCGACGCCTACAGCGGTATCGGGCGCGTGCGTGTCTCGAGCGAATTCGTCGAGCTGCGAGTCGCCCAGCCGTATCTCTCCATCGAGCTGCTGCGCTCGAGCGTCGAACAGGGCAAGCGCGGCGAGATCACCGGCACACTCAGATTCAACCAGCCCCTGCCAGGCAAAGCTACCATCCGCCTGCAGCAGCTTCCGCGCGGGGTCAGGATGCTGGAGCCGGCGCCGGTTATCACGGCGGCCGACAAAGAGGTCGTATTCCACGTCGAGGCCGATCCCGACGCGCTGGCCGGGCTCTACAAGGGCATCACCTGCGAAGTCGAGCTGCAAGAGGAAGGACAGACCGTACATTCGCACACGGGATCGGGAATCCTTCGCGTCGATGCGGCGAGGTCGTCGCTATGAGGTTGAGCCTGGTGCTGGCGGCCGCGCCGCTGATCGCGGCCACTATTCCCCCGGCTCAGCCCCCGAAGCCGGCCAGCTTCCGGCTGGACGTCATGCCGGTCTTCTTCCGCGCGGGTTGCAACTCCGGCGGATGCCACGGAGCGGCATCCGGTAAGGACGGATTCCACCTCGGCCTCTTTGGCTACAACCCCGCGGGAGACTATTACCGCCTGACCAAACAAATGGTCGGCCGGCGCATCGATCTCGCCGTGCCCGAACAGAGCCTGCTGCTGTTGAAAGCCACAGGTGCAGTGCCGCACTCGGGCGGCCGGCGCTTCAGACCGGGCAGCGAATACTACAACACGCTGCTGCGCTGGATTCAGGCGGGCGCGCCGGATGACGCGGCGAACGTGCCCACCGTCACCGGCATCTCGCTCGTGCCGGAGAAAGTGGTTTTCTCGGGCAAAGACAGGCGGCGACCGTTGCAGGTGATTGCCAGGTATTCTGATGGCACGACCCGCGTCGTGAACAACCTCGCGTTGTACCTCACGAACAACAAGGGCACGGCCGATATCGACGATCAGGGCGTGGTCACCGGCGGCAAGCGCGGCGACACATTCGTATTCGCGCGGTTTGCGAAATACACGGTCGGCGCCGAGGTCATCGTCCTGCCCAACGGCAAGTTCAAGTGGCCGAAGCTGAAGGCCGGCAACTACGTCGACGAGCTGGTCTACGCCAAGCTGCAGAAGCTGCGCATCGTGCCCAGCGGCCCCGCCACCGACGAGCAGTTTCTGCGTCGGGCCTACCTGGATCTGATCGGTCTTCCGCCCACCGAAGAAGAGTACATGTCTTTCATGGCCGATCGCGCGCCAAACAAGCGTGCCAGGCTGATCGATGCGCTGCTCCAACGCGACGAGTACGCCGACCTGTGGGCCACTCGCTGGGCCGAATGGCTCAAGATCCGCAGCGACAGCAACAACGGCGCGTTCGGCACCGACCGCAAGGCCGCCTTCGCCTACTACCAATGGATCCGCGAGCAGATGAAGCGCAACACGCCGCTGGACCAGTTCGTGCGGGCCCAGGTGGCGGGCACCGGCAGCAACTTGCAAAACCCGCCGGTCAATCTCTACACCATGCTGCCGCAGGGCCAGTTCGATCCCAAGGGCGTTGCGCAGGACTTCTCCCAAGTCTTCACCGGCGTGCGCGTGCAGTGCGCGCAGTGCCACAATCATCCGTTCGACCGCTGGACCCAGGAGGACTACTACGGCTTCGTCAGCTTCTTCACCGGCGTCAAACGCAAAGTGGCGAGCGAAGCGCGCGAGATGTACGTCTACGACGACCCGAATGCGCCCCCAGCCAAGCATCTGCTGGACGGGCACCCGGTGCCGGCGCGTTTCCTCGGCGGCGATGCCGCGGACATACAAGGCAAGGACCCGCGCGTCGCCCTTGCTGACTGGCTTACTTCGAAGGACAACGCCCTCTTCCGCCAGAACCTGGCAGACCGCATCTGGGCGCAGTTCTTCGACCGAGGCATTGTGGACCCGGTGGACGATGTCCGCATCAGCAATCCGCCGAGCAATCGCGAACTGCTCGAAGAACTCGGCAAACGGCTGGCAGACTACGGCTATGACGCGCGGCGCCTGATCCGCGACATCTGCAATTCGCACGTGTACCAGGCATCCGTGGCGGCGAACGACAGCAACCGCGACGACGATTCGCAGTTCTCGCACCAGCGCCTGCGCCGCCTGCGCGCGGATGTTATGCTGGACGCGCTTTCCCAGATCACCGAAACGCCGGGCGAGTTCAGCGAAAGCCCGCGCGGCATGCGCGCCATGCAGCTCTACGAAGGGCTCTACCGCTCCAACAACTATTTCCTGAAGACGTTCGGCGCCTCTTCGCGCGATTCCGTGAGCACCTCGGAAACGCACATCGAGCCGACCCTGGCCCAGGCGCTCCACATGGTGAACGGCAACACCCTCGAAGGCAAGCTCGCCCGAAGCCAGGTGGTGCCCGCGATGCTCAAGGCGGGCAAGAAGCCGGGCGAGATCATCGACGAGCTTTTCGTTCGCACCTTGAGTCGCAAGCCGTCGGAAGCCGAGGCAAAGAAGATGCTGTCGCTGGTCTCGGCAAGCCCCGCCGACAAAGCGGGCTACGACGACGTATTGTGGGCCCTGGTCAATTCCACCGAGTTCGAGTTCAACCACTGATATGCG
>DATJYJ010000169.1:0-10293 GCA_035578025.1 Verrucomicrobiia bacterium
CGCGCTGCGCGTCCGTCCCGCGCTCGTGGATCGGCGACAGCGCCAGGCACCCCGCCAGGCTCCCCGTGGCCGCCCCGGCATCCACCCACGCCAGCTCGAACGCCACCAGCGCCAGCGCCAGGTTCTTCGGCCCCTCGATGAACCCGCCCTGCGAGGGCTCCATGAAGACCCCCGTGATCCCCGATTCGTCGAAGGCTTCGAGCAGCGAGGACTTCTCCGCCGTCCACTCGTGGGTATTGCGCGCCCCCTGCGCCACCAGCCGCGCCACCGGCCCGCGAGCCACTGCCCGCACCGATTGCACCAGCATCTGCAGGTCGTAACGGTCGGCGAAGCGCCAGAGAATCTGCCGGACATCGTCCCCCGGCAGTGCGCGAAGGTACTCGGTTGTGTGTTCCGTAGCGGCGAGCGTCATGGTTGCCGTCCTTTTCTCCGGCCGCCTGCGTCAAAACACGCAGACCGCCCCTGAATTGATCCGAAACAAGTTGTCAGCAGCAATCGGCCTGCCGTCGCAAAAGCCGTGGAAAATCAATACAGTTGTTGAATTCTCCAACAGACTGGGTGGGGCAGGTTCCCGACCTGCCCCGCGCGTCGCCCGCGAAGCGGACCAGCGTGTCTCCTTCCCGCTAGACTGGTACGCATGCCGCGCCTCCTCCTTCTCATCTCCTGTTTCCTTTCGCCGGCCTTTGCCCAGTCCGATCAGGCCGCCCGCCTGGAGCGTGCCTTTGCCGCCATCGACAAAGCCTTCGCCGCTTCGACCAATCCGGGTGCGGTCATCGCGATCACCGACCGGAACCGCACTCTGAAAATTGGCGCCTACGGCTACTCCGATCTGAATGCCCGGACGCGCATCACGCCCGACACCCTGTTCGAAATCGGATCGGTCTCGAAGTCCTTTACCGCGATCTCGCTCATGCAGTTGTTCGACGAAGGCCGCTTCGATCCCCAGGCGCCGCTGACCAAATACCTGCCCTGGTTTGAAATCAAGTCCGGATTCCGCCCCATCACCGGCCACGACATTCTCACCCACACCGCCGGATTGCAGAACTATCGCCCCGATCTCGCATCCATGCCCTTCGCCGCATGGTCTGTGCGCGATTTCGTGCCGTCCTACGCTCCCGGCGAGCATTTTTGGTATTCGAATCTCGGGTTCCAGATTCTGGGGTACGTGCTCGAGCGCATTGAGGGCGCCCGCTACGAATCCATCGTGCGGCGCCGCGTGCTCGATCGCGTCGGCATGAGCGCCACCCAAGGCGCGATCGTCGACGCGTTGCGGGCCAGGCTTCCGGTGAGTTATTCGCGATGGCCGTACAATGGCGAGTACGCCGAGGAGCCCTGGTTCGAGTACCTGGCGGCCGATGGCAGCATCGCGTCCACGGCCGGCGATATGGCCGCGTACGCGCGCCTGATTCTGAACCGTGGCATGGCGCCGGCCGGCAGAGTGCTCTCGGATCGTGCCTTCGCCATGCTCACCAAGCCCGCGCTCAACCAATACGCTTATGGCCTCTTCGTTCGCGACGTGGACGGCGATACCGTCATCAGCCACGGCGGCGGGATCGCGGGATTCGCCACCTTGTTCGAAGCCCACATGAACGACGGCTTCGCCATCGTCGTGATGGGAAACGGCGGCCTCGATCGCCCGCTCGTGCAGTGGGCCATCGCAGCCGTCAGGACGGCCATCCGTAATCAGCCGCTGCCGGATGCGCCGGCCCGGCACGATCCCTCGGCGGTCTCCAACGCTGCCGACTACACGGGCGTCTATTCGGGCTCGGGAAAGACCCTGGAATTCGCCGCGGACGGCAATCGGCTGCTCCTCAAGCGGGAAGGCCGCTCGATCCCGCTGCTGCCCATGCAAGCCAACACCTTCCGCGTGGAATCCGACGAACTGGCCGACTTCCCGTTTCTATTCCAGCGCGCGTCCGGCAAGATCGTCGAGGTGTCTCACGGACCCGAATGGTTCACCAATAGCGCCTACAGCGGGCCGAAGCAGTTCGAAGCACCCGCCGAATACGCCGCCTATACCGGCCGCTACGTCAATCACAATCCCGAAGAGGGCGCGGTCCGCGTCTACGTCCTCAAAGGAAAGCTCCTCATGGACGGGACTGCCCTCATCGCCACCGGCCCGGCGGCGTTCCGCCCGGCTGAGCCGGATTTCACTCCCGAGCGCGTCGTCTTCGACACGATCGTGGATGGCAAGGCGCTCCGCATGTTTCAATCGGGAATGCCGATGTACCGGATGGAAGCGCGCTGAGCCAAGGGGTGTGCCCTTCCAACCTACCTCGGCCGCGCTTTTAGCTTCTCGATCTGCCCAAGCTGATCCTTCACCTGCGCCAGGTCCGGAGCATTCGGCGCGAGGTTCATGTAGTTTTTCAGCTCTGCCGCCGCGCCTGCGTAGTCCTGCTTCTCCGCGAGTACGAGTCCCAGCAGGTATTCCGATCGCGGATTGGCATGGCGGGCGTCCAGTTTGACTGCCATCCGTGCGCCCTTCTCCGCCGCGTCGTATTTCTTCAGGTTGTAGTTGGCAACTGCATCGGCATACCAGGCCTGCGGATAGTCGACCGGATCTAACTCCACGGCGCGATCCAGATACTTGCCCGACTCCGGCCAGTTCGCCTCCTTCGCCGCCAGCAGGCCGAGCTCCACATATGGCGTGACCAGTTTCGGATCGCAGCTCATGGCCTGCATCAGGGCGGCGCGGGCGGGCGCCATGGATTGCTGCTCGATGCGGATCCTGCCCAGCTCCACCCACGCGTCAGCATACTGCGGGTAGGTGCTTACCGCCTTCTCGAAATCCTTCGCGGCATCGCCCGGCTTGTTCTTCAACAGAGCCTGGAGGCCATGTTCGTAAGCCTTCCTGGCCTCTTTCGGCGCCATCATCGACGTGACGCTGATCGACGACCCTTCGACACCCGCGATCCGGCTCAGCACGATGACGCCGATATCGGGGCTATCTCCAGGCCCCTGGTTGAACAGCCGCACCGTGCCGGAGCTGAACCCCGCCAGGCTCGCCCGTATTTCGCAATTAATCATCCGGCTGCCGAATGGATCTGCAGCCAGCACGTTGCCGCCGCCGGCAGATTGAGAGCTGGCAAATCCACCGGTACCTCCATTCCGGCCGGAACCGGACCCGGCATCGGCAGCGTCGGTCAGTACACGATTGCGGTCGCTCCATTGAAAACCGAACCGCCCATTGGAGTCGGTGTAGGCCACCGTTTTGGCGATCCCGCTACAGACTCTCTGGATGGCGATATTCTGCAAGACCGCCGAACCGTCCTGCATGACAACCTTGCCGGAAATGTAGACTGGCCGAGTCTCGGACCCTCTGATTCCGACGACGGAGCCCGCACTGGAGCCTGTCTGGCCGCCACCGCCGGTAGTCGCTCCTCCACCGGCCTGCGCCATGACGTGAAGCACCGCGATCCCTCCCAGCAGAAGAAAACGCGCTGCGGTCTTCACCTTCGTGCCCCTCTCGGTAACTGAGGTTGCCCCAATTATGCCATAGATCTCAGCGCGTGACTGTCTTACAGACCGGCCCAATCCGCGAGCCTCGCCAGCGACCCCGCGATGTTCATCTGAACATAGCCGCTGTCCGCCCGAAACACGCTCGAGGGCCGCATCAGCGGCGAGTTCGCCGCCTCGGCCAGCATCATCAGATCGCGCGACACGTCGGACGCCCGCGCGCCCTCCCAGTTGCGAATCGACGCATACCGCGACCTCGTGGTGGAACCTGGTTGCCGGTCCAGCTCCCTCAACGCCGACCGCAGCGAATCGAGCTCGCGGGCCACGGCCGCATTCCGCTCGGAAATCAGCCGTTCGAGCCTGGAGTGCCGGCCGCAAATCGTCCTCTGCGACAGTTCCACGATCGCATCCAGATCGGTCAGCCGCCGCCGGTCCAGCACCACGCGGAAGGTCACCCTCCCGGACCCCACCTTCGCCTCCACGGTCGCCGAGTATTCCAGAGCCCCCACTCGATTCAGCAGCAGCTTGACGCAGTCATTCAATTTCGAGAGCTGCGCCCGGGCCAGAACCCATTGCTCCTCCCGCGCCCTGTTCCGGGCAACCTCTTCGCGCCGCCGGTCCAACGCCAGCTCGACCGGGAACGAATCGCCCTTCAGCGTATGCCGTTCGAACGCGAGTACGGCCGTACGCGGAATCGTATCGTCGATCCTCTCCATCGCGAAATTCAGCAGGAAGCGGCGAACCGGGCTCCGTTTGAGGTCCTTGCGCGCGGCCGGAAGCGTTTGGACCACGGCGTCAACGCCCAGATCCGCCATCACCCGGGCGCGCACCGGGTCCAGCCGGTTCACCAGTTCGAGCGATGCCTTCGCTTCCTTGCTGTCGGTCATGAGCAGGGCGAGCAGGAACGACGCCATCGCGCCCTCGCGGCTCTGTGCCAGGAAGTAGTTGCGCCGGAACGAATCGCGCGCGGCGCCAAACTTGCCATTCTCGATCTGCTCGAGAACCTCCCGCAAGGCATAAAGGTCCGCTGCGGTCTGCGCGCGTTCCCCGGCGTTCGCGCCACGATCGGGCCGGGTCTGCAGCGATCCCGGCACGCTGGCAAGCTGCGGAGCGAACAGGCCGCGCGGAGTGACGAACTCATGTCCCGAAGTCTCGCCGGGCGGAAACCAGAAGTGGAGCGCGGGTGGCGTGCCCGACGGAGTCTCCGAGAACACAAACTGCCGCTTGTCGTCCGGGTAGGGCCTCGTCGCCGGGATTGTCAGGACCGTCGTATACACATAGTCCTGCCCCTTGCTCAAGACCTGAACCACCTTCATGCCGGCGGCACTATCCACCGTCCGCACGACGTACGTTCCCGGGCCAAGTGTGACCTGCGGCACACCGGCGACCGTGATCGGTTCGTTCAAAGAAATCGTGACCGGGGTATTTGCACCGAGAAACCCTGTACCGGCCAAAACGAATGCCAGCGCCACAAACATGTTTCGAGCCATTGGTGTGCTCCTTACGCACGGGTTCCGACGCGGATACACGGTTTGATGCAGGCGGCCCTCGCCCGGGTACATTTTTTGTCGGGTCGAACCCCGGCGATGTGCGGCGTCATAATCTGGAAGGGATGGAACGTCGAAACTTCATCGGCAATCTGCTGGCCGCGGGCGCCTTCCGGATGTTGACTCCGGAAGCCGCACCTGCCTTCCAGGCCTCCGAATCCGCGGCGCCGGATCCGGAAGTAAAGCGCGTCCTGGTCATGTTCAAGTGCCACCTCGACGTCGGTTTCGTCGATACCCAGGCGAACATCATCCGCAAGTACTTCGAGCAATATTTCCCGCGCGCCATCCAGACCGCGGCGGCGCTGCGCAGCCAGGGCGCCGACCGTTACGTCTGGACCACCGGCTCCTGGCTGGTCTACCAGTACCTGGAAAAGCACTCCGGCGCGGAGCGCCAGCGCATGGAGCAGGCCATCCGCGACGGAGACCTCGCCTGGCACGCTCTGCCGTTTACCTGGCAGACCGAGCTCATGGATCGCTCCCTGATCGCCGGCGGGGTGGCGCTCTCCCAATCGCTCGACCGGCGCTTCCAGCGCACCACCACCGGCGCCAAGATGACCGACGTTCCCGGGCACACGCGCGGCATCGTCGCTCCTCTTGCCGGGCACGGCGTGAAGTTCCTCGACATCGGCGTCAACTCCGCCAGTACGCCGCCCGACGTGCCGCCCCTGTTCCTGTGGAAGGACGCCGCCGGCAATTCGCTGGTCGTCATGTACCATCTGCACAACTACGGCGGCGTCGTGAAGATCCCCGGGTCGGACCTCGCGGTCGACGTCGAGGTTCGCGACGACAACGCCGGCCCCCACACCCTCGACGAGATCCGCCATATCTATTCCGGCCTGCGAAAGCAGTTCCCCAATGCCCAGGTGAAAGCCGCCAGCCTCACCGATATCGCCAATGCCGTCGAGCCGTACCGCGGCCGTCTCCCGGTCGTGACGCAGGAGATCGGCGATACCTGGATCTACGGCGTGCCTAGCGATCCCGTGAAGGTCGCCCGCTATCTCGAAGCGGCGCGCCTGCGCAGCCGGTGGATCGCGGACGGCAAGCTCCAGGCGGGCGGCCCCGCCGATCTGGCGTTCCTCGCCAGCTTCCTGCTGGAGGTGGAGCACACCTGGGGCACCGATACCAAGACATGGCTGGATTTCGATCACTATACGCCCCACGATTTGCGGTCGATGCTGGACCAGCCGAAGTACAAGGTGGTGCAGTCGAGCTGGGTCGAAAAGCGTCAGGACCTCTTCGATGCCATTGCTGCCTTGCCGGCGCCCCTTCGCACCGAGGCGGCCGATCGGTTGCGCGGCCTCGAGCCCCGCGAGCCCGACGTCTCCGGCTTGAAGCCGCACGCCGCCGCCGAGCCCATCGAGACGAAGCATTTCACCGTCGCACTCGACCCGAAAACGGGCGCCATCTCCCGCCTGCGAAGCCGCAAGTCCGGGCACGAGTGGGCTTCGCCGGCCCGGCCGTTCGCCGCGTTCTCCTACCAAACGCTCTCCAAGGCCGACTACGACCGCTTCTTTACCGCATACCTCAAGAGCCAGGCCGACTGGGCTCCGAAGGATTTCGGCAAACCGAACATCGAGCGTTTCGGCGCGCAAAGCCGCGTGTGGCAGCCCGTGATCGGCGATTGCCGCGCCGCTCAAACCGCGGAGGGCCAGCGCATCGTGGCTCAGCTCAAAATCGACGATCCCGAGGCGGAAAAGACCGGCCGCACCGCCTGGCCGCAAAAAATGTACCTGGAGATGATCCTGCCCGATGCCGAACCCGCAATCGAGATCCGCTTCTCGTGGTTCGGCAAGGCCGCGAACCGCATGCCCGAAGGTCTGTGGCTGAGTTTCTTGCCGTCCGCTTCCGATCCTCGAGGCTGGATGATGGACAAGTCCGGCAGTCCGGTTTCGCCCTTCGACGTGGTGACCGGCGGCAACCGCGCCATGCATGCGGTCCTCGGCGGCCTGGGATATCGCGGCCCGGAAGGCACTCTGAAAATCGAGTCGTTGGATGCGCCGGTAGTCGCCCTGGGCGAGAAGTTACCGGTGTACTTTTCCAGGAACCAGCCGGATCCGGCCAAAGGATTCCACTTCAGCCTCTTCAACAACGGCTGGGGAACCAACTACATCCAGTGGTTCGGCGAGGACATGAGTTTCCGGTTCAAAATCTCGGCTTGATCGGGATCAAGCGGCAAAGAGCGCCGAAAAGAGTTCTTCCCGTCCCAGGTAGTTCGGGATGATGTAGTCGGCGCCAACCTGCGCCAGCCGGTCGCGTTTCCACGCGTCCACCGTGAGACATTCCTTTTCGTCCGTGGCTACGCCGACAGCCACGCCTCCCACTTCTTTCACGTTCTGGATCTCCACGTATCCGTCGCCGAAGGCGAGAAACTCGTCTCCGCGAATCCCCGCGTTGTGAATAATGTCGCGGATCAGTATGTCCTTCTCGAACTTCGTGTAGTCGTCCAGCGCGCCGAAGACGCCGCCGTCGAAGTAGGGCGTCAGGCCGAGCAGGTCCGCTTCGCGCTTCATGTAGACCTCGTCGGTGCCGCTGGCCAGGTAGAGCTTCAAGCCGCGATCCTTCAACGCTCGGATGAGCTCCATGGAGCCGGGCACCAGGTAGTCATTAGGCCGGGCGGCTCCGGATTCGAGCGCTGCTACGCGGTGCCTGATCCGCTGCCACAACAGGTCCAGGTACTGGTGCTTGTAGTGAAGCGGATCCTCCGGCGTACCGCCGCGCTGCCTCACCTCTTCGGCAAGCTGCATCATCTGATAAATGGTCTGCTTGCCGTTCAGCCGGTAGATGAACTCGCGCACCAAGGCGGCCAGTTGCTGTTCCGTCTCTCCTGTTTTTAGCCGCTGCAGCACTTGGACCATCATCGGAGCCATCACGTCCATCCATCCCGAGCGGATGAGCGACAGCGTGCCGTCGAAATCGAACAAGACGACCCGCGCGCGGCTCGCGACGGCTCCCGGCGTGAGAATTTCAAGCATGCTGATTGGCGATTCTACTTTCATAGGGCAGTTTAGAGCGGGGTTGGAGGGTTCTTTCGGAGGGTGCGCGATGCGCCGGCCTGTCGAACCGAGCCTCTGCTTCTATTATGCCAGAACCCGTGCCGGAATCGAGTAAGCCTGAGGAACGCGAGGAACGCTGCGAAAGCTCGGACTGCTATTGCGCGGATCGTAGGACAGGCTTTAGCCAGGCTGTAGCCCGGGTCCGGTTCACTTAGCTGTGAAGCGGGTCCAGGAGCGCGCGGGCATGTCCTTCAGGATGTCGCGCTCCCAGGCGAATTCCGGATGCCTGGACAGGTGCTCGGAGGCCTTGAAGCTGCGGCCGCAGGCATGGCCGAGCAGGGCGAGCATCGACATCTTTTCGGCGCCCGCGGCGTCGGTCACCTTGTTCTGCACGGCGCCGGCAGGGGCGTAGGGCGGCTGCCAGGTGCCCATGCCGCGCGGGCTGGTCTCGACGTGGCCGCATAGCGTGCGCTCGCTGCCGCCCGGGCCGCCTTCGTAGGAATCGAAGTGGTCGGCGAGGAATTTCTGCGCCAGCCCGGTATCGATTTTGCCTTTGTTCTGCTCCATCAGGGCGAGCCAGCGCTCGTGGCGGGCGTTTTCGCTGCGGCCGCGGTCTTTGAGGTCGAAATCGGTCTCTTCGCGGGCGAGCTTGGGGTCGGCGGGGAAGTTGGAGCCGACGAAGAAGCCGTCCCTGGTGCGCTGGAGAACCACGTTCTTCAGGCCGAGCTCGAGGCTGGCCACCTCGTTGGTCTTGCGGTCGGCCAACAGCCAATTGTTGGCGTATCCGCCGTTATTGCCGTCCTTCATGATGCGCGCGTAATCGTCGATGGAGGCCGAATACTGCAGGGCCTTGCGCGCGCGGACGAACTCGGGCACACCCGCGGTGTCGAATCCGGTGAAGCTGCTGATGGTGGTCTCGGTGATCATGATGCCGGCGGAGTTGATGCCGAAATCGTCGCCGGAGTGGATCAGGCCCGGCATGCCGTCCATGATGATGCGGTTGCCGTTGGCCGGCTGGATATCGAAGATGATGTTCCAGCGCTCGCCGGAGGAGTAGCTGGTCCAGTTATTGTGCGCGATGACGGGGCGGCCGTCTTTGGTGTAGCTGCCGGTGGCTACGAAGGCGCTGCAATGATCGCCCGGCCCGGCGGCGTTGGTGTGCGTGCCGGTGGCCTTGTCGTGGACTTTGTCATAGTAGGGCAGCTCGAGCCAGGCGTTGAGGGCGACGATGTCCCATATGTCCAGCTTCGCGTCGCGCGCCTTCAGGCCCTCGACGATGCCGTTCAGCTCGTCGCGGTACTCCTGCTCGATGTGCGGCCACAAGACGTCCTGGGCCACCTTGCGGAAGATCTCCCAGTCGCGTTTCTCTTCGTGGACCATCTCGGTGGAGATGGCTTTGAAGTTGTCCTGGATTTCGGAGGAGAGCAGGTAGCCGTGCTGATATCCGATCTCTGCCGGGCTGCCTTCCAGGTGCACCTGGATCCATCCGTTGCGGTCGGCGGAGCGCGCGGATTTCTTGAGGCGGGCGTCGGGGTCGCGGGATACGAGCGTGAAAGCCAGTCCCAGAAGCAGAACAGCGGAAAAAACGGCGGTGCGTCGCATTGCCGCTATTATAGTAAGGGCCGCATGGCAGATACCACACAGCTCAGGAAATTAACAGCACACGTGAAGGCCGCGGGTTGAGCAAGCAAGCTGAGTCCAAAGTTGTTGGACCGGGTGTTACAGAAGGTTCCCCGCTGGGCCGACGAAAATGTGCTGATCGGGTTTGACACTGCCGACGATGCCGGCGTGTACAAGCTGACGCCGGAGTGTGCCCTGGTGCAGACGGTGGATTTCTTCACGCCGATCGTGGACGATCCGTACACGTTCGGCGCGATTGCGGCGGCGAATTCGCTGAGTGATGTGTGGGCGATGGGCGGGCGGCCGGTGTCGGCGCTGTCGATCCTGGCGTATCCGGCGAAGGGCGACCTGGACGACCTGGAGCAGATTCTGAAGGGCGGCGCGGAGAAGATGCGCGAGGCGGGGTGCTCGATTCTGGGCGGGCACAGCGTGGCCGACGACGAGATCAAGTTCGGGTACGCGGTGACCGGGCTGGTGCATCCGGATCGCGTGAAGGCGAATGCCGGGGCGCGCGCGGGCGATGCGCTGGTGTTCACCAAGGCGATCGGGACGGGAGTGATCGGCACGGCTCTGAAGCGCGGCACCGCGCGGGAGAGCGACGTGGCGGCGGCGGTGGAGAGCATGCTCAAGCTGAATCGCGCGGCGTGCGAAGAGATGCTGGCGTACGAGGTCCACGG
>DATJYJ010000170.1:0-23498 GCA_035578025.1 Verrucomicrobiia bacterium
GGTGGGCGACGGCTCGACGCCGGCTGTGCAGCAATCCTTTCAGGACGCGCTGACTCGCAATAAGATATCCGCGGCCATCCCGGTGCCGAGTCCGGCGCAGCGGGTGGGCAACGGCTACGTCCAGATGGTGCAGGATACCTCTGGTGCCACCTACATGCTGGCCGAAAGCGATGCCGTGGGCACGGCCTACGTCGTCGGCGGGGCGCTGCTTGCGGCCTACCAATCGCTTGCGGGGCCCGCGGGCACCCTGGGCTATCCCACGAGCGATGCCACTGCGGGCGGCACGCAACGATTTCAAAACAGCATGGCCCTGGCCGGAAATCCGGTACGGCTGGTCAGCGGAGGCGTCCTCGCCAAGTGGACCGCGCTCGGTTCGGAAACGGGCGCCGCCGGGCCTCCCACCGCGGACGCGGCGACGTTCTCCACCTTCGGCGCCAACTCCGGGACGTCGCAGGCATTCGCCAACGGCGTCATCTACGCGGCATCGGCGGGACCGAGAAGCGGCCAGGCGTGGTTGGTCACCGGCCTGATCCTGGCACGCTATCTCGCCCTCGACGGCGCCAACGGCGATTTCGGAATGCCGACCAGCGACGAGCTCGTCACGGCGGGCATGCACCAGCAGAATTTCGAGGGGGGCAACATTACTTATTCCGCAGGCGACAGCGCCGCCACCGAACACCCCGCGGCCAAGGTGCCCGGCATCATCGTGTCGCCCACGTCGATATCGGCGGGCAGCAAGGCCCGGCTGGCCATCGTCGGCTTCAACAACAACAGCACCTTGACCGTCTCCATCACGGGCCAGCCCAATTTCACGGTCACCACGGCCAACGGCGCGTTCAGTTGGGACATGTTCTTCCCGCTGACCGCGGCCAGCGCCACGCTGAGCATTCACGTGGCCGATACGAAGAGCGCTGCGTCCGCGGACGGCTCTCTCACCGTTCGCGGCTTTAATACCAACCGGCTTCCGCTGGCCAAAGTGCAGGGCGACAACCAGACCGGCCTGCCCGGCGCGCTGCTGCCGCTTTCGCTGCGTGTTGCCCTGGTAGATTCCAACGGGAACCCGGTCACTGGAGCGGTGGTGACATTCCAACCATCCAGCGGAGCGCAGGTGCTGACGCCCAACGCCGTCACCGATGCCAATGGAGTGGCCGAAACATTCGTCCGCCTGCCGGGCGCCGAGGGTGTGGCCCTGATCAATGCCAGCGCGCCAGCGGTGGCATCGGCGCCGGTGACCTTCGGAGTCCGCGCGGCGGCCAACAGCCTCACCAATTTCCCCAAGCTGCAACAGGCCGGCAACACGCCCATCGGCAACGGCACCGCGACCATTGCCCAGAAAGGCGCGCTTCTCACCGCGGTGGCCATGATTCTCCGGTATCACCAGAATCGCGGCGAGCTCGCGTTCCCCAACGGGTACGCCGATCCGGTCACGCTCAACCAGTACCTGACGGGATATTGCCCCGCGGACGCCAAAGGCAACATCGTGTGCGACGGTTACCTGTCGAACCCGGACTCCGGCGAGCAGGTGCTGAATCTGTGGCGTGCGGCACAGTTCACCGGCGGGGCGGACGTGGCGATCCTGCCTTCCACGTCCGCCATCGCGGATTTCCTGGCGCAGGGATCGCCTGTCCTGGTTTCCCTGGGCCTCTGGCTGAACGGCGCTCTGGCCGGCGGTCACTACGTGGTGGCGACCGGTGTGGCGTCGGACGGATCGATTGTGATTCAGGACCCGAATCCCGCGTTCGGCCGCGCCAATCTGAACGACTATCTTTCGGGTTTCACGGCCGGCGGCGGCACGTGGAAGGCCGATGTGCGCGGCGCGGCGCGCTTTGCTCTCGGCAGCCCGGCCGAGAGCCGTTTCCTGCTCGCCGCCCTCTCTCAATCTCCGGCCCTCATGCAGACGCTGTCGCTGTCGGCCACGTCGGCGGCGGGAGTCTGCGGCCAAACGATCGACCTGCTGGATGCCGTCGACACCACCGGTCAGACCACGAGCAAGGGTCCACTGATCTCGCGCATCGGCGCGTGCGACGGCGACGATTCGATCTACCAGATTCGCGCCGGAACCACGCAGGCGTTTCGCGCGCTGGTCTCCGACCTTGCGCCGGGCGGGTCGCTGATCGACGTCTCCGGCAGGAGCGTGGCGAACTATCAGGCGACACGCCCGCAGTTGAACCTGGCGCTGGCTCCGATGACCGCGAGCTTCACCGCCGCCGGCGTGGTAAATGGGGCGACGTTCGCTCCCGGAATCGCGCAGGGGGGAATCATCTCGATTTTCGGCTCCGGTTTGTCGGACCCGTCCGCGCAGACCACCGCCGATCTCGACGGAACGCCGCTGAACATCCTTCTGGCTGCGCCGTTCCAGGTCAACGCCGTAGTGCCGGCCACGGTAACGACGGGCACTCACAACCTTACGGTGAACTCGGCATTCGGAGCGGCGCAACAATCGGTGACGGTGGTGGCGGTGGCGCCCGGCATCTTTCAGGTCGGCAATCCGCCGGCCGGTGCGGTGACCAACACCAGTTATGCGCTCATCGGGCCGACGAATCCATTGCCGCGCGGGCAAACGCTCTTGATCTTTGCCACGGGTTTGGGAGCTGTCACTCAAAAAGGGTCGCTTTCCACGACCAATGCTCCGGTGACGGTGATATTGAACGGCACGGAGCTGCCTAGCCAGTTTGCCGGGCTCGCTCCCGGCTTTCCCGGCCTATATCAGGTTAATGTTGCGATTCCCACAGGCACTCCTCCGGGGTTGGGTCTGCCGCTTGCCCTCAAAGTGGGGGGACAAACGGGAAACTCGGTGCCGGTTGCCGTCCAGTAGCGAAAAAATGGGACCGTACGGTGTGAAACTGTTGACGAACGGGGAGGCTGCGTGCTCTAATCGGGCAAGATTTGGGGTATTCGTAGGACTTTGCCCCACTTCGTGTTGAAAGGGAAGGATTTCTCTTGACACGGGGCTTGTCGATCAGTTACGTTTGTCTTTACCGCGTCCGAAGGTTTTGTCTGCCATCTTGTGTTTGTACCCGGCGAGCACAGAATTACACAACAAATAGAATGTGCCGCGGGTAAGGTTTCAGTAAGGCCCGTTTGCCGGCTTGACGGCATCCGGAAAGCATTGCATCTCCGCCCGACACGGAGAAGTTCCCTAGGTTGGCTGAACGGTATTGAGTAGTTCCAAACTTTGAGGCTCAGGTTGGAAGAGAACTTCGACCGATTCAATTTCGCAATTCACAAGGAGAAGGAAATGGTAAGTTTTCGTAGGTTGGCCACGGCTGTGGCTCTCCTGGCCGTGTTCGCCGCTTTGGCGGGCGCCCAGGGGTTGCCGCTGACGTGCCAAACGAACGTTGCGGTGACGCCTACCCTGCGTGCCGAGGGTTACACCGAGCAGACTGGCGACATCACGATCTCGTGCACCGGCGGCGCGTTGACTGCAGCAGGGTCGCTCATTCCGCAGGTGAACGTAACGTTGTTCTATAACACGGCAGTGACCAGCAGGCTGCTGCCGACCAGTGCGAGCAGCGCGATTTCGGAAGCTCTGCTGCTCGTTGACGAGCCGGGTTCGGGTATTTCGTTTGTCAATCCGAATCAGGTGCTTTGTCCGACGCCCACCACGGGTTGCCAGGAATACGTGAACACCGGTACTCAGCCTTTCACCGGCGCCACCGGCCCGATTTATGGCCAGTGCACCACGTTCACCGGTGCGACCTGCACGGGTTTCGGCGCGATCAACACCATCCCGAACGTGTACCAGGGCATCGTGAGCGGCAACGCGATTACGTTTTTCGGCGTTCCGTTCCTGGCGCCGACCACGTCCGGCTCGCGCGTGCTCCGCATCACCAACGCGCGTGTCAATGCTACCCAGTTGAGCGGCGGCTCGGCTGCGGGCGCGACCCCGGTCATCGCTTCGATTTCGATCAGCGGCGCAACTTCGCTCTCGATCTCGAACGCGACTCCGACGGTCGGCTTCGTCCAGGGCGGTCTGACCGCTTCGGCGAGCAGCGCCAGCAACCAGAACCAGTGCGCAACTCAGACAAAGACGTCGATTAATACCTTGACGTTTACGGAGAACTTCCCGACGGCCTTTAAGACCCGCGTATTCGCGCAGACCAACGTGTCGTACGCGGGGCAAGGGATCCCGGGTTCCAGTGGATTATTGACCCAGAACATCCCGGGTTCGATCTACAACTCCGAGTCGAACTTTGTCTACGGCGTGAGCAGCACGCAGACGGCCGGTCTGGCTGACTTCGGTACGCGTCTCCGGGCAACGTTCAACAACGTTCCGGCGGGCGTCCGTCTGTTTGTCTCGACCGTCAACGTGAATAACAACGCCAGCCCGATCGCTGCTCCGGCAATCGTCGGCGGCAACGTCCAGACGCAGGTTTACGCTCAGTTGGTCAGCAGCGAAACCATCGCCGATGGCAACGCCGGCACTTCCGGGTTCTTCCCGGCTGTGACCGCGACGGATAACGGTCCGAACGGCGGCAACGTGCCGATCGCCGAAATCCAGGTCGTCAATGGCAGCGCCTCGGCAGTGTGGGAAGTCGTCAACACCAACCCGAACGCCAATGAGTCCGTCAAGTTCGCGGTGTACACAACCTACATCTCCAACGTTGGACAGAACTCGCCGCCTCCGGGCACCGCGACGGTCAACCTGAGCTTTGCTCCGGCACCGCCGACCTTCAGTGCTTCCAGCGGCGCGGCAGCATCCAGCACGCTCACGATACCGCGGTTCATTGCGGATCCGAACGCGGCCAGGAACATACTGATCATCAATATATGCCGGACGATACTCTTGTATCCGTACGTGACCAACCAGGCCGGATTCGACACTGGATTGGCCATCGCGAATACAAGCACCGATCCGTTCGGCACGAGTCCGCAGGCCGGCTCCTGCGCGTTGAACTGGTACCAGGGGACCAACAACCCGGCACAGCAGAATTCGGGTACGATTGCCAGTGGTACGGTTTACACGACGTTGGCGTCGACCGCGGTGCCTGGCTTCCAGGGTTACATGATCGCGGTTTGCAACTTCCAGTTTGCTCACGGCTTTGCGTTCATCAGCGATGTTGGTGCGCGTAACCTCGCCATGGGCTATCTGGCGGTTGTGATCGCCGATCCTGGCACCGGCAGCCGCACGGCTCAGCCTGGTGGTTGCATCGGCGTCAGCGGTTGCAATACCGCTGGCGAGCAGGGTGCTCACTAGAACCTTTAACAATAACCAACAAAACGGGGGAGCTTCGGCTCCCCCGTTTTTTTTGATCATCGGACTGGCGCGGATCTCCCTGAGTGATGCTACACTGGTGATGCTTCCCCCGCGTCCATCCCAACCCAATCGTGTTCATTCGTGAACAAGGAGGTCATTCTTGGACAGATTTCGAATTCTTACCCTGGCCGCGCTTGTATGGATCGGGGTCGGCGCGCAGGGTGCGTCCGCGCAGACGGCTGCCAGTATCGTGATCGCCGCGGGCAACGGGCAGTTGACTTGCCAGGGCTGCTTCACCCAGTCGGCTCAGATCCCGTTCCAGTTTTTCAATCCTCTCGCGGTCAAGGTTCTCGACTCGTTTGGCAATCCTATTCCCAACAAGCAAGTGAACTGGAGCCTGATTTCCTCGCAAGGCCCGCTTCCGTTCTACAACACTCAGAGCTTTACCGACGCCAACGGTGTCACGACCAACACGCTTCAGCAGGCGACTCAACCCGGCAGCATCGGGTTTCCATTCATGCAGAGCGTCCTTGCCGCCTCCGCCGACGGCGTTTCGGTGACCTTCACCGAGACTCAGGGGTTGAGCCTGCCCAACTCGTCGGGTGCCCAGACCCAGTTGGTCTTCGCGGCTGTCACCTCGCCGGGGATTGGCACCAATTTCGCGGGCACGGCGGGTGCGCCCTCGTCGACACCCATCACCGTTCACGTGGACGCCTTCGGTACGCCCGTTCCCAACGTCTCTGTCCGGCTTTTGAACTCGAATGATTCGACGCAGGGCGCGACCATCTCGTGCGCCACCGGTGCGGGCGCCGATCCCGGTTCGGTGCTTACAGATTCCACCGGCAACGCGACCTGCACGCCGATTTTCGGGCCCATCGCAGGTTCCGGCAACTTCACGGTTCTGGTTGGCGCCGAGGACCCCACGGCAGGCTTCTTCACGCCGATCCAGGGTCAATCCTACGCTTACTTCCAGTCCCAGAATTTCCCCATCACCGTGACTCCCGCGACCGCCGGCCAGGTTCTGATCTCCAGCGGCAACAATCAAACGATCAACGCCGGCCAGGCGTCCCAGCCCCTGGTCGTAAAAGTCACCGATGCCGCCGGTGTCAATCCGATCTCCGGCCAAGCCGTGGTCTTCACGGTATCGCCGGCGGGGGCCGCCACGCTGAGCCCAAGCTCCACCACCACCAATTCACAAGGGCTGGCCTCGACGGTCGCCACGCTATCGGCGAACGCGGTCGGCACGATCACCATCAAGGCGGCGCTGACCGGATCGCTCAGTAACATATCGACCGCATTCACGCTCACGGTGAACGTCCAGATCACCGGCCTGCAAAAGATTTCGGGCGATACGCAGAGTGTTCCCGCGGGCCAGGCATTCCCCGCGCCCCTTGTCGTGCAGGCCAACGCCAGCAATGGCCAGCCTGCCCGGGGCATACCCGTCAGCTTCAGCATCACCGGGCCCGGTATTCTGAATACCGGCTCTGCGACTACCGACAGCAATGGCCGCGCCCAAGTCAGCGTCACCGCGGGTGCCAGCGCCGGGACGGTCACCGTCACTGCTTCCACCAGCGGGTTCAGCCAGACCTTCACTCTTACTGTGGTCCCGCCCGGACCGAATCTGGCTGCCGGCACTCTGCTGAACGGGGCCGATTTCCAGGCGGGCTCGATCTCGCCGTGCAGCATCGTCACCCTGCAAGCCACCGGTCTCGCGCCAGGAATACAGGGCGTCGTGATTCCCAGTTGGCTCTACGGGCCTCAGCCTTACACTCTCGGCGGCGACACGGTCACGGTGGGCGGCAGCCAAGCCCCGATCTTCAACCTGTCGCACATCGGGACGCAGGAACAGATCACCTTCCAACTCCCCTGTGACGTCACGCCGGGCAGCAGCATCCCGCTTACCGTCAACGTCTCCGGCGGATCGGCTACCACGAACATCACCGTGCTTCCGGCATCGCCCGGCATCTTCGGTACCGTGATGTCCGATGGTGCCACCCGTGCGGTCCTCGTGCGGCCCGACGGCAGTTTCGTCAGTCTTCAGAATCCGGCGCGCCGCGGCGAGATCATTCGCCTCTACGCCACCGGTCTCGGTCCCACGAATCCGTCCGTGGCCACGAACTCGGTCGCGATTCCCGGCGGCGCCGATTCCGCAGTCACCGGCCAGATCATCGTCGGGGTAGCCAATGCCGGTGCGCGGGTAATCTCCGGCCGTCTGGCTCCGAGCCTGATCGGCGTGTATGAAGTCGCTTTTCAGGTCGACCCGAATGCGCCGACCGGCAACGATGTCGTGCTGTCCCTGGCAGTCAACGTCGTGGGCGACAGCACCACCCGGTTCAGCGGCGGCAGCAAGATCCCGATTCAGTAGGAAAAGCAGAAGCGAAGAAGTCAAGAAGCGAAGAAGCCGGAATCCCGGGACCTTCTTCGCTTCTTTGCTTCTCGGCTTTTTTTATTCTTCTCCCTTTCTTCGCCATAAAATTCAATACCTAGTATGTTGCCCTATCATTGTAGATTACGTAGTATCTGAATAACTCCAGAGCCTTCAGCAAGATCCTGCAAAAAACCCTTGAAAAGTCAGGCGTTGCCGTGCCACTATAGGTTGTGGCCAAAACGGGTTAGTTTTGGGATTAAAAATGGAAGAGGGCAATCACACGCCGAAACCCGAGCCTCCCGACGGCATGTATCCCGCCCGGATGGACGACCGCGGACGTGTAAAGCTGCCCACCGTTTTCAAGGAATACCTGGATTCCCTCGAGGACAAGAAGTTGTTCGTGACCAGCCTGGACCGCCGCATAGCCCGAATATATCCGATCTCGCAGTGGCGCGAAACCAAAAAGTTCCTCGAAGACTACACCGCCGATCCCGGAGCCGCCGAGAACCTCTACTTCAACGCCCTGGACCTCGGCGCCGAATCGGAGATGGACAACCAGGGACGCATTCTGTTCTCGCCCGAGTTGCGCCGCGAACTCGGCATGGAAGATCAGCCGGTGCGGGTGTACTGCTACGCCGGGCGAATTGAAGTTCTGAATCAGCCGACTTACGACCAGCGCAAGGCCGCGGCCACGCGATCGCCCGAAGCCGATCTGGCCGCCCTCAAAAAGGCGGGGCTCAAGTGATGCCGTATGCACGTCACTGTCATGCCGGCCGAATCGCTGGACCTGCTGGCCGTCAAGCCGGACGGAGTTTATCTGGACTGCACTACAGGGCTGGGCGGCCACACGCGTCTCATCGCCGAACGCCTCACCACGGGCTTTGTGATCGCCAACGATCGCGATCCGCAGTCGCTGGCCATGGCGCGCGAGAATACCGCGGCGTTCGCCCATCGGATCTGCTTTCACTACGGTGGATTCGGATCGCTTGCCGAAGCGGTGAGCCAGGCGGGATTTGTGAAGGTGGATGGGCTGCTGGCCGACCTCGGTGTCAGCCGTTTCCAGCTCACCGAGCCTTCCAGGGGGTTTTCGTTCCAGCAGGATGGTCCGTTGGATATGCGGATGGATCCAACCAGAGGCGAAACGGCGGACGATCTTGTGAATCACAGCAACGAAAAGACGCTCGCCGACCTGATCTATCAGTTCGGCGAGGAAAGGAGGGCGCGGAGAATAGCCAGAGCAATCGTCCGAGCACGGCCCTTACGGAGCACACTACATCTGGCCGATGTGGTGGAGCGGGCCGTGCCCAGGACGGGCCGTTTGCATCCCGCCACGAAGACCTTCATGGCGCTGCGGATGGCGGTCAACGACGAACCCGGCGAATTGCGCCGGCTGCTGGAAACCGGTCCCGGGCTGCTGAACGGCGGAGGCAGGATGGTCGTGATCAGCTTCATGTCGATCGACGACCGCGAAGTGAAGGAGAAATTTCGCGCGCTTGGCCGCGAAGGCCGGGCCGTGATTCTGACCAAACACCCGCTCGTGCCGAGCGAGGAAGAGTGCGCGCGCAATCCCGCGTCGCGCAGCGCGCGTCTGCGCGCGGCGGAGATGAAGTGAAGCGTCCGGCGGAGCGGGCGCGTGAGTTTTCCAGGCAAGGTTGACTGAAGGAGCGAACGAAAAACCATGGCAACAATGCCGGCATTTTTGCGGAAGAACGAAGCCCCGGCGGCGCCCGCCCCGGCGCCCGAAACCGTCACCCGAACCGCGCGGCCCCGCGCCGCGCGCGACCCGTTCCGGTTGCGCGCCTTGCCTCACGACGACATCTTTTTCTATTGCAAGCGCATCGACAATTCGCGCCTGGTGCGCGAAGCCGATCCCCAGGCGCGCGGCGCCTGCTGGAGCGCCATCGGCGCGGCTTGCCTGCTCCTGGTGTTGCTGACCAGCGCCTTCGCCCCCACCGCGATGACCACCCTCGCCGGCTACAAGCTGGAGGCGCTGCATTCCGAGGAGCGGCGCCTGCTGGAAGAGCGGCGCGTTCTGGACTTGCAGGAAGCCGAGCTTCTCAGCCCCGCGCGGCTCGATCAGCTTGCCCACGAGAACAATCTCGTGACCCCGTCCTCGGGCCAGGTGATCCACCTGGACAAACCCGAAGGCGAAGTAGCAATGGTGAAGTAGCTTTGTCGAGAGGCAGGAGTCGGTAACTCAGAAGGACAGAACCCGGGGCCATTCTGAATTCTTGACTTCTGACTTCTGAATTCTGCTTTCTATGGAGCGCCGTCTCACCTGGCTCGCCCTCGTCATCGGGATGTGGGGTGCCGCCATCCTCGCCAATCTGATTTCGCTCCAGGTAATCCACCACCGCGAGTACGCGGGCAAGGCACGCGCCATTCAGGAAGTCGTGGTGCAGATCCCCGCTCCGCGAGGCACCATTTTCGATCGCAACGGCCAGGCGCTCGCCATGAGCGTCTCGACGCAGTCCGTAC
This sequence comes from Verrucomicrobiia bacterium, assembly GCA_035578025.1. Classification (GTDB taxonomy): domain Bacteria; phylum Acidobacteriota; class Terriglobia; order Bryobacterales; family Bryobacteraceae; genus Solibacter. The sequence goes on from DATJYJ010000170.1 coordinate 10,044, forward strand.
ACGTGAATCCCCAGAAGGTGCCCGACATCGGCGTTGCCAGCGAATTGCTGGCCCTGGTGCTGCACCTGGACCGCGCCGAGCTCGAAGCCAAGATGCGCGCCGCTTACGAGAGCGGACGCGGCTACCTGCGCGTCAAGCGCAATATCACCGCCGAAGAATACGAGAGCCTCCGCAAGATGGCGCTGGATTGGATCGGAATCGCAACCGAGAGCCAGCGGCACTATCCCAAGGGCCAGCTCGCCGCCCACGTGATCGGGGGGGTCGATTTCGAAGAGAAGGGCAACGCCGGAATCGAGAAGGCCCTGGAGAACGAGCTGCGCGGCATCCCCGGCCGGGCGCGGATGCTCACCGACGTCAAGCGCCGGGGAATCGAATCGCACGAGGCCCAGGAACCACGGACGGGCACGGCCATCACCCTGACCATCGACGAGCGTCTGCAGTTCGTCGCCGAACGCGAAATCGCAGAAGCCGTGGCCGCCCACCATGCTGCGTCAGGCAGTGTTGTGGCGATGAATCCCTACACGGGCGATATCCTCGCGCTGGCCAGCTATCCTACCTACGATCCGAATGTGCCGCCGCAGCCGGGAGACGATCCTGCGGCGCGCCGGAACCACGCCGTGTCGGTACCCTTCGAACCAGGCAGCGTGTTCAAGGTAATTACTCTCTCCGCCGCGCTCGAAACCACCAGCCTCAACCCGGAGAGCCCCATCAACTGCAACGGCGGCAAGATCACCCTCTACGGCCGCACGATCCACGATTCTCACGCAGGGATGGGCGTGGTGCCGATGAAAACCGTGCTCGCCCGGTCAAGCAATGTGGGCGCCATCCAAGTCGGGCTCAAGGTCGGCCAGACCAACATGAACGATTACGTGCGCCGCTTCGGTTTCGGCCGCCGGACCGGCATTCCCCTGCCCGCCGAATCTGCCGGCAAGGTGCGGAAGCTGCAGTACTGGGGCAAGACCTCGCTGCCCTCGGTGTCCATGGGGCAGGAGGTCAGCGTCACCACTCTGCAACTCGCACAGGCGGCGTGCGTCATCGCCAATGGCGGCTCGCTCGTGAAGCCGCGCCTCGTGCTCAAGAGAGGCAATCAGCTTCAGCCGGTCGAGCCCCCGGTGCGGATTCTGAAGCCTGACAATGCCATCACCATGCGCCAGATGATGGAAGGGGTGGTGCTCGTCGGCACGGGCAGCCGTGCCCGGCTCGCCGGCTATTCCAGCGGCGGCAAGACGGGATCCGCACAGATCTTCGACTTCGCCACCAAACACTACACCCACACTTACAACGGCTCCTACATGGGATTCGCGCCGCTCACCAATCCGGCAGTCGTCGTCGTGGTGACCCTCAACGGCACGCACGGCGAAGCGGGGTTTGGCGGCCAGGCCGCGGCGCCCGTGTTTAAGGTAGTCGCCGGCGAGGCGCTGCGCATCTTCGACGTGCCGAAGGACCTGCCTGAGGCGGAGAAAACGAGGACGCAGGTGGCCCGCAACGAGGATCTCGACGACCTTGCCATCGCGGACCTCGGCGCCAATGGACCCAACATTCTGGAAGACGGCGATGACGACGACGCGCCGCCCGGCGCGGCGGCCGCGGCCGCTGCGCCTGCGCCCGCCAACGCCGCTGCGGGTACGATGGTGGTGAAGGGGCCTCCCGGGCCTACGGTGCCGAATTTCCGCGGCAAAACGATGCGCGATGTGCTGGCCGAGGCTGCGGCAAAAGGCCTGGTGATTTTGCCCGATGGCAGCGGCATCGCGCGTGTGCAGTACCCGGCGCCGGGCACGCCGCTGCACGAGGGGGATCGGATTCGAGTCCAGTTCGCGAGATGAACCTAGGCGAAATTTTCTCCGGCGTCGAGCTCGTTGAGCCGCTCACGGAGGACCTCGCCCAAATTCCTGTCGCGGGCCTCGAATACGATTCGCGCCGCGTCGTGCCGGGCGCGCTCTTTTTCGCTTTTCCTGGCGCCAAAGCCGACGGCCACAGGTTCGCCGCCGATGCGATCGCCCGCGGCGCCGTTGCCGTGGTTTCGGAATCCGAGCGGCCGCCCGATTTCGCCGGCCGCTGGATCCGCGTGCGCCACGGCCGCGAGGGGCTCTCGCTCGCCGCGCGGAACTTCTACGGCAAACCCGACGAGCATCTGCAACTTACCGGCATCACCGGCACCAACGGCAAGACCACCACCGCCTACCTGGCCGATTCCGTGCTGCGCGCCGCCGGCGACACCACAGCACTTATTGGAACCATCGAGTATCATCTCGCGGGACGCGTTCTCAAGGCGGTCAACACCACGCCCGAATCCCTCGACCTGTTGCGCCTCTTCAGCGAACTGCGTGCGGCCGGCGGCAGTCATGTGACAATGGAGGTTTCCTCGCACGCGCTGGCTTTGCGCCGCGTTTACGGGCTGCGCTTCCACACCGCGGTAATCACCAATCTCACGCGCGACCACCTGGACTTTCATGGCAGCATGGAGCAGTACTTCGCCGCCAAACAGATTCTCTTCGATGGCGCCGGCGGTCCGCCGCCGCGCTTCGCCGTCCTCAACCGCGACGACGAATGGGCGCGCCGCCTGAAGATCGACTCCGCGACCGAGACGATCTGGTACGGGCTGGGCCAGAACGCTACGCTTCGCCCCCGCCACATCTCGGGCGGATTTCAGGGACTCCGTTTCGAAGTGCAGTTCCGCAAACTACGCTTTGACATTCAATCGCCCTTGATCGGAAAGATCAACGTCTATAACATTCTGGCGGCGTGCGGCGCCGGGCTTTCGTACGGAATTGCACCCGAGACCATCGCCCGCGGCATCGCCGCGCTGCCCGCCGTGCCCGGCCGCTTCGAGCGCGTCGATGAAGGCCAGCCGTTTACCGTGGTCGTCGACTACGCGCACACCGACGACGCGTTGCGCAACGTCATCGCCGTAGCGCGCGGGCTAGATCCCAAGCGGGTCATCACCCTCTTCGGGTGCGGCGGCGACCGCGACCGCGCCAAGCGCCCGCTCATGGGTCAGGCGGCCGCTGAAGCCAGCGACTTTGTCATCCTGACTAGCGACAACCCGCGCTCCGAAGACCCCATTGCCATCATGAACGACGCGCTGGTCGGCATCCGCCGCGTCGACGTCCCCTACATTATCGAGCCCGATCGCGCAACCGCCATCCACCGCGCTCTCGGCGAAGCACGCGAGGGCGACATCGTCATCCTGGCCGGCAAAGGGCACGAAACCTACCAGGTCCTGAAGGACCGCACCATCGACTTCGACGACCGCAAGGTGGCCAGAGAAGTGCTCAAAGGATACGGGTACCGCAAGAGCGAGCAACCATGACCTTGGAAATTCAAGAAGTTGCACAGGCCATGGCAGCCGGCGGCGCCCCTCCGCCGGGTTTTGCTTCCGGTTGGAGTGTGGACACCCGGACACAACAGCCCGGCGACGTCTACTTCGCTCTTCGCGGACCCAATCACGACGGCCACGATTTTCTGCCGGCAGCCGAGGAGAAGGGAGCCGCCGCACTGGTCGTGGAGCGGACCCATGGTCTTGCCAAAGAACTGGTGGTGAGCGACTCACTCTGCGCGCTGCAAACGCTGGGCGCATGGGCCCGCGCGCAATGGGGCGGGACCGTGATCGGCGTCACCGGCAGTGCCGGAAAAACTACGACCAAGGACGCCATCGCTCATCTGCTTTCGGTGGCGGTTTCAGCCGGTAAGACCGTGGGCAATTTCAATAATCACGTCGGCGTGCCGCTTTCCATCCTCCGCCTGCCCGACAATTGCAGCGCCGCGGTGCTCGAAATGGGTATGAACCACGCCGGCGAGATCCGGCGCCTCGCCGAGATCGCAAAACCGCAGATCGGCGTCGTGACCAATGTCGGCTATGCCCACGTCGAGTTCTTCGATTCCATCGACGGTGTGGCCGCCGCCAAGCGCGAACTCATCGAAGGACTCCCCCGCTATGGCGTAGCCGTGCTCAACGCCGACGATCCGCGCGTGGTTCGCTTTCGCCAAGTACACCCCGGCCGCACCGTGACCTTCGGCTTCTCCGAATCGGCCGATGTGCGGGCCGAGTCCGCCGAATTCGGACCGGATGGCGCGCGCTTCCGCGCCTGCGGGGTCGATTTCCAAACCCCCATGGCGGGCCGGCACGGCGTGGCCAACGTGCTGGCTGCCATCGCCGTGGCAGGCCTCTTCGATATCCCGGCCAGCCGGCTACACGATGCCGTGGCGAGCTTCGGCGCCGGCAAAATGCGCGGCGAGCGCCTGATACACGACGGCATCCTCGTCTGGAACGATTGCTACAATTCGAACCCCGAAGCCGCGCGCTCGATGATCGACGTGCTGCGCGAAACGCCGGCGCAGAAGCGCATCGCCGTTCTTGGTGAAATGCTCGAGCTTGGCCACGCGTCCGTGGAGCTGCACCGCGAGCTTGGCCGCTACGCCGCGAAGCACGGCGTAGACGTATTGATCGGTGTCCGCGGCGAGGCCCGTGAAATGGTGGACGCGGCAAACGGAATACAAGCCCGGTTCTTCGAGGATCCAGCCGAGGCCGGCGATTACGCGCGCAGCGTCGCGGAGGGCGGCGATGCGGTGCTCTTCAAGGGCTCGCGCGGCGTCCAGGTCGAGCGCGCATTGGAAAGGTTCATGGCATAGCCAGCAATGCTCTACTATCTCCTCTACGAACAGCTTTACCGCTTCGTCAGCCCCCTGCGCGTCTTCCGCTATGTGACTTTCCGCACGGCCTTCGCCAGCCTGACCGCGCTCTTCCTTTGCGTGGTCCTAGGACCCTGGCTTATCAATCGCCTGCGCCAATTCGAAATTGGCCAGTACATCCGCGAGGAGGGACCCAAATCGCACCAGAAGAAGGCCGGCACTCCGACCATGGGCGGCATCCTGATCATCATTTCGATCGTAGTCCCCACGTTACTCTGGGCCGACCTTCGCTCGCCCTATGTCTGGATCGCCACGGCCGCCCTGCTCGGCTACGGTTGGATCGGCTTCCTCGACGATTACGCCAAGGTCACCAAGCGCCGCAATCTCGGCCTCAGCGGCCGGCGCAAGCTCGCCTACCAGTTTTCCATGGGCTTCGCTTTCGCAGCGGTGCTGCTGGTGATGCGCACCTATGGCGACTTCAACTCCGCCATGAACATCCCGTTCGTGAAGAACTTCCAGCCCCAGTTGTTGATCACGTCGCTGCTCAAGAACCCCTGGACCTACGTGATCGGCGTCGCCCCCTTCTGCATCTTCGTCGCGCTTGTGGTAGTGTTCGCTTCCAACGCCGTCAACCTCACCGACGGTTTAGATGGCCTTGCCATCGGCCTCATGGTGATCGCCGCCGGTGCGCTCACCGTGCTTGCGTACGCCGGCGGGCACGCCACGCTGGCCGAGTATCTCCAACTCGCCCGCAACCCGCGCACCAGTGAGCTCACCATCTTCTGCGGCTCCATGACCGGCGCCAGCCTCGGCTTCCTCTGGTATAACGCACATCCCGCGGAGATTTTCATGGGCGATGTCGGATCCCTCGGCCTGGGCGGCGCCATGGCCGTGGTCGCCGTTCTCATCAAGCAGGAGGTTCTGCTGCTCTTCATCGGGGGAATCTTCGTGGTGGAGGCGATCTCGGTCATCCTGCAGGTGGGCAGCTACAAGCTGCGCGGGGGCAAGCGCATCTTCAAGATGGCCCCGCTGCATCACCATTTCGAAGCCCTGGGTTGGGCCGAGTCGAAGATTATCGCCCGCTTCTGGATTGCCGGCCTCGTCCTGGCTCTCTTCGCCCTGACCACGCTGAAACTGCGATGAACTTACGGGGCAAGAAAGCGCTGGTTGTCGGCATGAAGCGCTCGGGCGTGGCTTCGGCGAAGCTGCTCCTGCGCGAAGGCGCCCACGTGCGCGCCACCGATCTCAAGCCACTCGCCGATCTCCCCGAAGCCGCCGCCCTCGGCATCCCCTTTGCGCAGCAGACGCCCGAGGTCTTCCAGGATTGCGACCTCATCGTCCTCTCGCCCGACGTGCCGGCCGATCTCGCGCCCCTCGAAGAAGCGCGCCGCCGCGGCGTGCCGGTCCTCGGCGAAGTCGAGCTCGCCGCGCGCTTCCTCAAAGGCCGGACCATCGGCGTTACCGGGTCCAATGGGAAGACCACCACCACCAGCCTGATCGGACACATCCTGCGAGAGTCGGGCGTGCCCGTTCAGGTCGGGGGCAACATCGGCGTCCCCGTCACTGCCATGATCGAGACTTCGCGTGAAGACGGCTGGAACGTGCTGGAGCTCTCCAGTTTCCAGCTCGAGACCATCGCCGAATTCCACGCCCACATCGCGCTGGCCCTCAACGTCACCCAGAACCACCTCGACCGCCATCACACCTTCGAAAACTACGCCGCCGCCAAGCGCCGCCTCTTCGAGACACAACGCCCGGGCGATTTCGCCATCCTGAATGCCGACGATCCGGTATGCGTCTCGTACGCGCAGCATACCGCCGCCACAGCGCAGTGGTTCTCGGGCCGCCGCAAGGTCGAGCCCGGCGCCCACCTCTGCGCCGGCAAGCTGGTGCTCGACGGCAAGCTGCTCATGACCGACACCGAAATCCCCATCCGCGGACGCCACAACGTCGAAAACGTGCTCGCGGCGTCGATCGCCGCCGCCCGCGCCGGGCTGCCGCACGCCAGCATCGCCGCCGCCGTCCGCACGTTCCGGGCGGTCGAGCACCGGCTCGAATTCGTCCGCAATCTCGACGGCATCGATTTCTACAACGACTCCAAGGCGACCAGCGTCGATGCCACCCTGAAGGCGCTCGAGGCCTTCCCCGGCGGCCTCTGGGTGATCCTCGGCGGCAAGGACAAGGGCCTCGATTACGGGGTTCTGCGCGACCCGCTCGCCGCCAAGGCCCGCGCCGCACTGCTCATCGGCGCCGCCGCTGCCAAAATCGCGGACCAGATCAAGGGGGCCGTCCCCCTGGTCGATTCCGGCACGCTCGACGCCGCCATCGCCTACGCCTGGGCCCACGCAGCCCCGGGCGATACCGTGCTGCTCGCTCCCGCCTGCGCCAGCTTCGACCAGTTCCAGAGCTTCGAGCACCGCGGCGAAACGTTCAAGAACATCGTGAATCGTCTGTCACCGAGAAACTGAAATGGCTCAACGACTCAAAACCGACTGGATCCTTTTCGTCACCGTGCTGGTAATGGTCGTCTCGGGCATCCTGATCGTCTATAGCGCGTCTTCTGTGATGGCGGAGATGGACCCGCACTATCACAACGCCTGGCACTACGTCGAACGCCAGGCGGCCTGGGGCGTCATCGCCATCGTGCTGATGATGCTGCTCAAGAACACCTACTATCGCAAGCTGCAGAATCCGTCCGTCGCCCTCAGCGTAATCAGCATCTCGCTGCTGCTGCTCCTGATCGTGTTGGTGGCCGATCCGATTAACCGCCGCTGGATCCGCTTCGGTCCCATCGGCCTCCAACCGTCTGAGCTCGCCAAACCCGCCCTGGTCATCTTCCTCGCCTTCTTCGTGACCTGGCGCGCGCGCGCCATCAACAGTGCGCGCTACACACTTATCCCCGCCGCGATGGCCGTGGGCCTGGTGATCCTGGCGGTGGTGGTGGCCGATCTCGGCACCGCCATCGTGATCGGAGCTGCCGCGGCGCTGGTGTTCTTCGTCGCCGGCCTGGAGTGGCGCTACTGCTGCATCGTCGCCGCCCTCGCAGCCATCGGACTGACCATTTTCATCTTTGCCAAGACCTACCGCCTGGCTCGTGTCATCCGCTTCTTCGATCCTCAATTCCGCATCGTGCAGACATTCGATCCGCACGGCAAGCTGAAAGCGCGCCTGGAGGAGTCGCTCACCACCCGCGACACGAACTACCAGCTCGAGCAATCCAAGATCGCGGTCGGCGCCGGCGGCCTGCTTGGCCTCGGATTCATGAAGGGCCGCCAGAAGCTGCTCTATCTCCCGGAGGCCCACAAGGATTTCATCTATGCCGTCGCGGGTGAAGAGATGGGCGTGATCGGCTCCATCGGCCTGCTGATCGGCTTCGGCCTGATCTTCTGGCGCGGCCTGCGCGCGGCTGTCCGCATGCGCGACGATTTCGGTCGCTATCTCGCCCTGGGACTCACCGTGGTGGTGGTGGTTCAAGGCTTGATTCACATAAGCGTCGTTCTCGGCATGATGCCGACCAAGGGCATTCCGCTCCCTATGATCAGCTACGGCGGCAGTTCGCTGGTGAGTACGCTGATGTGCCTGGGGATGTTGATGAATGTGAGCGAACACGCGGGATGAGGAACAGGGGGTCGGGGGCCAGGGGTCGGGGGTCGGGGAGTGAGGCCCAAGGCTACCTATTAGGCAATGGCAAAGATCAGTCACTTTCGGGAACTTCGCGTTTGGCAGGGCGGCATGGATCTGGTGGAGGCGGTTTATCGCGTGTCGGCCACTTTTCCACGAACGGAGATCTACGGGCTGACGGGACAGATTCGACGCGCTGCGGTCTCCGTGCCGTCAAATATCGCGGAGGGCCACACACGCGAATCGACAAGGGAGTATCTGAATCACCTTTCTATCGCGCAAGCTTCACTGGCAGAAGTCGGGACTCAACTGGAAATCGCGAAACGCCTTGGGTATGTAAGTTCTGGCGATCTCGTTCCACTATTCGACCAGGCCACAGTACTGGGACGGCAATTGTACGCGCTGAGGGACGCGCTCAACAAAAGGAAATGAACGACCGCCACGCCTCCCCGACCCCTGACCCCCGACCCCCGACCCCTGTTCAGGCCCCTGGCCCCTTCCTGATGGCGGGCGGGGGGACCGGGGGACACGTAATTCCGGCACTGGCGGTGGCGCGCGAGCTTCGCTCGCGGGGGCATGCGGTCTATTTCGTCGGGACTGCGCGTGGGATGGAGTCCCGCCTCGTGCCCCAGGAAGGCTTTGAACTGCACATGATCGACATCGGCGGGCTGAATCGGGTAGGTATGGTGCAGAAGATCTCGACTGCATCCAGATTGCCTTTCGTCACCGCGGCCTGCCTCAAGGACCTGGGCTCCGTCTCCGCCGTTTTCAGTATGGGCGGGTACGTCGCCGGGCCTCCCGTCATGGCCGCGCTGCTCCGGCGGAAGCCCGTCGTCGTCATGGAGCCTAACGCCATCCCCGGCTTCACTAACCGTGTCATCGCCCGCTTCGTTTCTCGCGCCCTCATCAGCTTCCCCGAGACACGGCAGTTCTTTCCGCCCGGCCGCACCGAGATCACCGGGCTCCCCGTACGCGAAGAGTTTTACCAGATCCAGCCCAAGATTGCGGGTCCGACGCTGAGCATCCTCATCACCGGCGGCAGCCAGGGCTCGCGCACGTTGAACCGCGCCGCCCGCGAGAGCTGGGCCTTTTTCCGGACCGCCGGATTCCCGGTCCGCATCGTGCATCAGACCGGTGCCGCTGATTTCGAAACTATCCTGGCCGAATTTGCGAAATCCGGCATCGAGGGCGAGGTCACGCCCTTCATCCGCGACATGCCCGCCGCTTTTGCCGATGCGGACCTCGTCGTCTGCCGCTCGGGCGCGGGTGCCGTCAGCGAGCTCGCCGCGGCCGGCAAACCCTCGATCCTCGTGCCGTTCCCCTTCGCCGCCGACGATCATCAGACTCGCAACGCAGAAGCCATGGAGCGTGGGGGCGCTGCCCGCGTCGTCAGCGACTCCGAATGGACCGGCGCCAAAATGTTTGCCACCGTCCGCGACATGGCCGGTTCGCTCGCCGCGATGGGCGCCAACGCACGCCGTCTCGCCACGCCCGGCGCCGCCCGGCGCGCGGCCGACATCCTCGAGGAGGTGGCACGGGCCCGGCTGTAACATTCCAATTGACAGTTGGCGCGCAAGCCGAAACAATACGATAAGGAAATGTTTTTTCGTCCCCAGCACCTGCACTTCACCGGCATTGGCGGCATCGGCATGAGCGGCATCGCCGAGGTTCTGCTCAACCTCGGCTACCGCATCTCCGGCTCCGACGTGAAGCTGTCGCCGATCACGGAGCGCCTCTCCGCCATGGGCGCCCGCGTGTTCGAGGGACACGCCGCCGCCAACATCGAAGGCGCACGCGCCCTGGTGGTCAGCTCGGCCGTGGACGAGCAGAATCCCGAGGTGCAGGAGGCCCGCCGCCTCCAGATTCCCGTCATCCCCCGCGGCGAGCTCCTCGCCGAGCTCATGCGCCTCAAGTATGGCGTCGCCGTCGCCGGCAGTCATGGCAAGACCACCACTACCTCCATGACCGCCACCATCCTCAACTACGCCGGTCTCGATCCCACGGTCGTCGTCGGCGGGCGCGTCGGCACGATGGGCGGTTCGAACGCCCGCGTAGGCCGCAGCGATTTCCTGGTGGTCGAGTCCGACGAGAGCGACGGCTCCTTCCTCAAGCTCGCCCCGATTATCGCCGTGGTCACCAACGTCGATCGCGAGCACCTCGATCACTACCCGTCACTGGAAGCCATCCGCTCTGCGTTTATCGAGTTCGTCAACAAGGTGCCGTTCTATGGCGCCGTGATCGTCTGCCTCGACGATCCCAACGTGCAGGGCATGCTACCCGAGATCCGCCGCCGCACCATCACCTACGGCACGACCGCCCAGGCGGACCTGGAAGCCACCGAGATGACCTGCGGCCCCTTCGCCAGCGACTTCCGCGTGCGCCACCGGACTTCCGATCTCGGCATGTTCCACCTGCGCATCCCCGGCCGCCACAACGTCCTCGATGCCATGGCCGCCATCGCCGTCGCCCTCGAACTGGAGGTCAGGCCCGATACCATCCGCGAAGCCCTCGCCACCTTCAGCGGCGTCGACCGCCGCTTCCAACTGCGCGGCACCGAACGCGGCGTCACGGTGGTCGACGATTACGGCCATCACCCGACCGAGATCCGCGCCACCCTGGATGGCGCGCGACTCTGCGGCTTTCGCCGCATCCACGTGCTCTTCCAGCCGCACCGCTACACCCGCACCTTCCACCTGATGGACGAATTCGCCCGCTCCTTCCACCAGGCCGACAGCCTCTTCCTCATGGATATCTACGCCGCCAGCGAGAAGCCCATCGAAGGTGTGACCGCGGAAGCCTTGGTCGAGCGCATTCGCCAGTTTGGCCACCGCGGCGTCGAGTACGTCGGCTCGCTCGAAAACGGCGTCGATGCCATGGTCCGTGCCGCGGGCGAAGGCGATCTCGCCCTCACGCTGGGCGCCGGCAGCGTCACCCAGGCCGGCGACAAGATCCTGGCCAAACTGCGCGCGGAGGTGGCCGTCTGATGGCGCGCGAGTCCAAAAAGACCTCCCGGCCTTTCAACTGGAGGCTCCTCTTCGGCGTCGTCGTGCTGGCAGCGGTCGGCGTCTCGACCGCCATGGCCGGCTACAAGGTCCGGCACTACGTCATCACCGATCCGCAGTTCAACCTCTCGCGCGACCGCAAGGGCGCCATCACCATCCAGGGCCTGGTCTACGCCTCGCGGTGGAAAGTGCAGCGCGTCTTTGCCGCCGATTTCGACCGCAGCATCTTCACCATTCCGCTCGAGGAACGCCGCCGCCGCCTGCTGGCCATCGATTGGATCGAGGACGCCTCGGTCTCCCGCATCTGGCCCGACCGTATTGTCGTGCGCATCCGCGAGCGTAAGCCGATTGCTTTCGTCGCAGTCCGCAGCGGCGTGCTGCTCATCGATAGCCACGGCGTGCTGCTGGACCAGCCGGCGCAGGCGCAGTTCTCCTTCCCCGTGCTCAGTGGAATTCGCGAGGACGAATCCGAAATGGCGCGCCGCGAGCGCGTGCGCGCTTTCCTCGATTTCCAGAGCGACATGGGGTACCTTTCCAAGGAAGTTTCAGAAGTCGATGCCGCCGATCCCGATAACATTCGTGTCGTTGCTCAAGTGGACCACCGCGCCGTCACCCTGCTCATGGGCGAAGGCAATTTCGCGCGCCGCTACCAGAACTTTGCCGCTCATTATCCCGAGATCCGGAAACGCTCGCCTGAGGCCAAGGCATTCGACCTGCGGTTGGATGACCGCATCACGGTGAAGGAGTAGGACCGAGGAATCGCCTATGGCAGCAAAACCAATGTACGCGGTGGGACTCGATGCAGGCAGCCGGCAGACGCGCTTGGCCGTCTGCCTCCTCGAGCAGGGGCGGATCCGCTTCCTGGGCGCCGGTATCGTGGAATCGCAGGGTTGGCTCAAAGGACGCGTCGCCGATCAAAAAGCGGTCTCCGCGAGCATTCTTGCAGCCCTGCGCGAAGCGGAAACCTGCGCCCAGGTCAGCGTGGACTCCGTGGTGGTCGGAATGGGCGGCCCCACCTTGCGCGGAGCCAACGGCCGCGGCGCGGTCGAGCTCGGCTACGTTCGCGAAATCGAACAGCGCGACTTGAACCGCGTGATCGACCGCGCCTCGCGCGTCCAGCTCATGGAAGACCGCATGATCCTGCAGATGTTCCCGCAGGACTTCGTAGTAGACGATCACCCCGGCCATCGCGATCCCCGCAAGATGCTGGCCTCGCAGTTGGAAATCAACGTCCACATCCTCACCTGCTCCGTCCAGGAGCACAATTCCATTGTCGGCGCGGTAAACGAGGCCCATCTCGCGGTGGAGGAGACCGTGTTCGAAGCGCTGGCCGCCTGCTATGCCGCGGTGCTCCCGGAAAACCGGCGCGAAGGCATCGCGGTGGTCGATATCGGCGCGCAGTCCACCGAACTGGTTGTTTACTACGGCGACGCGATGCATCTCGCCTCCACGGTGCGCGTCTGCGGCGATCATTTCACCCGCGACCTGGCCCAGGGCCTCTGCCTCACCTTCGAAGAGGCCGAGCTGATCAAGATGGAATTCGGCCACGCCGTCGGCGAGAACTGCCCCGACAACGTCTTCGTCGAGCTGCCCACCGCCGAGGACCGCCAGGCCCGCGAGGTGCAGCGCAAAATCGTCAACGGCATCATTGAGGCCCGCGCGCAGGAGCTGTTTCGCTTCGTGCGCGGCGAATTCGCGCGCGTCGGCATGGACCGCGCGCTGATCGGCGGCGTCTTCCTCACTGGCGCCGGAGCCAAGCTGCCCGGCCTTTGCGACGCGGCCGAAGAAGTTCTCCAGTGCCAGACCCGCTTTGGACTTACCGAAGGCGTGCAGGACTGGCCGCTGGAATTAAACGATCCGGAGTGGTGCACCGTGGCCGGGCTGGCCATGTATTCGGCCAAGCTCAAGGAACAGTCCCAGCATCAACGCGAGCATACGTCGTGGCTGGGCAGGATGCTCAAATAGCCGGGATACCGGCAGGGAGGCTAAGCGTGGGGATCATCGATTCTGACATGGACGACCTGAAATACGAGCTCGAGGAAGAAGCTCGCATGGGCACCCGCATCAAGGTGGTCGGTGTGGGCGGCGGCGGATGCAACGCGGTGGCGCGCATGGTGGCCGAGGGCCTGGAAGGCGTGGAGTTCTACGCCATGAACACGGACATCCAGGCGCTCAACGCCTGCGACGTGCCTGTCAAACTCCA
>DATJYJ010000171.1:0-12064 GCA_035578025.1 Verrucomicrobiia bacterium
AGCGACCAGACGGCGTCGGTGACCGCGTCGTTGAACGGCGGTTCGCAATCGGCATCCATCTCCCTGGCGTCGCAAGCCGCGGTGAGCCTGCTATCTTGCACTCCAACCAGTCTCACTACGGGCGGGTCATCCACCTGCACCGTGACCTTGTCCAAAGCGGCGGGCTCGACCACCATCAGCGTCTCGCTTTCGAGCAACAATACGAGTCTGACCGTGCCCGCCACGGTCAGTGTTGCTGCGGGATCGAAGACGGCGAGTTTCTCGGCGTCCGCCGGTTCGGTCGCGTCCAACCAAAGCGCGACCATTACCGCGACTCTCAACGGCGGTTCCCAAACGGCCCAGATCAGCCTGACCGCGCAGAGCTCCGGCCCGCTGAGCTCGCTGGTTTGCAGTCCGGGTATTGTGGGAGCCGGAAACAGCGCCGTTTGTACCGTCACCCTGGCGGCGCCCGCGGGGCCTAGCGGCACACTGGTGTCGTTGGCGACCAGCTCGAATGCATTCCCCGTTCCATCGTCGGTCACCGTCCCGCCGGGATCGAAGACCGCCAGCTTCACGGTTGCCTGCGGCGCTGTCGCAAGCGCCCAGACCGCCATCGTCACCGCAACGCTGAACCAGTCGAGTCTCACCTTCGTCGAGAATTTGCAGGCAAGCCCGAATCCGAGTCTTCAATCGGCCACGTGCAGTTCGGCGCCTCAGACCTCGAACAGCGTGATGAGCTGCAACTACGCGCTTTCCGGAGCCGTGCCCAACGGCGGCTCGATGATGCTGGGCATCACGTCGGACAATCCGCTGGTCACGACCCAGCCCACCATGACACTGGCCGCTGGGGTGGGCAGTGGAACCTTCGTGCTCAGGGTCGGGACGGTTCCGTCGGATCAGACCGCCAATGTCACCGTAACGGATGGAATCGTGTCTAAGATTGTGACGGTGACCCTGTTGGGTCCGCCCACGCTGACTTCCCTGGCGTGCAGTCCGGCGACCTTGAATCCGGGCGCCCAGCTCAGTTGCACCGTTACCCTCAGCCGCACTGTTGGCAATGAGGCGGTGTCGGTATCGCTGACGGGCACTCCCGACGTGAGTGTCCCGGCCGCGGTGAATGTGCCTTCCGGATCGGGCAGCGCCAACTTCACCGCGACGGTGAGTTCCGCGCCGAAAGCGAGCTCGGCGGTGCTCACCGCCACGCTGAATGGCTCGACACGCAGCTTCACGCTGAATGCCGCGCCCATCGGCATCTCTTCGCTGGTTTGTAACCCGACCATTCTGGCAGCAGGCGCGACGGCCGGCTGCACCGTCACTTTGACGAACGCGGCCGGAGCGGGAGGAGTCACGCTGCTGCTCGCCAGCACCAGCCCGGACCTGACCGCGCCCGCGACCGTGACCGTACCGTCGGGTTCGAGCACGGCATCCTTCTCCGCAATCGCGGGCTCGCCCACGTCGGATGAGCCGGCCAACCTCACGGCCAGCCTGGGCAGCGCGTCGCAAGCCACGACCTTCACCTTGCAGGCGTCGCCTGCCATCTCTTCTCTGACCTGCGCGCTCACCACTCTTCCGCCGGGGGGCACGACCACTTGCACAGTGGTCCTGTCCAAAGCCGGTGGAAATTCGACGATCACCCTGACCTCGCCGGCCAGCAGCACCGGCCTGGTGCTACCCGCGTCGGTCGCGGTTCCGGCCGGGAGCACAAGCGCCACATTCTCCGTGACCGCGCCCAACGCCGCGGGTTCCTCGTTCCAGATCATCGCATCCCTGGGAAGCAGCAGCCAGAGCATCACTATCACCATCGGCCAGGGCACCATCTCGTCGCTCGCGTGCACTCCCGACCCGGCTCTCGCCGGGGCCCTGGATTGCACCCTGGCGCTGGCCCAGGTGACGGCGAGTCCCACCGTGGTGAACCTGCAGGCCAACAGCTCTCGGGTGCAGTTGCCGTCCCAGGTGCAGGTTGCGGCAGGCGCACAGTCGGTTCAGTTCATCGCGAATGTGTCGGCATCGGATCAGGACGCCCAGGTGCAGATCGCGGCCACGGTTCAGGGGGCGGTCCTCACCACGGCTCTTTCGGTGATCGGCATCCGGCCGACGGCGCTGGCCTGCTCCTCGCTCACGATCCAGGCGGGCGGTACGATTACGTGTGCGGTTCGATTGAATTCTCCCAACATTCCGCAGATCGCCCGCCTGGGCATCGTGTCCAGTAATCCGAACCTGCAGGTCCCGGCTTTGATCACGTCGCGGCCCCGCCAGACGGAGCTCAGCTTCGAAGTCGTGGCCACTCCGGTCGCGGGGCAGCAGCCATCGGCGATCACGGTGCAGCTTGGCAACACATCCGCCAGTGCGCTGGTGATTGTGAATCCGTCCGCAACCCCGGTTCTCACCCTGCCGGCCCAGCAATTGACGGCCTTCGGGAACGCGGTCGCGTTTACCTTCTCAGCGGTCGATCCCGGCGGCCTCCCGCTCGTTTTGTCCGCGGCCAATCTTCCCGCGGGCGCCACGTTCGATTCCGATTCCGGGAGCTTCTCGTGGACGCCTGGCCAGTCGCAGCAGGGGTCGTTCGACGTGACCTTCACCGCGACTAATTCCGACAACGTCAGCTCCAGCGGCGACGTCATCATCCAGGTGGATTCCGGGAAACCCGTGATCTCGGACCTCCGCAATGCCGCGAGTCAGGTCTCGGGGACGGCCTGCAGTCCGGGATCGGTCGCCAGCCTGACCGGCCGTTGGCTGGCTTCCGGCAACCTGCCGGTTTCCGATCCTACGGGAGCGTCCATGCAGCTCGGCGGGAGCCAGGTTTCCATCAATGGAACCAGCGTCCCCGTGGTCTACGCTTCCACCACGCGGCTGGATTTCCTCTGTCCCGCTCTCGATCCGGGGACGACGTTGACCATCGCAGTACAGACGGCCAACGGCAACACCGACCCGGTGCAAGCCACCATGCAGGCGCTCACCCCGGCGCTGTATTCATTCGACGGTTCGGGCCAGGGTCAGGGCCTGGTAACGCTTGCCGGGACGTCGCTATTGGCAACCACGCGTGCCTACAACGTGCTCGGGCAGCCCGCCGAGCCGGGCGACTCGATCACGATCATGGCGACGGGGATCGGGACTTCAGGCGTGCCTCCGGTGGTCAGCATCGGCGGCGTCAGTGTGACGGCGGACTCCATTCAGACGATTCTGGCAGCGGCCGGAGTGTATCAGATCAATGTGACGATACCCGCCGGGGTCGCTCCGGGAGATGCGGTTCCCGTGTTCGTTCAAATGACCGCGCCTGATGGAAGCGTCGTCCAGAGCAATACGGTGGCGATTGCGATCGAGCCCGGCAGGTAGTTTGAAGACCGCTTCAGTTGATTGTCGGAACCGCTGCAATGGCGCCATAGGCGTCGTTGTAGCGGAGGCCGAAGACCGAAAGCCGGTTGATGTTGCCCTCCACCGAAATGGTACCCGCGGTGTTGGCAAGATCGGGATAAGTGTCAGGCAGGGAGATGGTCATCTGCTGCCCGGGTTGCAGGCTGAGGGAATCCATCAGCATGATCTGGCCCTGGGGAGTGGTGTAAGTCAGGTTGACCTGCGCGGGCAGGTTCGAGGCCGGGTTGACCAGCGTCAGTTGTGTCCGGAAGCCCTGGGTGTTGTCGAAGGGAACGTGCACCGAGTAATCCTGCATGTTGCTCAGGGGCACCGTGGTTTCGAAGCTGAAGCTGCCTCCTAAAGCCCGATGGCGGACAATCGCGTACCCGCCGAGTTTCCCCTGGCTGGCATCGTAACTCAGCAGAGACCACGCCTCCTGCGTCGGCGAGCCGTTGTCGAACAGGACAAAGGTCAGGCTGGAGCTCGGATTCAAGGTCGCCTGCAGGCCCGCGGTAGTGAGCACGCTGCCGTCGGCCTGGGAGCGCACGCTGAATTGGCGCGGAGTGCTGTCCTGTGCGACGAACAACTGGCTGAAGGCCACCGGAGCCGAGCTCGTGTTGAGCAAGACGATCGAAGTCTCCCACCCGCCGCCGGAGATGATTCTCGTAAAGACCTGGCTCTGCGTGACGGTCGCCACGGAAGAGGCCGGGTCCGCGGGGCGGATGGTCTGGCCCGGCAGCAGCGAGGCACTCAAAAGAAGAAGGACAAGCTTGTTCATACTGGTCACATCAGCCTATCGGCATCGGTCACCTACGATATTACAGGCATGTTTACTTCAGGCATCCATCCAATGGCAATTTTGAGTTCTATTAAGGTACTAGCCCCCAGGGAATACCTGTGATCGGGGATGTTCCGGAGCGGTGCTAACCCCTTGTCACCGGCGAAGGCTGGCGTTACACTCCGGCCATGAGAGGATACACGGTGTCCAGCCTGCTTCTCTTGTTCCTCTCGGCCGTTTCGGCGCAGACCGTGCCGCCGGGGTGGAATACGGTAAAAGACAACAAGGGCCTCTGCCAGATCGCGGTTCCACCCGAGTGGAGCTCTCTCGGGGAAAATACCGGGGCCGCGGTATTCCGCGAGCCGACGAACGCGATTGCCGTGGTGACCAGCCAGCCGGGACAGGCGTTCAAGCCGCTGCCGGATCCGCTGGTGAAGTCACTCGAAATCTCCAAGGACCGAATGTTCGAGAACACGGCCAAGCGGATCTTCTACCAGGACCACGTCTCCAGAGGACCCGAGGATTCGAACCGGTTCAGCGCGAGCGTGCCGGCGAAGAGCGGCACGTGCAGTTGCCACGTGGTGGTGCTGCCGAGCGTTCCGGTGGAGACGGCGAAGAAGATTGCGATGAGCCTCGGACCGGTGGCTAGCGAAGGCACACCGCCGGACGGATCTCACTCGCCGTAGCTGATCTCGGTGTGGCGGGCGGATAGCCCGGCATAGCCGAGGAGGATCAGCGCGACCATCAACAGGCCGGGGACCGCGATCCAGAAGGGCGTGGGGTCGGCCTCGATCACCATCACGTTGAACGGCGGCGGGATGGGGATCTCGACCGGGCAGAGGTTCTTCAGGTAGAAGATCACGCTGATCTTTTTCAGGAGCGTGGGCAGGAACGGGTTGATGTTCTCCCACACCATCACCACCGCCGCCGGGATCATCGGGTTGCGGAAGAGCAGGCCGCTCATCAGGAAGACCGCGCCGTAGCCGACACAGGCCAGCGCCGCCACCAGCACGTAGGAGCCGAGCTGGCCCAACCCGGGGCCGTGCATGATGTAGTCGGTGTATGCCGCGCCGAAGTGACGGCCGATAGTGAGGAACGCGAGCGCGGTGCTTCCGCACCACAGGATCAGCGCGGTGGCGAGACCCGCGAGGTATTTGCCGGCGACCAGCAGCTCGCGCCGCACGGGAGTGAGGTAGTAGTAGTGCAGCGTCTTTTCCAGCATCTCGCCGCGGAAGAGATTGCTGAAGATGCCGACGCAGCCGAAGAAGATTCCCAGACGGAGGTAGTAGAAGTGGAAGAGCGCGGCGAAGACCAGCGAGTCCTCGCCGATGGAGTGGCGTCCCATGTGGCGCGTGACCTCGACCAGCCAGTGCAGCATGGTGATGCCGAGCGGTCCGAGGGCTAGCAGATAGACCCACCAGCCGCGCCGCGAGAAGAAGGTCTTCTTCAATTCGAGGCGCAGGACGGCGCCGATCTGGCGGAGGTGCAGCGTGCTCATATGGTGCCTCCTTCGCCGCCGATCAGGTATTGATAGACGCTGTTGACGTCGTCATCGGCGGGGGCAACGCTTTCGACTTCGAGGCCGGTATCCATGACGATGCGGTTCAACAGGAGATAGAAGCTGTCGGCGTCGGTGGTGCGCAGCAGGAGGCCGTGGCCATCGGTGTGGAGCTTGGCCTCGACCACATGGTTCTGCTCGAAGAGGCGCGCGGCGAGCGCGTTGGGGTGATCGCAGCGCACCAGGATCTGCATGGGCTGGTCCTTGACCTCGCCGCGCACGCTCTGGATCTGGCCCTCGGCGACGACGTAGCCGTGGCTGAGCAGGATCACCTGGTCGCTGATGCGATCGACTTCGTGCAGGATGTGGCTGCTCACGATCACGTGCCGCCCGGCCTTGCCCCAGGATTGAAACAGGGCGATGGCTTCGGCGCGGGCGAGCGGGTCGAGGCCGTTCAACGGCTCGTCGAGCACCAGCACCTGGGGATCGTGCGCCGTGGCCTGACCCAGCCTCACGCGCTGCCGCATGCCCTTGCTGTAGGCGCCCACGGGACGATTGCGTGCCTCCATCAATCCGACCATCTGGAGCGACGCCATGGTGCGGCGGTCGCACTCTTCGTGGCTCATGCCGTACATGCGCAGGAAGGAGTAGATGAACTGGTAGCCGGTGATGCCCTTGGGGAAGGCGTCGAACTGCGAGCAGTATCCGACGGCGCGGCAGAGGCGCTCCGGGTCGTCGGGCGCGATGCCGAGGACGGTGATCTCGCCCTGGCTGGGGCGGATCAAGCCGGTCATCAGGTTCATCAGGGTGGTCTTGCCGGAGCCGTTGGGACCGACCAGGCTGGTGATTCCGGGCGGGATCGAGAGGTTGACCTTATTGATGCCCAGCACCTCGCCATAGAAGCGCGAGACGTTGGCGAAGGTGATCAGGTTGTCGCTCACCGGATCACCTCCGCGCCGCGGATCTTGCGGTGCAGCATGTAGAGACACATGGCGCAGAAGCAGGCCAGCGAGGTCCAGCAGCACCACAGCGGCAACTCCTGGCCTTGCGGCATGCGGAAGAAGACGCCGCCGTTGTTGACCGCCGGGTCGGCGCCGAAGAGCTGGACCCATACGGCGCCGATCAGCGCGCTGATGTTGAGCAGGTGTCCCCACTTGGTGCGCTGCACGCCGTTGATGGCGACGCCGAAGCCCGCGGCCACGAAGAAGACGCCGAACATCAGTGCTCCGGCGGCGGGCTTCCACTTGACCCAAGCGGAGAGAGCCAAGGCGAGCAAGGCCATGATCAGGATCCACACCCAGGAGCCGAAGAAGAGGCCGATGGCGAGACCGGTGTTATCGTGCAGCCAGGTCCAGCCTTCTTCCAGGTAGGCCTGCAGGAGAAACAGGAGCAGGCCGGGGACCCAGGTCATGAGCGACATGAGCACGATCAGGATCCACATCTTGCCGATCACGTATTCGGCGCGGGAGAAGGGGCGCGCGAGATACAGAGAGAGGGCGTTGTTAGAGAGGTCGGGCGAGACCTGGCCGGGTCCGATGAATGCGGCGAGGAACAGCGCCAGCATGCTCTGCCAGCCGAGGAGATTGAGGAAGAACGTCGCGTTGATGGAGATCAGGTTGCGCGCGCTTTGCGCGCCCAGCAGGTTCAGGGCGCTGGCGTTGTGCTGCACGTAGATGATGAGCGCGCAGACCAGCGGGTAGATGAAGCTGGCGATGTAGAAGATGGTGAGGAAGCGCGACTTCTGCATGTCCTCGAAGGCGTAGCGCGGGATGACGAGGAAGCGGGTGAGGGACGGGGTGAGCGCGCCGTCGTAGGGGCGGTAGGTTTTCTTATAGACAGCCATGGGTGCCTCCGCACAGGGGTCGGGGGTCGGGGGTCGGGGGTCGGGGGCTCCGCTGCGCTGCGCGCAGGGAGCGAGGGGCGCTGCGCGCGGTCAAATGGTTATTGGCCATTGGCGGCCTCCATGGCTTTGAGGAAGATGTCTTCGAGGGAGTCGCGCTTGTGGTTCAGGCGGCGGATCTGGACGTTTTGCTGGGCGGCGATTTCGTAGAGCTGGCGGACTTCGAGGCCGTCGGGGAGGACCAGCTTGAGGCGGCCTTGCGCGCCGGTGGCGGCTTCGCAGCCGAGATCTTGCATGGCGGCGATGAAGTTGCCGTTGACTTCGCCGCGGGTCTCGACTTCGAGGAAACGCTTGTTGGCGCGGCGCTCCTCTTCGAGGTTGCAGAAGGCGGCGATGTTGCCGTCCTTGAGAATGAGGACTTCGTCGCAACACTCTTCGACGTCGCGGAGGAGGTGCGAGCTGAGGATCAGGTGCTGATCGCCGCGGTCGCGAATCTCCTGGATGAGCTGGATCATACGCAGGCGGGCGGGCGGATCGAGGCCGTTGGTGGGCTCGTCGAGGAAAAGGAGTTTGGGACCGTGGGCGATGGCCTGGGCCAGCTTGGCCGCCTGCTTCATGCCGAGGGAATAAGTGCCGAGCGCGCGGTAGCGGACTTCGCCGAGGCCGACATAGAAGAAAGCTTCGTGGGCGCGCTCGAGGGCGTGCTCTTTGGGCAGACCGGCGAGCTCGGCCATGAGGCGGACGAAACGCACACCGCTCATGTTGGCAATGAAGGCGTCGTTCTCCGGCATGTAGCCGATGAGCGAGCGGACCTCGCGGGCGTGCGTGCGGACGTCGCGGCCGAGGATGCGCGCGGTGCCGGCGCTGGGTTTGTGGAAGCCGAGCAGGGTGTTGATGAGGGTGGATTTACCCGCACCGTTCGGCCCCAGCAGGCCGATGGACCGGCCGGTGAGCGAGGCCTTCAGTTTGTTCAGGATGGTCCGCGTGCCGAAGCGGACTTCGAGACCATCGAGCTCAATGACGGGGTCCATTCCCCTATTTAAACGCAGGCACGCGGCGCGGTGTTCCCATGAATTGCGTGAACGGAATCGCGTTTTGGATGTTCCCGGTCACGAGGTTCGCCGGGCTGAGGCCCATGAGGTCGCCGGTGGAGGCGACGTTGATGCGGTCGGGCTCGCCATAGGCGGCGATCATCATCGGCTTCATATTGCCGAGCTTGTCGAGCGGGTTGTTGCCGTTGGCGCCGCCGCGGCCGGCGAACGCGCCGAGCAACGAGGTGATGGGCGCGAGCGTGGTGCCGAGATTCTGGTAGATGAGCGCCGAGAAGTTGCTGTAGTGATCGCGCGGCTCCATGGCGACGAACTGCGCCGAGCGCGCGATGGAGGTGCCCGCGGTCTTGACCTGGAGCGCGCGCGAGACGAGGGCGCGCGAGGGTCCGGCGATCATGTAGCCATCGGCGAAGGTGTAGTGGCCCTCGGTGAGCGGGCTGCCGTCGGGGCCGCCGATCATATAATAGGTGCGGCCTTCGAAGACTTCCTGGCCGACGCGGAGGGGCTGGCCGCCGCGCTTGACGGTTTCGTCGTTGTAGGTCTGGACGAATTTAGAGAGCGTGGCCTGCATGCGCGCGGGATCGTACACTTCGACGACCAGCTTCCAGGACGGGACCGGGATGGCGGGGCCATCGAGCGAGAGCGAGAACTCGCCGCCGAGGGCGGCCGCCAGATCGGTGCGGATGTCGATGCCGGTCTGGATTTTGGCGTCGGCGAAGACCTTTTGGGCGGCGGCGGGGGAGCGCTGCTGCATGCCTACGACTTCATCGAGGATCGCGCCGGGGTTGCGGACGACGAAGGCCATGACGATGGTGGCTTCGGGCGAGATGTAATCGAGCGCGCCCATGGGGGCGGGCGCGGCGAGCCACGCTGCCATCCCGGTGCGCAGGCCTTCGAAGCCGAGCGAGGCGCGCATCTCCATCTGGTTATCGACCTGCTTCTCTTCGGCGATGAAGTAGCGCGCGCCGCCGATGGTGTGCTGCTCGCCCATCTGGCTGAGGTCGGCGGAGAGCAGGAGGCCGGCGCCGTTGCGGTAGCTTTCGGAGATGCGCTGGTAGAACGGCGTGCCGGTGAAGGTTCCGGCGGGCGAATCGAGCGTCTGGGCGAAGGACGCGATGGCATTGGCATCGGGACCGAATGCGACTAGGCCGTTGCGCTGCTCGATGGTGAGCGGCAGGTTCTCCTTCTTGAGGAAGTCGGCGAGGCCGTCGCGCTTCACTTCGGCGAGGAAGACGGGCATGACGGCCTTGCCGGAGGCGTCGTTGAAACCGAAGACGGCGATTTCGTCGCCGAGGTACTCGCTTGCGGCGCGCAGCTTTTCCAGAATGGTCTGCATGCGGGCGGTGTTTCCGGCGGACCAGGCGCGCAGCTCGGGGCTCTCGGCCATTTTCTGGTTGAGGACCGTCTGGGTCTGGCCGAGGTAATCGGCGAGGTTGGGGATGCTGGCGAAGAAGACGGTGCCGGCCGGGAGGCGGCCCAGCAGCTTACTCGAGTAGCGGAGCTTGGGCAGTTGAATGCTCGCGAGCCCCGCCTTCAGGCTTTCGAGCTGTCGGACGAGCGTGTCGCGGTTGCGGCTCCAGGAGATGTCGTCTTTGACGGAGACCGGCTCGAGGCTGGGGCTGGTGACGGTCTGATCGCCGGGGTGGAGCAGCTTATCCTGGTTATCCTGCGAGACGCGCACTTCGCCCTGGATGACGCTGACGCGCGAGCCCTTCACGCCGCTGGTGACGCTGAACACGGTGCCGGTGACGGCGACGCGGCAATCCGGGGTGACGACGAAGAGGTGTCCGGAGCTGCGGTGCGCGGCCTGGACGATGACGCTGCCGCGGCTGAGGCGAACGGTGAGGTCGCGGGCGGATTGGGAGGTGGTGAAGCCGGAGCGCTCGCGCATCTCGACGGTGCTGCCGTCTTTCAACTGGAGGACGGCGTCGGAGTCTTTGGCGGTGCGGATCTCGACGCCATCGGGCAGATCCTGGTTGAGGGCGAGGGCCTGAATCCCGTTGGGGGTGATTTCGTAGAGGGTGCCGTTGAGCGCCTGGACGAAGGCGTGGCCGGTGCGGTTGCCGTACTGATCGACGGCGACCCAGACGGAGAGCCCGGCGGCGGCGACTACGGCGGCGGCGATGGCCCAGCGCACGGTCGGATTGGCGCGGCGGCGGGGGGCGGCCACGGGCATGGTGACGACTTTGCCTTCGTAGACTTTGCGGCAGGCGACGCACTCGTGGAGGTGGTCCTTGACGAGCATGGCGCGGGCGCCGGGGAGGCGGCCTGCCTTGTAATCGGGGAGGAGCGCCTGGAAATCGGCGCAGGTGCGGAGGGGCGCGTGGGCCTGCGCGTGCGACAGGTTGGCCCAGACGCGGGCCGCCGCGGCTTCGACGACCGCGTCATCGACGGTTTCTTCGCGGATTTCGGACATGGCTTGCTCCAGGGCAGGGTCCATGGGATTGCTTTCGAGGTTCATGCCACACCTCCCAGGTACGCTTGATATTCCTTCTGCAGCCGGTCGCGCGTGCGGGAGAGGGTCACCGCGACGGTTCCCGGCGTGGTATTGAGCAGACGGGCGATTTCGGGGTTGTCCTTGCCTTCGAAGAAACGCAGGGCGAACATTTCGGCGATGCGGGGGTTGAGGCGGCCGAGGGCGCCGCGGAGCCAGTCGCGGATTTCGCCGGAGCCGTGGGCGCGGTCGGGGCCGCGGTGGGCGGATTCGGCGAGGACGGGCTCGAGCTCATCGAGGGGGATGTTGCGGACGTTCTGGCGGGAGCGGACGAGGTCGAGGGCCGCGTTGACGGCGGCGCGGTGGAGAAAACTGGTCATATTGCCTACGGGCTCCGCCGACTGGTCGCGTTTCATCATCCGCAGAAACACGGTTTGCATGACGTCTTCGGCGTCTCCCGCATTGCCGGTGACCCGGTAGGCGGCGCGAAAGACCATGGCATGGTGTTCGCGGAAGATCTGCTCCAGATCGTTGATCGAGGCGGCTGCCGGTTCCATTTGAGCTGCCATCAGCGCTTTCATCCTAGCAAGGTCTTCCTGAAGGTAGGGACGGTGGGGGTGGGGGCGAAATTAGCGGCTCGGGAGCGGGCGGATTGGGTTTTTGCTGGGTTCTGGAGGGGGTGGTAGGGGCTGATTCCAGGTTCGTTTTTTTTGGGTCTTCCTTTGTTTTCAACGACATAGTGGGTTCGTTTGGTAATCCGGCGGGTTGGCGGGCCGAGGGGAGGCGGGGAGAGACTGGGATTACGAACGGGTGGTTGTGCGATGGGACTGTTGACAGCATGGCGTGTGGGGACGCCCCTCCTGGTAATTAGGATAGCAGAGTCTGGAATTGGTGGCCGTGCGATTAGAGATCACTCTTTTTCTTTCGAAGCCCGGCGATCCGCGCGAGTGCAGCCGGATTTCGGGTGCCGGTACGGGGGCAATGCTCGGAAATCAGGAATCGTGGGCTGCAGACGGCCCGTGCGTCCTCCCCGGTTGACCTGTCAGTTCGTCGATTTGTACTTCGAATTTCGCGTTGCAGAGCGTGCAAAGGCTTCGAGTTTATCCCAATTCTTCAATTGGGCCATTGAGAACCG
>DATJYJ010000172.1:0-16776 GCA_035578025.1 Verrucomicrobiia bacterium
TTATTCCTCTGGAGGGGGCAACGCGCTCCTGTCCGGGCGGCGCGCCGGCGGTGTGGCGCAGCGAAAATGGCGGCGAGTCGTGGAGCCGGCTCGCACATGGGCTGCCGAAGAAGCAGAGCTACTTCACCGTCCTGCGCGACGGGATGGATATCGACCGGCTCAAGGCACCCGCACTCTACTTCGGCACGACGACCGGTCAGTTGTGGATCGGGAGGGAGGGCGGCGAGCACTGGGACTGCCTGTTCGATTCGCTGCCCCCGATTCACAACGTCAAGGTCGCGGTCGTCTGAGTTCGGACAGCCGGTGCGGGCAGGCGGAACAGGCAAGGGCGAGTAGTCCGAACGCCACCGCTTGCCCGCTGCACTTCGACGGCTATAGAGTCGGAATAGTCCTAGAACCCGGCAAGCTTTATGGATTCCTGGCGCCAACAGCCCTTCCCGCCAGCTCTCTTCGGATCCGATGCCGAAAACTCAGTTCACAACCCAATGCCGCCTCAGTCAGCGCGCCGACAGCCTCTTAACCGCGTCATCCACATACGTGGCGATTCTGCCATCGTAGCCCCGTTGCTTCAGTTCGACGCGCAGCGTCTCGAACGCTCTCAGCGCGTTGTCCCGATCGTGCCCGATCTCCATGATGCTGGCGTGAACGAAATCGCGCCACAGCCGCCTGTGGTCCGACGCGTCCCGTTCTCGGCTCCCCGTGTCCAGCCAGAGGTATGTCGCCCAAGCCTCGTCCGGCGGGACCGCCGAGAGAGTTTCGGATAGCTCCTCGGCGCTGTTGACAGTGGGATCGTAGGCCGTCACGATGCGGCTCCTCTCGCGGTCGTCAATCGGTTCACCGTTTCGCCTCATCTCGTTTGCCGTCCGGATCAGCGCCACCCGGGTTTCGGGATCGCGAGGATAAACCAGCACTCCCAATTCCAGACGGCGAACGAAAGGCCGGGCCCTGTTGCTTTCGACGGCCTTCTGAAAGTGCATCAGCGCTTCCGCTGTCTCGCCGCCCGTCTGCATCATCCAGTTTCCCAGCATCGCGTGCGCGAATACATTGGACGCATCCATTTGCAGCGCGTGGCGCAAATCCCGCTCCGCCGCCGGGCCGAATTCCCGCTCTGCCAGTTTCTGATTCAGCCAATGTCCCCAGCCGATGTGCGCCAGAATGTCCGCGGCCCGCGGCAACTGCCCGTTGGCTCTTGCCAGCCCGGCATCCAGCACCGGCATGATCTCGTCGATCATGGATCCGGCCAGCTTCTCCGAACTGCCGCCCTCGGGCGCCACCACGTGAAAGTCCTCGATCCAGCCCATCGCCGCATCCACCTGCCGCTCGATGGCCGTCCGATTTCCGGGATCTGTTCTGAGAAGGTCCCGATAGGTCTTGAATGCCGATTCGTATTCGCCTCTGTCCGCTTGCGTCTTCCCCGTAGCCAACATTTGAGCGATCGCCGCTTGTCTCACGCGATATTCCCCCAGCGGGCCGATTCCCAGCCACCACGATGCGGCCGCCAACAGGGCCAGCAGCAGCGCCGAGCCCAGGACCGGCTTCAATGCTCGCTTTGCCCTGCCGTTCTGGGCCGTCCCGGCCGCCACCGGTTGCAAGTGCAAGGACCGGGCCAGCCGCGCGCAGTCATCGCTGAACGTGCCGTCGCGCAGTTCGGCAACCTCGTACTGGGACAACGCTGAGAGTTCGCCCGGCAACCCGGTAAGCTCGGCCATGGTCGCGCCGCCAACCAGAACTGGAACGATCGAGATCTGGCGCGAGAGCGCGGCCTCGATTTCGCGCCGGACATAATCGATCTGCTCGTGCTGGGCGCGTTCCCGCAGGATCTCTGCCCATCTCGGCCCAATCACGATGAGAGCGATATCGCACTGTGCGATGGTTTCGTCGATCTTTCGCTCGAACAGTTGCCCCGGCGCGATGTCCTCGACATCCATGAAAACCCGCTCCGATCCGGCAATGCCATTGAGGTGATCGCACAATCGGCCGGCGTACGCCGCCGAGTTCTCCCTCCGGTAGCTGATGAAGATGTTGTTCGTGGCCGCCCCTCGTTGAGATCTTAACTCCGGCGGCTACCTCAAGCGCATGACCCGGGTGATCATCCCAACCGGCATGCTCATGATCGCCCGGTAGGCTTGTAGTTTGGCCAGCTCCTTGAGCACGTATCTCCGGTCCTGCGGGCGGGTCCACCACTCGGCCTTGCGGAGGGAACTGGAGCCCGGCGGTACCGGACAGTAGCGGACTTCGACCGGCAAGCCTCGCAACACGCGGCCGACGGTGACCGCCACACGGCGCAGGTGAACGTCGGTGCTGATGACAAGCAGGGTTCGCGTCCCGTGCTGCGCGATCAGGTCCCTCAACGCCAGTACTTCCCCGTAGGTGTTCCACCGGCACAGCTTCGGTCTGTCGATGCGCACGCCGGACGAGCTGATCTCGCAGAAGAAGTGGCGCTCCCCGGGTGCGGTCCTGTCGCGCAAGGCCCGCAGTTCATCCACCTTCGCGAAATCGATGGCGCCCATTCTGCTGACTTCGAAGCGCCCCACGCTGAGCAGCAGCCGCGGAGCAAGACCTTTCCGCCAGAGCTCGATTCCGTATTGTTTTCGCTCCATCCTGCCGGCCAACACGAAGATCAGATCGGCCGGTTGGGGCCGATCGTCCAAGGTCAAACTCTCATAGAGTCTGTACAGCATGACCGACGCTCCGCGCATGTATCCGCGGGTACGCCGCGACCTCCGACCCCGACTCGATCTGCCGTAGCACCGCTTCTGCCTCCCTGTACAGACGCGCCGTATCGATGCCCTCGCATTCGGGCAGATAGCTGCCGAGTTTGCGTAGCGCCTTGCGAAGCTGCCGCTCGGCTCCGGCGCGATTGCCGCGGCCGTGATGATAGAACCCGACCGCCACGTGGATGAGCGACTGCAAAAAAAGCCGGCGCGGACCGCGCTCGGGCGTCCATACCTCCTCCAGCACTTCGTGGCATTCGAAATACTCGCCGTGGTTGAAGAGCCGGATGCCTTCCCGGAAGCCGTCTCGCATGTTCAGGCGCGCCATCCACTACGAGGCTAACGCAAGCTCCTGAGATTCTCCAGCGGCGGGATCAGGCTCGTATGGTTATACCTGCGCGCCAGGTCCAGCGCTGTCAGTCCTTCTTTGGTCGATGCCGTGAGACGTGCCCCGGATTTGAGGAGGAGATCGATTACCCTGGAATCCCCGAAGTCGATCGAAGCGGCATACAGCAGGGGCGTCATGCCGTTCTTGTCCACGTGGTTTACGTCGGCGCCGCGCTGAATCAGCAGCCGCGCCATATCGTGCCGGTTGGCAATCACCGCCCAGTCGAGCAGGGTAAGGCCGTCGTCATCGGTCTCATCCACCTTGGCCCCGGCATCCAGAAGTGCGCGGATCGAATCGACGCGCTCGCTTTGCACCACGAACATTGTCGCGGTTATGGGAGCCATGCCGAGCACAACCATCTTGTCGTCGATGCGGTCGCCCGCGCGCACCAGGCGCGGAATGATCTCCGGGTTGCCCGAATACGCGGCCAGGAAGATCGGAAAAGCGTTGAACAGCGGAGACCCCTGTCCTTTGGGCAGGCGAATCGTGGCCCCGTGATCCAGCAGCAGGCCCATGGCGGCGCTCGAACCGGGGTACTGAGCGGCCACCAGCAGCGGCGAGTAGCGGTTGTCCGCGCGCGCGTTCACGTCGGCGCCGCGACCGATGAGAAGCTTCATCTTTTCCAGGTCCGGTGCGGCCAGCATCAGCGCGGTCAGGCCGCCGGCTTTTGTCCTGGCGTTCGGGCTCAGCCCCTCGTCAAGTAGATTCCGTACCTCGTCCGTTGAGCCGAACAACAGCACTTCGGCCCAAGGCTCGACGCCTCGCGGTTCGGCTTCCGCAAGCTGCAGAGGTGCAGGTTTCGTACGCTCGAGCGCCGCCGCCAGCGCCATTGCGGCGTAGCATTCGCCCATCGCCGAAATGAACTGGTCGTGCCCATACGGGTGGCCCGTCTCGAAGTATGGAGGGCTCACCGGCGCGGGCGGGTGAAGTCGCGAGACGACGTGCCAGGTGCCGTCGCGCTCCTGATTGGCGATGAGCCATGCGATGCCGCGCTGATAAACGGGATCCGTCGCAGGCAACCCGCCTGCTTCGTGCAGGGCCACCAATGCCTCTCCGGTGGAATATGCGTCGCTCGACCGGCCCTCGATCGATTTCCAGCCGCCGTCGGATTGCTGGCTGGCCTTGAGACCTTCCGCCATCTGCTGGATCGCCGCCGAATCCGCACCGGCCCAATGCGCGCCCCGTAGCTGCGCCACGCGCTCTTCGGTGCCATTGGGCTCGTGGGATAACAGCCACGCCAGCGCGCGCGCGGCACGGCGCCGCACGTCCGCCTGCTGGCTCCGGTGAGCGTAGAGTTGTATGGCGCGCAGCGCGACCGCGGTAGCCGTGAAATCGCTATAGGATTGCGGCGGCCGTTGGTCGATCGTGTCCCAGTGCCCGTCGGCCATCTGATGCGCCGCGATGATCCGGGCGTACACCGCGGTCGATAGATTGGGGTGCACACCGGCTGCATCTGCCGCCAGAAGGCCGCTGGCATCGTTCATGCTGGGATCGATGACGTGGGTGTATTCTACCGCCCGCGCCAGGTTCGAGTAGAACCCGAACGTCTTGACCGCGTCGGCGCGAGCCGCGCCTTCATCCAGTGGGATTCCGTGTTCCCTGGCCGCGCGAAATGCCATGGCCGGCAGAATCTGGTGGTGGCACGAGTAACAGCTCTGTTTTGCGTACCAGTTCTTCTGGCTCTGTTGGATGACGGCGACGGCCTTCGCCGCCGAGTCGCGAATGCGATCGGCCGCAACGTCCGCCGCATGAACCACACTGACTGATAAGAGGCTGATCACCCAGGCACGCATCCGGTCCGGCCCTCCGCGCCGATGGAGGCAGAATACCCGGAATTCCCCTTACAGATGCGCTTTCCACCGTGGATTCCACGGTGGAAGCACGCGGTGCATTGTGGGACAGGCTTCAGCCTGTCAATCGCCCTGTGTTACCGCAGCCCGGCGCGCCTCGCCAGTGCTTGAAACCTCGGGTGCGGACGCAGCGAGTCAAAAATGGGATCGCGTCTCAGGCAGAGCACAACGTCGTCGTGCTCCTGGTAGGCCTTTTCGATCCAGTCCAGCGCGAGATCCGGTTGGTGCAGTCCTATATAAATCGCGGCAACGCCCAGCGGAGAGACGTATCGTTTCGCCGATTCCGATTTCAGCTCGTCGATGATCCGCGTGGCTTCGGGCCTTCTCGAAGCGGACGCCAACGCGTACCCGAGCGAAGCCCTGGTCCAGGGCTTGGGCTCCACCTTCGAGGCGGTTTCCAGTTCCGCAATGGCTTCCGGGAACATTCGCTTCTGTACAAGAGCCTTTCCCAGCTGTTCTCTCGCCACTGCGAAATTCGGATCCAGTTCGAGCGTCTTGCGGTATTGTTGGATGGCTTCATCGTAGCGATGTTGGAAGTAATAAATGTCACCAATGTTTGAATTGCCGATCAGTGACACGGGGTTCAACCGGACGCAGGACTGGTGTTCCCGCAACGCGTCCTCCAGGGCCCCGATGGCGCAAAAATAATAACCGTAAACCTCGTGCGAGATTGGATTGGCCGGATTCAACTCTACTGCGGCCTTGAGCTCACGGGCCGCGGCGGGGAAATTCCAGGCGTAGAAGAGATAGTAGCCGCCGAGTTCCCGGTGCGCTTCTGCAAGCGATGGATCGATGGCCAGCGCGGTCTCGGCGGCTTGCTTGCCCTTTGGCCCGGAGTCATGCGGCGCTACGACCCATCCCGATCCCACCTCATAGGCGGCGGCGAGGCCCGCATAGGCAAGCGCCGAACCCGGGTCCTTGGCAACTGCTTGCTCGAACTGCTCCCTCGCCTTGTGCCAGTTTTCTTCCGTCCAGTGCGATATGAAATAGCGTCCTTTGATGTAGGCATCATAGGCTTCCGGCTTCATGGCACGCGCCGATTGCCGCCGCCGCTGCTCTTCCGGAAGGATACGAACGCGGATGTCTCTTGTAATGGCGCCGGTGATGTCGCTCTCCAACTGAAGCACGTCTTTTTCCTGCCGCTCGAACGTGCCGGCCCACACGTGCCCGTCCGTGCGTGCATCGATGAGTTGCGCGTTCACCCGAACCCGTTCGCCTTGAGCCGTCATGGTACCCTCCAGCACGGCATCCACTCCCAGTTCGCGCCCGATCTCCGGCGCCGTTTTCTGCCGCGACCCGTAAGACATCGCCGAGATGCGGGATACCACGCGCAGCGCGCTGATGTTCGCCAGGTCTGTGATCAGGCCGTCGGTAATCCCGTCCGCCAGATACTGGCGCGACGAATCTCCAGAAAGGTTCGCGAATGGCAGCACCACCACCGACCGTATCGTGCCGTGCCCGGTCCTCTCGCGGAAGATCCAATACCCGGCTGCGCAAAGGACGGCCATCGCGAATACGGCGATGCCGGCGGCTGGCGCGTAGCGGCGTAACCCCGCCCGATGCG
Source organism: Verrucomicrobiia bacterium (assembly GCA_035578025.1). Lineage (GTDB taxonomy): Bacteria > Acidobacteriota > Terriglobia > Bryobacterales > Bryobacteraceae > Solibacter. The sequence goes on from DATJYJ010000172.1 coordinate 6,517, forward strand.
GTCCCGCAAACGTTTGACTCTCCGCGGCGGACGTCCTGCCGCGCGGCTGGAAGGTCAGCCGGTAACTTCCTTTGGGCAGCGCGATGTCCAGCGGGTCGCCCGGGCCTTCGGTCCGGTAGTACTCCTCGAGCTTGGCTCGCAACCGTCGCGCCTCGGTGCGCACCGTGGTATCCAGCCGGGGATCGAAGGAGGTGTCCTTCTTGAATACATCCACCCCGATCGCGTATTCCTTCAGCTTCTCGGGCGTCCCGCTCAGCGACTGCTCGGCCAGGTAGCGCAGCAACGCCGTCATGCGCTCCGACTTGGCGAAGATCGGACTGCGCACGATACGCGCCATTTGCGCCGCGATCTCCTCGTTGGAGATGGATCCGGAGACGATGTGCATTTCACCGGACATGGGAGCGCGAAACGAACGTGGCAATTCTACCAGATCGCGAGAGGGCCCCGGCGCAGCCGGTGAACGCACGGATCGAAAACGGCTCGGTGCGCATCACCATCCAGCTGAACTTCCTTGATGACCTGCGGCGGCGCCTGCTGAAATCACTTCCCGAGCGTCGCGAGTAGCGCCGCCAGCAGAGGATGAATCTTCGGCGCGAACGGGTTGCTCACCGTGACTCCACGCCACGTAAATCCCTCTTGAAGATCCTCCGAGAGAAGAAGCCGGCATTCGGCTTCCGCCGATGCGGCCAGCACAACCGAGTCCCAGATCGAGAGGCCATGATTAGACGCCAGATCCGTCGCGTTGATCATTACGCTGGCGGATGTCTCAACCGTGGCGTATGCGTCGCGCCAACTCAACACCGCGGCTCGTGCGCGCGCTGGCCGCCGCTTGGCTTTTCGGACGAGCACGTTGAACAGTTCGCCCAAAGTCTGAACCGGAAGTACGATAGCGTCCGGGGGCAGTCCCTGAATCAACGACAGCGCCTTGTCTCGCATGGCCGCTCCGTTCGCGCCCTCGGCGTAGGCCAGGATATTGGTGTCCAAGGCGATCTTCATCGCGCGTCGTCGTACAACTCGTCACGCGTCCATCGGCCGGCATTCACAGGTCGTTCTGTCCGCAGCCGGGCAAACAGGGCGGTGCGCGCCCCCCGGGCGGCGCGCGCGTCCTCACCAACGGGTGTGATTTTGGCCACCGGCTTGCCGTGACTCGTCACGATCACACTGCGGCCCCTCTTCACCGTCCGCAGCAGTTCCGAGAACCGGCGATTGGCGTCCGCGGCCGAAACGGATTGCTCCATGCTGACCTCCCGATAGTAGTGACATTCACTACTATACCTCCACCCTGGCCAGTGCGATTTTTGGGACTACCTGTTCACGCTCAAACCCTGACGGCTCTCAATCCTGGCGGAGCGCCGCCATCGGATCCACCTTGGCCGCCCGCCGCGCCGGCACAAAGCCTGCCGCCAGTGCCACCACCGTCAACATTACAATAGCGGCAACTATCGTGCCTGCATCGAAGGGACGCATGCCATAGAGCATGCTTGAGATGAAGCGGCACGCCCACCATGCCGCCGGCAGCCCGATCAGGATTCCTGCCGCCACCGGCCGCAATCCGCGGCCCAGCATCATCCTCACCACCGCCACCCGCTGCGCGCCCAGGGCAATCCGGATTCCGACCTCGGCCGTGCGTTGCGCCACCGTATATGCCAGCAGCCCGTACACCCCCACGGCGGCCAGAGTCAGCGCCAGAATCCCGAATGATCCCGCCAGTTGCGCCATCAAGATCGGCCCGCGGATCGAGTCCTCCACCTGCTCGCTGAACGGCCGCACCCGCAAAACGGCGCCGGGAAACTGCCGCCCCAGCGACCGCGCGATCTCCCCTGACACCGCGCTCTGTGCCCCGCTCACCTTTACCTCGAACGTGCCGAATCCCATCCGCTCCCCAGCCTGCTGGAAGAACGGAACGTAGACGCACGGGCGAACCCCCTCACGCAAGGAGTAAGGGCGCGAATTGCCCACGATCCCCACGATCTCCATGTTCCTCCAGAGTCGCGAATCGGAGGCCGAAACCACCTGCCCCAGCGGATTGCGGCCGCCGGCCATGAACCGGCGCACGAATTCCTCGTTCACGATCGTCACCGGCGCCGAGCTCACATCGTCCCGCATCGTAAAATCGCGGCCCATCTTGAACGGCATGCTCAACGACGCGAAAAATCCAGGTGAAACACCGAAGAACACCACGTCCTCGTCGGATACCGACTGTCCGTTGACCTGCACGGCTTGCGACCAGTACCCGCCTGAAATCGGAGTGAAATTGGACACGGCCGCGGCGCTCACGCCTCGCAGCCCGGAGACCGCCTCCAACCCGTCGCGGAACGCCGCCACCGCCCGCGCGTTTGCCTCGCTTCTGCGGTGGACCATGCGGCGCGCATCGACATCCGCCATCAGCACACCCTGGTGGCGGAATCCCGGATCCACCGTCTGCAGGTTGTCCAGCGTCCGCGTGAACAGCCCGGCTCCGATCAAGAGCAGCAGGGATAGCGCGACCTGCACCGTGACCAGCAGCCAAGCGAACCGCCCGCCCGATTGCCCCGAAGACGATGCCGTCCTCAGCGCCAGGCTCGCGCCTCCGGTCGTGGCGCGATACGCGGGAGCCAGCCCAAACAGCACCCCGGTAAGGATCGCCGCTGCCATCGCAAATCCCAGCACCGGCAGATTCAGCCCGACGTCGAGCTGGATGTTCGGCGACACCTTCCTCACCAGCAGTTCGCTGCCGAACCGCGCCGCCAGCAGCCCCACAGCCGCGCCCGAGAACGACAGCAGCAGGCTTTCCATCAGCAACTGGCGCACGATGCGCGAGCGGCCGGCTCCGATCGCGAGCCGGATGGCAAACTCCCGCCGGCGTGCCGCGGATCGCGCCAGCAGCAGATTGGCCACGTTGGTGCACGCGAGCAGCAGCACCAGGCCTGAGATCGCCATCAGCACGTACAGAGGCTTCGAATACTGATTCCGCAGCGGAGTCCAGCCGGTCCCCCCGGCCGCCAGGTCCAGCGTGGAGGCCAGCATCGCCTCCCGGCGCTTTTGAGGAGTCCGCGGCGTAACCGAGACCTCGGCCATGGCCGGCCAGATCGCCTTGAGCCGCGCGCGTGCCTGTTCGAAGGAGACCCCGCGGGCCGGCCGTGCAAGGATGCGATTGAATTGGTTGCCTGCCTGCAGCAGCCCCTCGCGATCCGGAAACAATTGCGGCAGGGCCTGAAACGCCAGGGTGACATCCGCGTTCTCGCCGACGTTGGCTCCGGAAAACCCCCGCGGCGTGACGCCCACGATGGTTACCGGATGGCCTTCCAATAGAAGCGTGGTGCCGATGGCGCTCGGGCTCCGTTGAAAATGGCGGTCCCAGTATGCATCGGTGATCACGGCTGCCAGGGCCGCGCCCGGGCGGTCGTCGTCCGGCATGAGCAGCCTGCCGGCGGCCGGAATCAACCCGAGCGTCGGGAAGAATCCGCCGCTCACCCACGCCCCCGAACTGCGCACCGGTTCCGTCGGCGGTCCGGCCGCGAACGTGGCCCCGCTGAATCCGCCCAGCGTAGAGAAAATGTCCTTGCGCTCCGCCAGTGCCTCGATCACCGGATAAGAAAAGCTGTCGCTTTCTTTCCCCGCGACCGTGATCTTCACCTGCACGAGCCCGTCCGGATCCGGCACCGGAAGGGGCCGCAGCAGCAAGGCATAAAGCAGGCTGAAAATCGCCGTGTTCGCGCCGATCCCCAACGCCAGCGACAGCACCGCCATCGCCGTAAAGCTCCGATTTCCGGCCAGCAGCCGGATCCCGTAGCGGACATCCTGCAGCGTGCTTTCGAGCATCGGCAACCCCCTTTGATCGCGGTATTCCTGCCGGGTCTGTTCCACGCCGCCGAAATCCAGCAGCGCCTGCCGCCGCGCCTGTTCCGGTGTGAGCCCCCGGCGCACGTGCCACTCGATCGCCAGGTCGAGATGCGCTTGCATCTCCTCGTCCAGCGCGCCGTCCCCGCCGCGCCGGAAAACCGACGTGAACAAGCGGATCGCAACTGCCCGGAGCCATGCCATCATATCGTCACCGCTCCTTTAGACGCCCAACATGAGTCCCGGTTAGCCAGCATCGCACAATTCCTGTAGATCGTCAACAGGTGGGCATCGTCGTGCGGAAGGAGGGTCACAGCCAGATGGAGGTAGCCTGGATTCAGCGGGCCAACCGGTGTTGCAACGAGATCCCTTAAAATGGTCCCGGAAGAACCCAACGCCTTTATCGTTGGTTCTAAATGTATGGGCAGACCGACAACGTTGCTCGAAGGATTATGCGGTCACGCCGTATCGCTGGGTGCTCATTCGATTCGAGTGGAGTACAAAGACGGCCGGGAGTGGGTGTTCGCCGAAAGATCGGGCATAGGCGTGGCTATCGCGAACTACAGAAGCTCCAGCTCCGATGGAAAAGAGTTGCTCGGAAATCTCTACGCTGCCGCCAAAAAGCCCGTTCGCAGCGTTGTTGGCGGACAGGTCTACATTCTCAAGGTCGCAGTCTTCGATAGTTTTGGCGAGGATGCGTTCACGGTAGGCATAGAACTGGCGCCGAAGCTCGATCCCTCAATTGCGCCGTCATTCACAGCGAAACAGGGTCAATATCTGGCCTTCATCTACAACTACACGAAGATCCATGGCCGGGCTCCCGCGGAATCGGACCTGCAGCACTACTTCAGGGTTTCCCCGCCTGCGATTCACGAGATGATCAAAACCCTGGAGCGCAACGGCCTGATCGCACGAATTCCAGGACAGGCCCGATCCATTCGCCTCTGTGTACAGGCGAAGGACCTGCCGCGATTGGAATAGGTCCTACCGATTCCTGTCCCATACGGGACCGACGGAGCGATCGCCTGAGAGAAAACGCCACTAGTGGTACGTTGCACCGGATGGGGCGCTGTGAGACACTCGTCTTCGGTGCGGTTCAAGCGCTACTCCGATTCACCCGTGAAGAAGAAGGCTCGCCGTGGCTTTCGTGGCTATCCAATCGCAACAATCGCGTTCTACGGTCCTGAAGACACACGGGCGAGCAAAGTTGCCGTTGCGATCGTGAACGCAGAGGGGGCCGAACCCAGTGAACTGCAACGTTGGTTCGCCGAGGAGGGCGACGTCCGGCAAGATCCGGCGATTGCAAACCAGATCCTCCAGTTTGTGCAGGATCATGGTGCCAGGTCGGTCGTCACGACCGATCGCATCATAGGCTGCCCTCATGAGGAGGGCATCGACTATCCCGAAGGGCAGGTGTGCCCGCAGTGCCCATTCTGGGCGCACCGCGATCGCTGGACTAGAGATATGGTGCAGTAGCTGTCGCGTCGGTTGGCCTACGCGATGGGCAAGGTAAGCGACGGCTTGCAGGTCTCCCCCGCCTTCACATCCAGAATCGCTGACGTCGCGACCGGGCTCCCCTTCGCCTTGGCATCCACACTCAGCTTGTACTGCCCGGGCGCCGTGTCGATGCGAGTCCACACCTTGGCGTTCGAGACCGAGTCGGTGAACTTGCCGGTTGCGCCCTCCAGGGAAACATCGAAATGGAACCCGTCCGTCTTGTCCGCGTTGGTAAGCGTCAGTTCGATCGCTCCCGGCTTGGCGGCAATCTCTTTTTCCTTGGCAGCCTGCTCCACCTGCGCTTTGAGCGTGTCCAACTGCGTCTTGAGTTCCTTCTCCATCTGGGCCATGTTGCTCTGAAATTCGGTGGCCCAGTCCTTGGTTTCCTGCAGAACCATGCCCTGGATCTCCGAGACGAAGTCCTTGGCGCGTTGGATCAGTTTCGCCTGCTCCTCGAGCGTGGGCGGAGCCGCCGAAGCCGCCACCATCGCCACCCAATCCATCCGGAACTCGTGCATCAGCTTGGTCATGTTGGTGGCCGTGAGGACGTAGCGCGTCCACCCGCTGGAGTAGCCGAACGCCTTATCCAGGCCGATCAGCGCCGCCGCAATGCCGACGCAGAGCGTGGCCACAGAGCCCGAGTCGAAGGTGGGCGGTATCGCGAACGGCGAGACACTTTTCACGACCTGGACGATAACCGGCACAATGCCCGCCGCCGCGGTTAGGATCAACGCCGAGAACCGGATCGCCTGGGAAGGGTTGCTCTTCCACGGTTTCTTTCGCCAATACCAGTTGATTGCCTTCTGGCCTTCATCCTCGGCGTTCTTGCGAACCGCGCGCAGCGAGGCTACCACATCGTTGTCGTCCCACATCACATCCACCGTCTGGTGTGGGCAGATATTTTTCTGATCTGTGTCCCTCACGGTGGAGAAATTATATACTAAGCCGCCTTTCAAACTGCACGGTGAGATAATGGGGCCGATCGGAGACCGTATGCCCAGCAATGTTTCACGCCGCCGGTTCGTGCAGTCTACCCTGGCCGCGGGCGCGCTGTCCGCTTCCGCCGCACCCCGCGCCGAAATCAAAGTCGGACTCTACAGCATCACCTACGGGGGCGTCTGGTATCGCGGCGATGCCCTCACCTTGGAGCAGGTCATCGGCCGTGCCAAAAAGTTCGGCTACCAGGGCGTCGAAATCGACGGCAAGCGCCCCCATGGCAATCCCCTCGACATGTCCAGGGAGCGCTGCCGGCAGATCCGCAAGCTTGCCGCCGACCAGGGTATCGAGATCTACGCCGTCGCCGGCAACAACGATTTCAGCAGCCCCATCCCCGAGCATCGCGAAACTCAGTTGGTCTATCTCCGCGAGCTGATGCGCATGACGTCCGATCTCGGCGCCAAAATCGTCCGCGTATTTCTTGCCTGGCCCGGCGTCACCCTCGTGCCCGCTGGCGGCGGCCGCTATGACATCGCGCAAGCCGTCTGGAAAGCCGAGCACCACGACTTCACCGATCAGCAGACCTGGGATTGGTGCCGTCAGACGCTCTCCGAAGCCGCGGCCCTTGCCGGCGATTTTGGCGTGACCCTCGCGCTCCAGAACCACCCGCCCGTCATCAAGGGTTACGCCGACGCGCTCCGCATGGTCAGGGAGGTTGCATCGCCCCGCCTCAAGATCTGCTTCGATGCGCGCCTCGAGCACAGTCTCGACGAGGCCGGCGTCCGCAAGGCCGTCAACGAGGTCGGCTCCCTGCAAACCTTGTGGCATTTTGGCGGTGAATACGACCGTGGCCCCGACGGCATTCAAGTCAAGGGTGACGAGAAAGCGATGGCGGAAGCCCTCGGCCTTTACGACATCGGCTATCAAGGCTACGCCGGTTTCGAGTTGTGCCATCCGCTGCCGGTAGTCAACGGCCAGACCGTCGGCATCGATTTCGTCGACAAGAACGCCCAACTCGCCGCCGAGTACATGCGCAGTGTCCTGGCGGAAGCCCGGAAACAAGTAGCATAAGCCCCCACTCCCTTCTTCCGGGTTGGCACTCAGCGTCGGTTCTGAGCGAGGAGCCTCGTCCCCCGACCCCCGACCCCTGACCCCCGACCCCCATCTTCCGGGTTGGCACTCAGCGCCGGTCCAAGCAAGGAGCCTCGTCCCCGGCCCCCGGCCCCGACCCCCTTCTCTCAGTGTGCCAACGTAAACGCAATCAGCGCCGACGCGTCGTACTGCGATTGCCGCGACCAGCCGTTGTTCGCCCTCGCCGCGACATACAGCGATTCCGCAAACGCCGCCATGCCGCCCGCCGCACACGGACCGAGCAGCCCAGCGACCGTGCCCGTAATCGTCCCCGGGTTGGTCGCCGCGCTCACTTGCCCGCTCGTCGCCCCGGCGATGACCGGAGCCGGCGGAACGTTCAGGCCGCGAATCAGGCCGAAGGAATAGTCGGCAAAGTTGTTCGGATGGCTTGCCGTGAACACCATGTTCACCGTGTTGGTGAGTGCGGAATAGCGCAGGATGCCGCATGCGTCGGCCACGTTGCTCCCCACCTTCGGCGGCGAGAGCACGCCTTTGCAGGGATTGTTGTCCACACGGAACAACACCGGCGCCGTCGTGGCCAGCACGATCGGGCTCGTCGCAAACGGAATCGGATTCGGCCTCACGAACTGTACCACCAGGCTGTGCACGGCATTGCTCAGTCCGGTGGAATCCATCAGGCTGCCCAACGACGGATTCATGAACTGAAATGGAGCGGTCCGGACCGGATAAAATCCGGGCTGGAAGTTCACCACCCCCGGCGACGTGGTTACCGGAACGAACGTCACGCCGGTCCACTGTTCATCCGTCCAGGAGTCCAGCCGGATCACGCCGTCCACCATGATTCGATAGTGCGTCGCCCCGAGAGCGGTGGCCGCCGGATAGTTGATCATGATCGGCAGCGTTCCGCCGAAGGGCGTATCCTTCACCTGGTAAAAGTAGCCCGGCGGCACCGTCGTATCCGCCAGGCCCTGGTTCGGCCCGGCCGTCTGGATTACCTTGTCGAACGGGATGAAGCCGAAGCCCATGAACAACGGCCCGGACGTAATGAACGGCAGGAAGTCGACGATGGAGAGCGTCGTCTCCCCGTGAACCAGCATCCGCGACGCGCTCATCAGCGCCATCGCCCCGGGCCGCGAGGAAAAGGGGCCGGCCACCAGGCTGGTCGTGTTCGTCGCCAGGTCGACCCGCGTCACCCGGTTCGCCGGATCGCGCTCGGCCACCAGCAGGGACGCTTCGGCTGGATCTCCCCAGATCAGGAAGAACGGTGCCGTCAGGCCCGTCACGATGACCGTGGCCGAACCGTCGCTGAGCCGGATCTTTCGGATACGGCCGCTCGGCGAAGTCTGCTCGGTTACGTACGCGTACTGGCTGTCCGACGTGAGAAGCAGGCCCACCGCGTTGTTCAGCGTCACAGGGACCGGCGTTTTCGCGCCGCTCGTCAGGTTGATCTGGTAAAGATGTCCGCTGGGCGCGTACTCCACCACGTAGGCGGTATCGTGCGCTTCGTCGAGGGCCATCTGCTGGGGCGCCACCATTCCGCTCGTAATCACGGCGGCCGAGGAGCGATTCGGCGTCGACAGGCTCACCTTTACCAGGTCGCCCGAGCGTTCCGTGATGTACGCATTGACGCCATCGGCGCTGAGTTCGATATCTTCCGGGTTGGTGTATCCCGTGCCGATTACCGTGTGTGCCGGCGAAAGCGGATTCGTCTTGGAGAAATTTCCGCCGTATTCAACGTAGAAGAGTTCGCCCGTCGAGGTACGGAAATCGCATCCGCCCGCGCCCGGAAGTCCGGTGAGAATGTCTGTAATGGTAGGCATCGTGCCGTATGGTGCTGCGCGGAACAAAAACGTTACGTCCGCCTCGTGTTCCGGCTCCTATCCTTGGGACAAACCGTACATTTCACTGGCTGCCACCCGAATCATCGGCGCCAGTTTCACTTCACCGTAAATGGCACCGATGCCGTAACATTCTCCCACGCGATCTCCAGTTTGCCGTGAGTGGCGCTTTCGGTCGGAGGCTCCGTCCGCATGAGTGCGATCCTGAGTGTTTCCACCGGAGATGCCGGTTTGCCCATGGTCATGGCCACGCGGCCCAGTTCCGTCGCCGGACTGTTGCTCGTGCTGCCATCCATGTTGATGCCCCACTGCGGCCGGCCTCGCCGGTCCGTCAGTTGCTTGTTGACCACCAGCTTCCAATTTCCTTTGTCGAGATCGACGTAGAGCGTGTACTCGCCCTTAGGCACTGCCAGTCCCCCGATGTCCAGATCGGCGTCGGTATGCAGGACGGTTGCGTCATCCGCGCCGAGCCGCCAGACGGTGCCGTCGGGTTGCAGCGCGCCCGCGCCGTTAAAGATGTGCCGCCCTTTGACCGAGGGTGCATGATAGAAGATCCAGATCAGCTTTCCTTCGCGGCCGTAGTGTATGGAAGTGATGGCTTCCGGGCTGCCCTGGTTGCCGGTGATCAGCTTCGCTACGTCGATCTGGGCGAGCACGATGCCTGGCATGCATGTCATGAGCAGGCCGGCCAGTGCAATGCGTCTCACTTGGCGTCGAGCCTCCTTCCGGAAGGAGTATATCGGAATCCATTCAAGCCGGCAGTTCGTTGGCGCACTACAATGGAAATGTCGCCGCTGACAGCGGCGACAACTGTGAAGATGCAGTTCACTGTCGCTTCCCTCGGACTGGCCCTGGCAGCCGGGATCTTCTTGCTTGTCTGGCCGGTCTACAGCGGGTTTGACGGCGTCAACGCCACCCGCGCGACGCTCCTCCAGGTCAACGGGCCGTGGGCGCTGCTGCCGGTTTTCTTCCCGGTCTTCGTTGCGCTTCTCCCTGTCGTCTTTAAAAGGCAGTTCGTGCGTATCATCGCTGCCGTTGTCCTGGTTGCCTTCAGCTTCATCGCCGGTTTCTCGATCGG
>DATJYJ010000173.1:0-20815 GCA_035578025.1 Verrucomicrobiia bacterium
TTGTGCTGCGCCTGCGCCACCGCCAGCCCGTATCCCGGCACGATGATCGCCGAGCTCGCCGCTTCCAAAATCGACGCAGCTTCCTCGGCGGTCGCGCTGCGCACCGTGCGCTGCTCGGTCCTGCCCGCGCTGGTCTGAAGCTGCCCGAAAGCTCCGAACAGCACATTGGTGAACGACCGGTTCATCGCCTTGCACATGATGATCGAGAGGATCAGGCCGCTCGATCCGTCCAGCGCACCCGCAATCACCAGCAGGTTGTTGTCCAGCGCGAACCCCATCGCGCAGGCCGAAAGCCCGGCATAGGAGTTCAGCAGCGCAATCACCGTCGGCATGTCCGCCCCGCCGATCGGAATGATCAGCAGCACGCCGAACAGCAGCGCGAGACCCGCAAAGATCGGATACAGAAACGTATCGGTCGGCACCAGGATCAGCCGCACCCCCAGCCCCAGCGCGATCGCGAACAGCAGGAAGTTGATCAGGTTCTGGTTCTTGTACACCAGCGGACGGCTGGGCAGGATCTCCTGCAGCTTGCCCATGGCCATCAGGCTGCCCGTGAACGTCAGGAACCCGAGCAGCGTCTCGATGATCAGCGCCACCGCGGTGAACCCGTGCGGCGGCTCGCGGTAGAACTCCGCCGTGCCTACCAGCGCCGCTGCCAGCGCGCCGCAGGCGTGCGACATCGCCGTCCGCTGCGGCACCGCGGTCATCGGCATGATGTACGCGATCGGCACGCCCACCGCCGTCCCGATGAAGAACGCCGCCAGGATCAACTGCCAGTTGTGGTGGTGATTGATCAGCGTCCCCGCGATCGCCAGCAGCATGCCCAGCTCGCCCGCCATCACGCCGCGGCGCGAGGTCACCGGCGTATTCATCCATTTGAGAGACAGGATGAACAGCGCCGCCGATACGATGTAAACGTAATTGACCACCGAGGCCATTACTTCTCGCGCCTCTTGAACATCTTCAGCATGCGGTCGGTAATCAGGAAGCCGCTGACGATGTTCGTCACCGCCGCCGTGATTGCGATAAACCCGAGCACGTCGCTCAGAGTCGAGGGGCTCTCGCTGACAATCAGGATCGCGCCCACCACGCTGATCGCCGAGATCGCGTTGGTCAGCGACATCAGCGGTGTGTGCAGGAGCGGCGACACCTTGCGGATCACTTCCAGCCCGACAAACGTCGCCAGCATGAACACGTACAGGCCGATCTCAAGATTGGACGGCATTCACCACCTCCAGCACACGTGGATGAACCACCTCTCCGCCGTGCGTCACCAGCGTCTCGCGGACAATCTCGTCCTCGCGGTCCAGCACCACCTTGCCGTCCTGGATCAGGTACTTCAGAAAGGTCGCGATGTTCTTGGCGTACATCTGGCTCGCGTGGTAGGGAATCGTCGAGGGCAGATTCACCGGCCCCATGATGCGCACGCCGTTGTGCTCCACCGTCTCGCCCGCCCGGGTCAGTTCGCAGTTGCCGCCGCGTTCGGCCGCGATATCCACGATCACGGAGCCCGGCGCCATGCACGCCGCCATCTCCGCGGTGATCAGAACCGGCGCCTTTCTGCCGGGCACCGCCGCCGTCGTGATTACCACCTGCTGCTCCGCGAGCACGTTGCCGAGCAATTCACGCTGCCGCCGGTAGAAATCCTCACCCATGGCCTTGGCGTAGCCGCCCTTGTCCTCGGCGCCGCCGGCTTCGAGCGGCAGCACCACGAAGCGCGCGCCCAGGCTCTCGATCTGTTCCTTCACCGCCGCGCGGATGTCGTACCCGCTGACCACCGCGCCCAGCCGCCGCGCGGTCGCGATCGCCTGCAGGCCCGCCACTCCCGCCCCGATCACCAGCACACGAGCCGGCGACACGGTTCCCGCCGCGGTCATCAGCATGGGGAACATGCGCGGCAGCGAATCGGCCGCCAGCAGCACCGCCTTGTAGCCCGCTACCGTGGCCATGCTGGAGAGCGCATCCATGCTCTGGGCGCGCGTGATACGCGGCATCAGCTCCATCGCGAGAAAACTCACGCCGCGCTCGGCCAGCGCGCGCGCCGCATCGCCCGCAGTCAGCGGCTCGCCGAACCCGATCGCCACCTGGCCCCGATGCATTTGCGCCACATCGTCCGCGCCGGTCTCGGGATTCGCGCCCGGCGCGCGCACTTGAAGCAGGACGTCGCTGGATGCGAAGACCTCTGCGCGCGATCCGGCGATCCGCACTCCCTTGGCTCCGTACTCGGCGTCGGTGAAGCCGGCCGGCGTTCCGGCTCCGGCCTCCATGACAAATTCGCAGCTGGTCTTGTTCAATACGGAAAGCGCCCCGGGTACCATCGCAACCCGGCGTTCGGCGGGTGCCGCCTCAGAAACGATACCGACCCTGATGCCCACGGCGATTGGTTAAAGAAGGTCTGCTGTGCTGAAGAAAAATCGCAATTCCGTTTCCGCTGTCTCCGGGGCGTCCGACCCGTGAATGCAGTTACGCTCGATGTTCGCCGCGAACCGCTTCCGGATGGTGCCTTCGGCGGCATTCGCCGGATTGGTCGCGCCCATCACTTCGCGCAGGCCCGCGATCGCGTTCTCGCGCTCCAGCGCCATCACGATGATCGGCCCCTCGGTCATGAACTTCACCAGCCCTGCGAAAAACGGCCGCTCTCTGTGGACCGCGTAAAATCCTTGCGCCTGCGCTTCCGTGAGGCGCGTCATCCGCAGGCTCAGAATCTTGAACCCCGCCTTTTGGATCATGGCGAGAATCTCGCCGGCCTGCCCGGCGGCAACGGCATCGGGCTTGATGATGGAAAATGTGCTTTCGATCGGCATACTTACAGACGGCTCTTGACTTTCTCTCCCAATTCGGCCGGCGTGGAGCAGACGGTGATGCCTGCGTCCTGCATGGCCTTGATCTTGTCGCTGGCTTTGCCGCTGCCTCCGGCGATAATCGCTCCGGCGTGTCCCATGCGGCGTCCCGGCGGCGCGGTCTGCCCGGCTACGAAGCCCACCACCGGCTTCTTCACGTTGGCCTTCACGTACGCCGCGGCGGTCTCTTCGGCATTGCCGCCGATCTCGCCGATCATGATGATGGCGTGCGTATCCGGGTCCTCGTTGAATAACTTCAGGGCATCCACGAAATTCGTTCCGATGATCGGGTCCCCGCCGATTCCGATGCACGTGGATTGCCCGATGCCCAGCCCGGTCAACTGCCCCACGGCTTCGTACGTCAGAGTACCCGAGCGCGAGACCACGCCCACGTGCCCTTCCATGTGGATGTGTCCCGGCATGATCCCGATCTTGCACTTCCCCGGCGAGATGATCCCCGGGCAGTTCGGACCGATCAGGCGCGTGCCGCGCCCTTGCATGTACTGCCAGGCCTTCACCATGTCCAGCGCCGGGATGCCTTCGGTGATACAGACCACCAGCGGCAGTCCCGCGTCGGTGGCCTCCATAATGGCATCGGCCGCGAACGGCGGCGGCACGAAAATCACGCTGGCATTGGCGCCGGTGTCTTTCACCGCCTGCGCCACCGTATCGAACACCGGCAGATCGAGGTGTATGGTTCCGCCTTTGCCCGGAACCGCTCCGCCCACCACCCGCGTGCCGTACGCGATCGCCTGCTGCGCGTGGAACGTGGCTTCCTTCCCCGTGAAGCCCTGGAAAATCACCCTTGTGCTCTCATCAACCAGTACGCTCATTCAGCCCTTTTCCTCACGCCGCCAGCTTGACAACCTTGCGTGCCGCATCCAACATGTCCGTGCCCACGGTGAAGTTCAACCCGGAATCCATCAGAATCTGACGGCCCAGCTCCACGTTGGTTCCTTCCATGCGCACCACGATCGGCACCTGAATGTTCAGGTCGCGCGCCGCCGCCACCACTCCGGTAGCCAGCGTGTCGCAGCGCAGGATGCCGCCGAAAATGTTGATCAGCACCGCCTTCACATTCTTATCGGACAGCAGAATGCGGAACGCGTTCTTCACCTGTTCCGCATTGGCTCCGCCGCCTACGTCCAGAAAGTTCGCAGGACTGCCGCCGGCGTATTTGATGATGTCCATGGTCGACATCGCCAGGCCCGCGCCGTTCACCATGCAGCCTACCGTGCCATCCAGCTTGATGTAATTCAGCCCGTAGCGCGAGGCATCCACTTCCAGCGGGTCTTCTTCGTTCAGATCGCGGAAATCGGCAAGCTCCTTATGGCGGTAGAGCGCGTTGTCGTCGAAATTGATCTTGGCATCCAGCGCGTAGACCTTGCCGTCTTTGGTGAGGATGAACGGATTGATCTCGGCGAGCGAGGCATCCATCGCGAGGTACGCCTTGGCCAGCGCGATCATCGCCGCCGAGGCCGCATTCACGCTCGCCGCGGGTATGCCGATTCCGAACGCCAGCTTCTTGGCCTGAAAGGGTGCGAGCCCGGCGCACGGATCGAGCGTCTCCTTGAGAATCGCTTCCGGCGTCTTCGCGGCGACATCTTCGATCTCCATGCCGCCCGCCGCCGACGCCATGAACACCGGTTTGCCCTGTACGCGGTCCAGCACGATCCCCAGGTACAGCTCGCGCTCGATGGGCAGCGTCTCCTCAATCAGCAGGCGCTGCACCAGCCGCCCCTCGGGACCGGTCTGGTGCGTCACCAGCGTCATGCCCAGAATCTTGCGCGCGTGCTCCGTGGCTTCGGCGTGATCCTTGGCTACCTTCACCCCACCGCCCTTGCCGCGCCCGCCGGCGTGAATTTGCGCCTTCACCACCACGCTGCCGCCGATCGTGCGTGCGGCCGCTTCCGCTTCTTCCACCGTGAAAGCCACCTCGCCGCGCGGCACAGGAACGTTGTACTTGGCCAGGATGGTCTTGGCCTGATATTCGTGAATTTTCATGGAAAATCAGCTTGTGTTACGGTGACAGGAGCACCGAATTTCCTAATATATCATGTCCCTTCTTCCGCACCTCGTACGTCTCGTGGAACGCGAAAGTCTCTCCGCGGACGATGCCGAACGCGCCATGGAAACCATCTTGCGCGGTGAGGCCAGTCAGCCGCAAATCGCCGCATTCCTGGTCGCGCTGCGCATGAAAGGGGAAACGGTGAGTGAGCTGGTGGGATTCGCGCGCGCGATGCGTCGCATGGCGGTACGCGTCGATCCGGGGCTGGCCGGAGAGACGCTGCTCGATACGTGCGGAACCGGAGGCGACGGCCGCAACACATTTAACATTTCGACCGTCGCGGCCTTCGTGGTAGCCGGCGCCGGCGTACACGTGGCCAAGCACGGCAACCGGTCGATCTCGAGTAAGTGCGGAAGCGCCGACCTGTTGGAAGCCTGGGGCATCGCGATCGCCATGAGTCCCGGCGAGACCGCGCGGGCGATTCGCGAGGTCGGCATCGGCTTCTTGTTCGCACCCGCGGTGCACACCGCGATGAAACACGCGCATCCGGTCCGCGTCGATCTCAAGATGCGGACGGTCTTCAACCTGCTCGGTCCGCTGACCAATCCGGCGGGCGCCACGGCGCAACTGTTGGGCGCGCCGTCGGCCGCAGCGGCGGAGTTGATGGCGGGGGCCCTGGCCGAGCTGGGATTGGAACGCGGATTCGTCGTGCACGGCAGCGACGGCCTCGACGAGATCACTACCACGGGGTCCACCGACGCCTGGGAGGTCCATGAAGGCCGCGTGCAACATCGCGTCCTCGAACCTGAGGATTTCGCCGTTCACCGCGCCTCTTCCGCTGATCTATCCGGCGGCGATCCGCTGGCGAACCTGGAGATCGCCAACGCAGTGCTCCGCGGAGCGCACGGCCCTGCGCGCGACATCGTGCTGGTGAATGCCGCCGCCGCCCTGGTTGCCGCGGGCAAGGCAGGGACCTTCCTGGAAGGCATGGCGCTCGGTGTGGTCTCGCTGGATAGCGGGGCGGCGAAAGCCAAGGTCCAGGAGTTGGCCGCGTTCGCGGCGTAACGCTCTATGCCATGGCCCTCTCCAGCTCGCGGCCGTACCACCAGATCGAGACGGCCCACGCGCCTGCAGCCGGCGCCAGGAACCATAGGCTGCTGGAGAAAATGCTGGATATGGTCATCGCCATGGCGATCATCTGAACGAGGCCGTTGCCAAGCGCCGCGCCGGTCGTGAAACGCCAGCGGGTCTGCTCCCGCGGATGGCCTACACTCGGCGCGTGACCTACCGCGAGGACAGCGAGTGCTCCACCGAATCCGGCCACGGGAGCGACGGGGATGAGCAGGGGAATCAGCGCCGCGAGGAATGCGGCGTCCTTGGCGAGCAGCAGTTGCCATCCGCGCACGGGCAGGAGCCGGTAGCGCGAGAGGCCGCCTTCCCCATCGAGCCCGAAAAGGCATTGCGCGTAGCTCGAGAGCGCGCCCACGACGAGGACCGTCATCGCCATGAGCGCTTCCTGAGGCAGGTCCCGGGCGAAGATGCGAAAGGCGAGGACCGAAACGCTGAGGATGGCCGCGCAGTAGAAATCGAGCGTGGAGAGGATCTCGCGCACATTCTTGCGGACGAGCTGGTCCAGAGATCCGGGAAAGGAGGGAACGCGGCGGAACATTCCGCCACCGCGCGGCAGGGGCAGGGACGAAATCAGAAAGGCCACGGCGAACAACACGGCGATCAGGGCCCACAGGCCGACCGTGATGGACCGGCCCGCGCCCCACGCGGCCAGGGCAACCAGTCCCCACGTCATGGGGTTGATCCACGGGCTGGCAAGGCGCAGCAGCCACCACTCACGTCGCGCCAGAGGCCAGAGCGCCATGCGGGAGGCCGGGATCTTGCGCAGCGGGTCGGTGCTGAGCGGGAAGAACATCACCAGGCCCATGATCAGGTACACGAAGATTCCCGCCTGCCTGAGGAAGAAAACGGTGAGCAGGAAAAAGTTGTTGCCTGCGAGTGATTGAAGGGCGGTCCAGTCGCGACGGTAGGCCGTGCCCAGCGCTCTCAGGAGCGCGACGGCCCGAGCCATTCCAACTCCTCGACCACGGGGGTTTCCACGAGGTCGAAATAGTGATCTTCGAGCGACTGCGGCAGCTCTCCCACAGTCGAGTTCCAAACCATCTGGCCCTTGCGGATCATCACGATCTGTGTGGCGATGCGCTCCACCATGGAGAGTATGTGGGAGGTCAGAAACACCGTCACGCCGTGGCGGGCGACGCTTTGAAGCAGTTCGCGCATGATCTTCGCGGTCACGGGATCGATGGCTTCAAAAGGCTCGTCCAGGAACAAGACCTGCGGATTGGGAAGCAGGGCCATGGCGAACGCGGTCTTCTTGCGCATGCCGTGCGAGCAGGCGGCGGCGAAAGTGCGGCGCCCGTGCTCGAGGCTGAGCGCGTGGAGCAGTTGCGCCGTGCGTGCACGCGTCTCGTGGCGGGGGACGCCGTAGATGTCGCCGGTGAGGAGCAGGTGTTCCTCGACCGTGAGGTCGTCGAAGAGGCCGAGATCTTCGGGCAGGACTCCAATGCGGCGCTTGAGCTCGAGGGGATTGGCTGCGGGGTTCAGCCCGCCGACCAGGACTTCACCGGACGTCGGCGCAAGGAGTCCGGTCATCATTTTGACTGTGGTCGACTTCCCCGCCCCGTTAGGACCGAGGAAGGCGCAGATGGCGCCGGCCGCGACTTCGAGGTTCAAGGCATTCACGGCCGTGAAGTCTCCGAAACGCCGCGTCAGGTTTCGGCAGGAGATCATAACTCATAGTAGCTTGGCACTGCGCTACAGCACGGTCGGCATGACTTGGATTTCCGGCACGGCGACGCGCGGCGGTAGCTTGGCGATGGCTACGATCACGTCGGCCACGTCCTCCGGCTTCATGGCTTTTGCCAGCATCTCGGCGGACGGCTTCACCGGGCGGTTCTCCAGGATCTCCGTGTCCACCAGTCCCGGACAAACGACGCAGGTGCGGATTCCGCGCTCGCGCTCCTCCACGCGGATGGCATGCGCCAGGCCAAGCAGGCCGCGCTTCGCAGCCTGGTATGCGGCGCCGGAAACGTCGGGCACGAGCCCCGATATCGAGGACACGTAGATGATGTGACCCGCTCCGCGCTCGCGCATGCCCGGCAGTAACGCCTGCGTGATGTAGTACGCTCCGTTCAGGTTCACGGAGACCATCATGTCCCAGCGCGGCGGCGTGAGCCGCGCCAGCGCCCGGTCCTTGATATTCGTTCCGCTGCTGTACACAAGAATATCGACCGGTCCCAGGCGCGATTCGGTCTCCCGCGCCAGCCGCTCCATGTCGGTGACGCTCGACGCGTCCGCGACCGCCGTCTCGATCGACGGGTGCTCCTGCTTCAGCGCGGCCAGCCGGTCCGCGCGGCGCGCCGCCGCCACCACGCGCGCGCCCTCGCGCGCCAGGCCGATCGCAGTCTCCCGTCCGATGCCGCTCGAGGCTCCTACGACCAATGCCACTTGTTTTTCCAAATTGGAAGACATGATGCCATGATAAGAGACATGAAGCTCTTCTGGTGCGCCGCGTTCGCCGCTGTGGCTCTTTCGGCGCAGACTTTCTCGGCCGGTCCCGCCGTCGACGACGCGATCAACCAGGCCATTGCGCAGGGACGCCTGCCCGGCGCCGTGCTCGTGGTGGGCCACAACGGCCAGGTGATCTACCAAAAGGCATACGGCCATCGGGCGCTGGCGCCGCGCAGTGAGGACATGACCCTCGACACCATCTTCGATTGCGCGTCGCTGACCAAGGTTATCGCCACCACGTCGTCGCTGATGAAGCTGTTCGAGCAGGGAAAGTTCCGGCTCAATGACCGCATCACCGAGTACATCCCCGACTTCATGGACGGCAAGAGCGAGATCACGATTCGCAACTTGTTCACGCACTTCTCCGGTCTTCAGCCGGACGTGCCGCTCAAGGATCCGTGGACGGGCTACGACACCGGCATCAAGCTCGCCTGCACGTTCAAGCCGGGCGGCCCGCCGGCGACGCGCTACGTCTATAGCGACATCAATTTCATTCTGCTCGGCGAGCTGGTGCATCGCCTGAGCGGCAAGATGCTCAACGACTATGCGCGCGAGAACATCTTCCTTCCGCTTGGTATGAAAGACAGCATGTTCGTGCCGCCGTCCTCGCTCATTCCGCGCATTGCGCCCACCGAGCGCTGGCCAGTGAAGACGGGTGCGCCGCTGCGCGGTGTGGTGCACGATCCCACGGCGCGCAACATGGGCGGCGTTGCGGGACACGCGGGCCTCTTTTCGACAGCCGCGGATCTTTCGCGCTTCGCCCAGATGATGCTCAACGGCGGCGAGCTGAATGGCGTTCGCCTGTTTAGCCCGCTCACCGTCGCCAAGTTCACCGAGCCGCAGAGCCCGCCCGACCAGGCGATACTTCGCGGTCTCGGCTGGGACATCGATTCGCCCCACTCCGGCAACCGCGGCGAGTTGTTCCCCATCGGCAGCTTCGGACACACCGGATTCACCGGCACTTCGATCTGGATCGACCCCTCCACCAGGACTTACGTGATCCTGCTTGCCAACAGCGTCCACCCGGACCTGCGGCCGGCGCTTACTCCATTGCGCGGCAAGGTCGCGACCATCGTGGCCGCCAGTGTCGGGATCACCGCGCAGCACGTGACCGCGCAGACAGGCTACAACGAGACGCTCTCCAGCGGCTTGCGGCGGCAGGTGGCGCGCAACGGGAAGACGCTTACGGGGCTCGACGTCCTGGTTGAACAGAAATTCGCGCCGTTCGCCGGGAAGCGCATCGGCCTGATCACCAACCAGAGCGGCCTTTCGCGCGACGGACGGCGGAACATTGACCTGATGCGGGAGGCGGGGATTCAGATCGCCGCTCTCTTCTCGCCCGAGCACGGATTCCTCGGCAAGGAAGACCGCCCCGGCATCCAGGATACCGTCGATTCCAAGACCGACATCAAGGTCTACAGCCTCTACGGCACGACCATGAGGCCCACTGCCGAGATGCTGAAGGGCCTGGACGCGCTGGTGTACGACATCCAGGACGTGGGCGTCCACTTCTACACGTTCGAAACCACGATGGGCTACGCGCTGGAGGCGGCTGGCAAAGCGGGCCTGCCGTTCTACGTTCTCGACCGGCCCAACCCGATCACCGGGACGCGCATCGAAGGACCGCTGCTCGACGCCGCGAACCGGAGCTTCGTCGGCTATATGGCGGGCGAACCCGTGCAGCACGGGATGACTATGGGCGAGCTGGCCAAGCTGTTCAACGGCGAAGGCAATCTGGGTGCAAACCTGACAGTGATTCCCATGCGCGACTGGAGCCGCGGCGACTGGTTCGATTCCACCGGGCTTTCCTGGATCAACCCGTCGCCCAACATGCGCAGCCTGAACGCCGCGATCCTGTACCCGGGCGTATGTTTCCTCGAATCGCCGAAAAACCTCTCGGTCGGACGCGGAACCGACGCGCCGTTTGAGCAGATCGGCGCGGATTTCATCGGCGGCAGGGAGCTTGCCGCGTATCTGAACGCGCGCGAGATTCCCGGGGTGCGCGTCTACCCGACTTCATTCACTCCGACGGAATCGAACTTCAAGGGTGTGCGGATCGAAGGCGTGCGCTTTCAGATCACCAACCGCGACGTATTGAACGCAACGCGGCTGGGCATGGAACTTGTGGCGGCCATCGAGAAGCTGTACCCCGGCAAAGTCGATTTCGCGGCGTCCAGACGCATTATCGGCAGCGACGACCTGATCCGCCGGCTCAAAGCGGGCGAGGACCCGCGCGCGCTGGAGACGCTGCTTCAGGACGACGTCGAAGCCTTCGCCGCCCGGCGCGCGCGGTACCTGATCTACTGAGCGTCAGAAGTGGATGCGCAGACCGAACTCCATCTGACGCGGCGTGTTCGATTGCCCGGTGATGCGTCCGAAGGTCGCCGGGCTGCTCCAGTTCAGGCTTCCGTTACTGGGCTGCATGTGGTTCAGCAGATTAGTGAACTGGAAGCTCAGCGCGGCGCCGGCCCTCTCTCCCTTCCAGAAGCCCACGTCCTTCATGACGCTGGCGTCCAAATTCCAGGTCGGGAGACCGCGGATGTTGCCGTAGCCGCCGCAATTGGTGTCGATGCCGAGGAAGCACGGCCGGAATTGATTGTAGACGGCAGCCGGGTCGGCGAACATGTTGATGTGTGTGGAATTGTTGTTGCCTACCGTCAGCCCCGCCAGCGACGGCGCGCTCGGGTTGGCAATTGTCGACCCGTTGTTGTTGTAGTAGGCCGATGCGCCGCCCGTGTACTTCTGGGCAAACACCGCGATGTCCGCCGTCGAGGTCATGCTGCCGGAGCTCGACTCGCCGAACGATGAGCTCTCGGCGGGGAGAGACCCCTGGGTGTAGGTAGCGCCCAGCGCCGCCCCGGTTTGCGCCGTGAACAGCGGGGAAATGGTCCAGCCACCCAAGAGGTGCCCGAGCACGCCTTTTTGTCCCTTGTAGAACGGAGGCGCATAATACACCGCCGCGTTGTAAAGGAACTTGGTATCAAAGCCGTTGGGTCCGTAATTGGCTTGCATGTTCCAGGCATCGAGCGCGGTGTTCGAGCTATTGGCTTGCGCCAGAGGAGCGGTTCCCAGGGCACGGCCCCAGGTGAAGTTCGAAACCGCGGTGAGGCCGTGGAAGTCGGTGGTCTTGTAAGAGATGTACAGCGCGTTGTAGTTCCCGAATCCCATGCTGGTGGTCAGGGCAAGAGAGGTGGCCTGCAACGGGGAGACGCCGCCGCCCGCCCCGCTGATCATGGTGCGGCCCAGAATCCAGGACGGCGCCTTGTTCAGCGCGTTCCAGATATCCGACACCGCCCCGACTTTGAAACTGGAGGCGAGCTTCGAAGCCACAGCGGCCGTACAGTTGGCGTAGCCCTGGCAGTAGGACGCCGTGCTTCCGCCGAGCGCGGTTTCGAAAAACGGCTGCGCCGCGATGCCGCTGGGCGACGCGTTGGCGAAATAGATCGCGCTGGCCACCGCCGCGTAGGCCTGCGAGAACGCCTGCCCACCCAAGGTGGTCATGTACGGCACGTCGTCCAGATTCAATTCCTGCATCTCGTTGCGGATGATGCGGCCAATGTAGCCGACCTCGATCATCGAGCCGGCGCGGAGCTGCCGCTGGAGCGACAAGCTGAAGTTGTCCGTGCGCTGCGGCCGGTAGCGCGGATCGAGAGTGTTGACGTCGCCTGCAGAAATCGCGCCGTTGTAGCCCATAAAGAACGGCTGGGCTAATGTGGTGGATGGCTTGGGAAGAGGCGCGGACATGCCGTCCGTGCCGATTCGGAAGACATTGCTCGCGTCCACGTTGTTCGCGCCCGCGCAGGTTCCGTCCATCTTGGGACCGGCGCAGGTCACCGGCTGTAAAGGCCCGATGCCGAGCAGCGGCACCAGCACCAGGTTCACGCCGTTCAGCCTTCCATAAATCCGGCCATACCCGCCGCGGAGCACCGTCTTGCCGTTGCCGAACAGTTTGCCCAGAATCCCGTCGCGGTAACTGGGATTCCACGCCGCGGCCACCCGCGGGCTGAATCCGCCGTAGAACGGCTGGTAAGGGTATTTCAGACCAGCGCCGACATTGCCCACCATAGCAAAGCCCAGGACCGGCTCGTAGACCTGTCCCGCCAGTGCCGCCTTCTTGCGCTGCGCGAGATAATCCGCGGTATCCACCTGTGCGCCGTCGGAAGTCACCACCGTCACCTGCTTCCCGTTGATCTCGTATGGGGGCATCTCCAAGGTCCACCCGAGGCTGTAGGTCAGCGTGAACGTAGGCTTGACCTTCCAGGTATCGCTGAAATACACGCTGTAGTATGGAATGATGCTCTGGTCGAATGCCGAAGACCCCACCGGATTCACGGTCAGATCGTTCCCCGACCGAGTGTAGGCCACTTGCGGCTGGCTCACCAGGCCCAGCACCTCCGAATAGAGATTTCGCCAGTTGCTCAGATAGCTGCTGCCGATCGAGGTCGGGATCCACTGCGTGTTCGTGAGATTGATGTTCGTGCTGGCGACCTGGTAGATGATCTGGTTGTTGATTCCCGACCCGTTGTCGGTGCGCATGTGGTAGTCGTAATTGCGCTGGTAGGTGCCACCGAACTGGAACAGGTGGTTGCCCTTGAGCATGCTCATGTCGTCGCGGAACAGTTTGTCCTGGCCGTCCCAGAAGCGCTGGCGCGTGCACTGCGTGCCCACGTTATAGGGAATCAGGGTGTTGGCACAGGTGCTGCTTTCCGCCGTCGAGTTGCTGTATCCGCTGGCGATCTCCACCGCTCCGCCGAGACCCGGCAATTGCGGAGGCGCATTTGCGGTTCCCCACTGCCAGAAGTTGCGGGTGTAATTGAAGCGGAATTCGTTGGTGGTGCTGGCGGTGACGTTGGTGGTCAAGCCCAGCACCAGGTAGCCGGGATTCTGCGGACGGGGTGCCGTGGCCGTCGGCACACCCTGTGCAGCGCCGGGCAGGAGGCCGCCGATATCCACCTGGTTGGTGGTCAGGTTCACCAGCCGCATATAGCGGTAGCTCGCGAAAGCCCGCCACCGGTCGCCGAAATCGTGATCCACCCGGCCCACGTAGGAATTCTGTGTCAGGGGTGCCCGGATGCTGGAGAGGTACCCGACCACGTTGTACCCATCGGCGCCGTTAGAGGCATAGTAGGGATCGTTGCCCGCCGGCATGTAACTCCAGATCTTCTGCACCACCGGGTTGATCCCAATGGCACGCGGGTCGCAACCGCCTCCCGGACATGTCGCCGGCTGGTAGGTCGTCATCTGGCCGGTGACCGGATCCTTGGCGGTGACCGGATAGGGGTTGAGGTTGTACGGCAGATAGGTCCCCGCGGAGTTCGGCACGAAGATCACGCCGGCCCGCATGGTGTCGGTCGGCACCGGTCGCTCGTAGTTGCTGACGTTGGGATACCGCAGACCCTCGTAGTTGAAAAAGAAGAAGGTCTTGCCCCCTAGCACCTTGGGAGTCAGCGGCCCGCCCAGCGTGCCTCCGAAGCGGTTGCGGTGGTTGGACGGCAGCGGCGTATACGGCGAAAGTACCTGCCCTGAGGAGGTGGTCAGCGGCGTGTGGTTGTTGGACCAGCTGTTCGCCGCGCCCACGTTGGTCGCGTAGTAATACCAGTAACCGGAACCGTGCCAGTCCCTGGTGCCTCGCTTGGTCACCATCTGCACCTGCGAGCCGATCGAATTATTGAAGTCCGCGGTCTGGCTGAAGGTGGAGACGCGAAATTCTTCGATGCTCTCCACGGGTGTCGGCACCACGCCGGAGGGAACGCCGCCCTGCTGGGTGCCGCCCATTCCAGTGAAGTTGGTTCCGTAGCGGTTGGTTTCGCCGGACATGTCGTCCGAGGCATTGCCGCCGTCGAGCATGAATGTATTCTGGTCTTCGTAGGCGCCGGCAGTATAGCCCGCGAGGGTCACGCCCGGCTGAAGGACAGCCAGAGTGGAGACGTCGCGCCCTAGGTTGGGCAAGGCGATCAGCGTTGCACCGGAGAAGGACGTTCCTACCGACGCGCTGGTGGTTTGTAGTTCGGCCAGGTTGGTGGCTTTGACCTCCACCGTGCTGGTGGTAAGCCCAACCTCCATGGTGGCGTTGATAGTGAGGGTGGCGCCGACCTGTACGGGTTGGTCGGCCACCCGATAACCCGCAAAGCCTGACTTGTTAAACGTGACGTCGTACGTTCCCGACGAAACGTTGATGAACACGTACCTCCCGGTTTCGTTGCTCGTAGTTGTCCGGGTGCTGCCGGTCCCTTTGTCGATGAGAGTAACTTGTGCGCCTGGAATCAGCGCATTCTGTTGATCCGTCACTAAGCCGGTGACGGTACTGGTGGAAGTCGCTTGGGCCCACGCCGGCGTGGTGCTGAGGCACAATGCTGCACCCAGCAGAATGACCGACAGCCCGAATAACCAAAACCTCCGAACGCGAGAAGACATAGGCTACCCCAAAGCAAGACAGTAAAGTAGACTCTGCTGCTCGTCAGCAGATGAAATAGACAAAGAAGTGCGGATCGACGGGTTCGCCCTGGTGTTTCAGACTACCTGGTCAGATTATCCTATACACTGTTTTGGACCAGATTACAAGAGTCTTGAAGACGAAAAAAAGACTAGGCAAGGCGCCGGCTATCGCCTGAACGAGATATTGGATCTTACTGAGTTCGTGCCGGGGGTCCTTGGCAAAGGGTCCGGTGACGACGAAGCTGCTTGCGTGTCCACGACTTCGTCAACGGAAGGAAGGATGGTGCGGACTCTGCCGGCCAATTTCAGGGCGGCACTCAGACCTCCGGCACGTTGGATTCCGGGAACGAAGAATCGGTCGCGATAGTCCTGGTCGGAACCGCCGAACCCGTTCAGGTCCGCCACCACCTCAATGGGCACCGGCGCGATCGCCGCAGCGAACACGCACCAGACTCCCGCGTCACCCAGGCCGATCACTTCCAGCTTGCCGCCCGACTTCGTTTTCAGATACGCGGCCGCGGTGAGGATATCCTGCACGCGCTCGGCGGAATCGGAGTGGTTGTAGGAGAGAAAGAAATCGTCGGACCGAAGCTTTCGCGTGCGGTCGGCATCGGCCGCGAACTCATCCAGAATCAGGACAGGCCTTCCGGAATGGAGCGTGCCGCCAATGCCGCCGGTGCGCAGCGCCACTGCCGAGCCGCCCGGATGAACAATCAGGATGGGCGTTCCCTTGCCGGGCATCCAGTAGCCGGTGACCCGGTCGCCTTTGCCGGTACGAGTCAGAACGATGCGGTTGCCGTGGATCGAGTGATCTACCTGCGACGGCCACTTGGCGCCGATGGCGAAGCGGAGCGCGTCGCGCTGCACACCCGCATCGACGCGGCCCTGGACCGGAAACAGACCGGCGATTTTCCATGCCTGGAACACGTCGCCATAATCCTCCAGGTCGCGCGGTCCGGATTTTGGAAAGGCGAGTAACTCCTCATCCGGGGGGGGCGAGATTTCTTCGTCCACTGGCTCGGCAACCTGGCGTCCCGTTTGCAGGTTTTGAGAAAAAAATCGATACACGGCTTCGCGGCTCTGGCGGTTGTAGTTGTGTTCAGCGTCGATGTGGACGTTCTGGACATTCTGCGACACTCCGTAGAGGTTGTAGATTGCCTGGATAGCCGGAAACTCTTCGATGGGGGTGTGGCGCGTCCAATCGTGAGTGGATGAGACCAGCAGCATGGGCCGAGGTGCGATCATGGCGGCGATCTCCACGTTGAAAGTGTCGATGCGCAGGTTCGGTGCTTCCTCGCAGGGGTCGCCGCCCTGCATGTAGGCGGAGACCATGTTCACTGGAGCGGCGAAAGCGATGCGATCATCCACCGCGGCCAACAGGAAAGTCTGCGAGGCCCCGCCGGAGGCGCCGGTGGCCGCGATTCGATGCGCGTCGATGTCGGGGCGGGATTGCAGATAGTCCACTACGCGGATCGAGTTCCAGAGCTGCAGGCCCATCGGGCTGAAAGACCAGAGCTCCTCCGCCCATCCTCCGAAAGTATGCGGCGTCTGGCGGGTATCATTGAAACCCACCATGTCATAGGCGAATGCGAAATAACCCTGCCGTGCCAGATTGATGCCGAGCGCCGGAACAGAGTACGACGGCTGGTCCTCGAGCCGCCCGCGCTTCCAGTGGCCGTGCGGAATCAGCACGCCGGGCGCCGGCAGTTTTTTGCCGACAGGCCGGTAGAGGTTTCCCCCGAGGAAGTACCCAGGCAAAGTTTCGAGAAGGATCACGTCGACGGCATAGTCCCTGTACTCCATATGGCGGACTACCCTTGGCCGCAGCGCCGTCTTTGCCGGCATGGGAAGCAATCCTGCGGCCGAGAGAATCTGCTGCTGCAATTCCTGCCGGCGCGCCTCCCACTCCTTGCGCGATTTGTATTCCGGCATCTTGAAATGAGTCTTGTAGTCAGCGAATTCGGTATTGCGGACGTCGGCCCCAGGAGCCGCGGCAAGGCTTGGCGGAAGGTTAAGCGCGGCGTTCGACAAGAGCGTGACAAGCGGCAGAATTCTCGGAACTTGCACTGGTTACTCCTTGCAGACAGCAATTCTTCCTGGTTCTATTGATGACCCGGAGCACTTCAGAGGCGCGAAAAGGTTGGCAGCACCCGGAGTTCCAGACGCACCCGCTGACTGAGGGAACCGTGATGATACGGACAGTATCGGCGTCGACGGTGCGATCAGCCACGCGTCCGGACCTCCTACCCGGCGGGACATTCAGTTAGGCGGACGCGAAGTGTGCCCGTTACTGGCCCTAATGAGCTATGGCAACGGGTGTGATCTGTGAGCCGCTTCCGGACAAGCTGAAGTGTGCGGAGGACGAAACGGTCTTGAGAGTCGTGCCGCACAACCCGCGGCAGCCCGGCTTGAACAGCGCTCGATTATATTAAGAGTTAGAGGGCCTGTGATCTCGAATTCGCCGCGCGCGACCATCTTCAACATCATGCGGTTCGCCGTGCACGATGGGCCGGGGATTCGCACCGCGGTCTTCTTCAAAGGCTGCCCGCTGAGCTGCCGGTGGTGCCACAATCCGGAGAGTCAGAACTTCGCTCCCGAGGTCCTTTACTCGGTGGAACGGTGCCGTCTGTGCGGCGCTTGCGCCGCGGCCTGCCCTCACCAGGCGATCCTGCGCCGCCCGGACCGGATGGAAACCACCGCCGCCTGCGAACGCTGCGGCACCTGCCTGGATTTCTGCGCGGCGGAGGCGCGGGCCATCGCGGGCCGGGAGGTGAGCGCGGTGGAGATTCTGAAGGAAATCGAGCGCGACACGGTGTTCTTCGACGAATCGGGCGGCGGCGTAACGTTTACCGGAGGTGAACCGCTGGCCCAGCCGGCGGCGCTGGAGGCTCTGCTGCGCGGTTGCCGGGAGCGTCGGATCCACACCGCGATCGAGACCTGCGGCGCCGCGGGGCGCGATTCGCTGCTCCGGCTCTGCGGCCTCGCCGACCTGCTGCTGTTCGACATCAAAATGGCGGACGAAGAGCGACATCACCGGTATACCGGAGCGACCAACCGGAACATCCTGGAGAACCTGGCGGTACTGGCGGCTGTCCACCGAAACGTGATCGCGCGGGTGCCGGTGATCCCGGGTGTCAATGACGACTCCGGTGAGATCGATAGGCTGTGCTCGCTTCTCCGGCGGATGGCGGTACGCCGGGTGGATCTGCT
The DNA here is from genome assembly GCA_035578025.1 of Verrucomicrobiia bacterium. Lineage (GTDB taxonomy): Bacteria > Acidobacteriota > Terriglobia > Bryobacterales > Bryobacteraceae > Solibacter. The sequence continues at coordinate 18,073 of DATJYJ010000173.1, forward strand.
GCCCTACCATCGCGCCGGAATGGAAAAATACCGCCGGCTGGGCCGCGAATACGGCCTGCCGGAGACGCTCCCGCCGGCGGAAGCGGAGTTGGCCCGGTTGGCCGCCCGGATGGCAGCGGCCGGGATTCCGGCGCGAGTCGCCGGCTGAAGGAGTCGTGATGACGGAACGTGTTGCCCGCCTGCGCCAATGCAGCCTCGATACCAGGCCCTGGCTCTCCCTGGAGCGCGCCGCGCTGCTGACCGAGTTCTACCTGGAAGGAACACCGGCTGTGTCGGTGCCGGTGCAGCGCGCCCGCGCGCTCGAGTTCCTGATGGAGCGGAAGACGATCTACATCGGGCCCGAGGAGCTGATTGTGGGCGAGCGCGGTCCGGGTCCGAAGGGCACTCCTTCGTACCCGGAGCTGTGCTGCCACAGCATGGAGGACCTGGAGATTCTCGATACGCGTGAGAAGATCTCCTACCGGGTGGATGAAGAGGCGCGGCGGGTCCAGCGCGATGAAGTGATTCCGTATTGGCGCGGGCGGTCGATGCGCGACCGCATCTTCGCTGAGATGACGCCAGCGTGGAAGGACTGCTACGAGGCGGGCATCTATACCGAGTTCATGGAGCAGCGCGCGCCGGGGCACACCGTCCTGGGCGGCGTGATCTACCAGAAGGGGCTGCTCGACCTGCAGGGCGAGATCGAGGCCGCGCTCAGCCGGCTGGATTTCCTGAACGATCCGGATGCCTGGGACAAGCAGCAGGAGTTGCGCGCGATGCACGTGGCTGCCGGAGCGGTGATGCGCTTCGCCGAAAGGCACGCGGACCTGGCCGCGCGAATGGCTGCGGCGGAACGGCGTGCCGGGCGGCGGGCCGAGTTGGAACGGATCGCCGAGGTCTGCCGGCGCGTGCCGGCGCGAGCACCGCGCAATTTTCACGAGGCGCTACAGGCATACTGGTTCGTCCACCTGGGCGTGATTACGGAGCTCAACACGTGGGACTCCTTCAGCCCGGGCCGGCTGGATCAGCACCTGGCGCCGTTCTACAACGCCGGCGTCGCGGACGGTTCGTTGACTCGCGATGCCGCGCGCGAACTGCTCGAATGCTTCTGGGTGAAGTTCAACAATCAGCCGGCGCCCCCGAAGGTGGGCGTAACCGCGGCCGAGAGCGGAACCTACACGGATTTCTGCAACATCAACACCGGCGGCCTGAAGCCGGACGGCAGCGACGGCACCAGCGAAGTCACGTACCTGATTCTGGACGTCATCGATGAGATGCGCCTATTGCAGCCTTCGAGCAACCTGCAGCTCAGCAGGAAGAATCCGGACCGGTTTCTGAAGCGCGGCCTGGAGATCGTGCGCAAGGGCTGGGGGCAGCCTTCGATTTTCAATGCGGACATGGTGGTGGAAGAGCTGCTGCGGCAGGGCAAGTCGCTCGAGGACGCGCGATGCGGCGGGATCAGCGGGTGCGTCGAGACCGGCGCGTTTGGCAGGGAGGCCTACATTCTCACCGGATACTTCAATACGGCGAAGGTGCTGGAGATCACTCTCAACAACGGATTCGATCCGCGAACGAAGAAGCGGATTGGCATCGAGACGGGCGATCCGCGGCGGTTCGGTTCTTATCACGAGCTGTTCGCGGCATTCCGCAAGCAGCTTCAGCATTTTGTCGAAATCAAGGTCCGGGGGAACAACGTCATCGAACGGATGTACGCGGAGCAGATGCCCGCGCCGTTCTTGTCTACGCTGGTGGAAGGCTGCATCGCGAACGGCCGGGACTACAATGCGGGCGGGCCGCGGTACAACACGACCTACATCATGGGGACGGCACCGGGGAGCGTGACGGACTGCCTCTCGGCGATCCGGTATCACGTTTTCGACAAGAAGACCGTGGCCATGGGCGCGCTGCTCGAGGCCCTGGCGCAAAATTTCGAGGGTGCCGAGGACTTGCGGCTGCGGCTGTGGAACAAGACGCCGAAGTACGGCAACGACGACGAATACGCGGACGGCATCCTGGCGAGCGTATTCGACGCCTTCTATGACGAGATCAACGGGAGGCGCAATACGAAGGGTGGGTTCTACCGGGTGAACTACCTCTCCACCACGTGCCACGTGTATTTCGGCAGCGTGACCGGCGCAACGCCCGACGGCCGCAAAGCGTGGGAACCGCTGTCCGACGGCATCTCGCCCTCTCAGGGCGCGGACCGGCGCGGGCCGACGGCGGTGATCCGGTCAGCCGCGAGGCTGGATCATGCGCGCACGGGAGGCACGCTGCTGAACCAGAAGTTTACGCCATCGCTGGTCGCGGGCGAGGAGGGGCTGGACAAGCTGGCTCAGCTCGTGCGCAGCTATTTCCGACTCGACGGACATCACATTCAATTCAACGTGGTGACGGCGGAGACGCTTCGGGAAGCGCAGCGGGAGCCGGAAAAGCATCGGGATCTCATCGTGAGGGTGGCGGGTTATAGCGATTACTTCTGCGATCTGACGCCGGCGCTGCAGAACGAGATCATCGCGCGGACGGAGCAGGCGGGGTTTTAGTTGCCGCCCCCGGCCTGGACAGGCTGAAGCCTGTCCTACGTCGCCGGGAGCTCGTAGCCTTTGCGGCGTGGGCGGGAGAGCAGCAGGTTGGCTTCCGTGTCGAACGGAAAGCTCTCCGTCGCGGGGTCCCACTGGAGTTTGCGGCCCAGCTCGCGCGTGATGTTGACCAGGTGGCAGACGGAGATCGAGCGGTGGCCGATTTCGACGTCGGCTGACGGGGTCTT
>DATJYJ010000174.1:0-12329 GCA_035578025.1 Verrucomicrobiia bacterium
TTTTCCGAGGGTGAAGGCATTAGCTGTGTCCTCGCGTTAGCTTTTCGTGTTGCACGACTATTAGCTCATCGTGCGTATCCATAATTAGCTTTTTACGTTGTATCACTTTTAGCTTATTATGTCGAGCACTCCTGGCTCGGCTGCTACCGCCCGGGCGGATCAACGGCTCAGGCGTTGCAGCAGCTCCTGCGCTTCCGGATAGTTCGGGCGCAGCCGCAGGGCCTCCCGCAGCTCCGCCGCAGCTTCGTCCCGCTTCTGCTGCATGGAGAGCGCCGAGCCCAGGCCGAAGTGAGCCTCGGCGTCGTCCGCCTTGTAGCGCAGGCCTTCACGGAACCTCACCACCGCCTCGTCGGTCCGCTTCGAATACAGGAGCCCGAATCCCATGCAGAAGTACGCGGCGGCATCGTGCGGATCGAGCCGGATCACTTCCGCCAGTTCTTTCAATCCCTGGCCGTAGTTCTCGCGCTGCATCAAAATGATTCCCAGGTTCAAGCGGGCGACCGGGTTCATCGGGTCGAGCTGAACGGATTTCTGGAGAAGCGCCATCCCCTGGTCGAATTGTCCGGCATCCGCCAGGATGAGGCCCAGCTTGTTGTAGACCCGGGCGTTGTTGGGATCGATCTTCAGCGCTGCCTGGTATTGGGCGAAGGCTTCCTGCTTCGCCCCCTGAGCGTCGGCGAGCAGGCCCAGGTAGAAATGGGCCTCCGGGCGATCGGCATAGGGACGCAGAAGCCCGGCGAGCTTCGCCATAGCCGCGGGCATCTTGGGAGTTTCGAAGAAGTTGTTCGTGAAGCCGAACAGAGGCGCCGGATCGTCCGGCTTGAGCCGCAGACATTCGGCAAGGTGCGTCAGCGCCTCGTCCATCGCTTCCGGCTTGTTCGGGTAGAAGGTCAGCAGCGTGCGCGCGATGAAATTGTGCGGATCGGGATCTTTGGGGTCGGCCTCGGCCGCGCGGCGGGCCACCTCGATCCCCGGGTCCGGATATCCGAAGCGGCTCAGCAGTCCCGCCTCTTTGAGGAGACGCGTAGAGGAATACGATGCCGCAATGAGGCGGTCGTTCAGCGGGTCTTTCACTGGAGGCACGTCGGTGAATTTGCCCGACCCGACGATCTCGCGCACCTCCGCGGCCTTGTCCGGTTGTCCCAATGCCTCGTCAGCGCTTTGCAGCAACTGAAAGAGCGGCCGCACCTGGGGATAGGACCGCGATAGCGGGAGCACGATCTCCACGACCTTGCTCCACTGCTCGCGCCGTGCCGCGACGCGCGCCAGCCCGAACGCCGCCTGCAGCCCGGAATCCTTGTCCGATGCTTTGCCCGCTTGTTCGTAGTCGCGCGCCGCTTGGTCCAGCTTGTCCTGTTTGAAAAATGCATCGCCCAGCTTGAGCAGGGCCGGAACGTGATCCGGCTTGAGCCGCACGGTCTGCTGCAACAGGTCGAACTGCTGCTTCTCGTCCCCGTTCTCGCCGGCCAGCACGGCCTGGGCGTACACCCATTGGGCATCGCGCGAAGCCAGCCGGGCGGCGATCCGGTAGGCGGCGCCTGCCTGCTGGAAGTACTCGTTGGCATGATAGGCAATCCCGAGAGCGCCCATCGCGTCGGCCGATCCGGGATGCCGCCTGGCTTCTTTGTCGGCGCCCTCCAACAGCGTGCGTTGTCCCGCGTTCGCCGTTCCCAGGTCGGGCAGCTTCGGAAAATCTTCGGGCAGCTTCACCGGAAACAGGACGCTCGATAGCAGCCACGTGCCGGCTGCCAGCACGACGGCGAGCCCGGCCAGCTTGACCCACTCCGCGTTCTTCACGGTTTGACACTCCGCAGGATCTCGGCGATCGAAAGCGGCCCGGTCCATTCAGGGTGGAACCAGCCTGTTTTCGGCGATGCCTGAGGCCAATGGTTGAGCCAGAGCACGACCCGCCCGTCGTTGGTGAATGGCGCATAGACATCCATGCGGACGGAAACCAGGTCGGGCTTTCCGTCGCCGTTCATGTCCGCCGCTTCCAGGCTGATCAGGTGCGTCGGAGAGTGGCTGATGTCGTGCTGGGTGAAGTTCATCTTGCCGTCGTTTTCGAACCAGACGATGCTTTGCGAGTCCGGCTTCTCCCAGAAGTTGTAGCAACTGACGGCCGCCACATCCAGGTCGCCATCGCCGTCCAGGTCCGCCGCGACGGCGGCGCTGGCGCCCGGGAAAAGGCCGATCGGGTGATGTTCGAACTTGAAATTGCCCTTGTTTTCGAGCCATTGCACGCTGTGCCACGGCCGCGGGCGCGGAGGCAGATAGTCGAAGGCGTCCCCGTTGGTGTAGAGGATGTCGACCAGTCCATCCTGGTTCAGGTCCACCAGCCGGATGCCGCTGCTGCCGTAGTCTTCATTAGTGCTGCCCCAAACCAGGTGCGACTTGAAGTTACCGTGCCCGTCGTTTTCGAAGACGTAGATCTCCTCCCACTCCTGGCTGACCAGGCTGACGAAATCCATGTCGCCGTCCTTATCGATATCCACGGGAATCGTGTGGATCACTCCGGAGAGGCTCTGCAGGATGTGCGAACGGAATTGCCAGTTGCCGAGGTTCTCCATCCAGCGGGTCTCGCCGTCGTCGTAACCGAACTGGCCGACCACCAGGTCGAGGCGGCCATCGCCGTTGAAGTCGGCGGCGCGCACGTCGGTGACCCTGGCGATGTGATCGACTATCGTGTGCGCGGTGAAGTTCTGCCTGCCATCGTTCTCCAGGATCACCACCGAGCCGATCTTGTCGTTGCTGGGAAAAAGCTTGCCCATGCAGGCCACGAGCACGTCCAGATCGCCGTCCTTGTCGATATCGACGGCGCTCACGTGCGCCGGGGCCGGAAGCACGGGGCTGATCCACTTCTCCGTGTAGACTCCGGCCGGATACTGCCGGATCCAGCCCACACGATTGGCCAGCATATCGGCCACCAGAATGTCCGGCAGGCCGTCCTTGTCGAGATCGACAATCTGCAGGCTGCCGATGCGCGGAGGTTCCGTGGAAGGAAAGCCGATCGGCGCCGGCGTGAGGAAGTCGATTCTCCTGCCGTGCGCGGTCTGGACCGGACTCGCTTCCGCGTCCGTCTTTCGAGCGCCTTTGAAGATGTGCTCGAACATCTGTCCGATGGAGAGGCCCGAGTGCTGCGCCTGGTAAAGCAGAACCAGCAACGGGACGCCCAGCATCACGGCGAGAATCCGCAGCCCCGGCAGCATCGCCGAGCGCTTCTTCCCGGGTGTCGTGGGCCTGTTCACCGCCTTCTTCATTCCTGTTCTCTCACTCAACCGGCGAAGAACCAGACCATGCCCGCGGAAGCGGCCCACAGGAACGATCCCAGCGGCAACGATCCAAGGACGGCCCGGCGCGGATCCGGCGCGCATTCGAGCCAGCATCGATACAGCGCGCGAATCGACCACGCGGCGCCCCCCAGTACACAAGCCACCTGCAGCCACGGGATCGCGGGCGACCAGTAGATATGCCAGAGACTCCCCGCCCTGCCGAAAAGATCCCATCCCCAGTTGAACGGGTCTGACATGCTCTGCAGCACGAAAGTCACCATCGAAAGCACGGTCGCCAACGCGAAGGCAATCCAGCAGCCCAATCCCAGCGGGATGAGCGCCGCGGCCGTTGCCCGGAACTGAACACCCGCCGCCAGGCTCGATCGGCCGAGGGCGATGCCCGCCCGCGTCAGCAGATACCACAGCAGCGGAAGCACGCCCAGGCATCCCACCCACACCGCGAGCGCGTAGACCGAAAAGGTCCGCCAATTCTGCTTGTCCACGATGTCGATCCAATCGCGGATCTTGTCCCACGGGCCCAGGTTGATGAAGCAGTAAAGGCAAGCCAGGGCGAACATCACGATCGCCTGCCAGGCCTCGCTGGAACTGCCGGGCTCCCGGTCCCAGCCCGTGTTGCGCCAGAAGACCGCGACGTTGTCGTAGGCACAGGTCTTCACGCATTCCATGCAGGCGCCGCAATCGTTGTTGCGGTCGATCTCACCCACACAGAGACCGTAGGGACATCCCCATCCTTTGGCGCTCCCGGTCAGGCAGAAATGCTCCTCGCATGCGCTGCAGGTCTGCGTCGAGACCGGCCGCACCATCAGGCGGCCGGTCGTGGAGTAGAGACTGATGTAGCTGTTGATCGGACAGAGGTGCCTGCAAAAAAGGCGCTGCTCGGGAAAGACGGAGGTCGCGACCGCCATCAGGACCAGGCCGATCAGCATCCAACTGGTTGCCGCGGGCACGGCCACCAGGGTGGTGCTGAAGGTTCCCAACAGAAGGAAGAGCAGTACGCGCGGCCAGGCATTGTTCAGCCAGGAGGGCCAGATCAGCGGCACACCCAGGAACCGGCGCGGGGACCTGCCTTCCGATTCGTTTGGATTCCTCGCCAGGCGCCTCCGCTGCAGCCACTCTCCCAGCGTAGGAAGGGGACACACCGTGCACCAGATCCGTCCTCCGATCGGCACCAGGACAAGGATGAGGGCCGAGAGCCACACAACCCACACGATCATCGGACCGGCATTGCGCCCGGAAACCTTGGTGCCGAACAGGCCCGCCAGAATCACGAACCAGAAGACGGCCAACATCGGGAGGGCCAGGTTCAACTGGAAGGACGGGCTCTTCACGACCCGCTTCAACCACGGGAAAAGCCTGAACAGGTTCACGCGCACGGAGGAACCGGTGCTGCTTCGCCGCGCCATCACCAATCCTGCCAGCGGTATCGCGGCCAGAAACCCGAGGCCTCCGTAAAGCAGAAAATTCGGGGCGACGATCAATTCCCCCCGCTCCGTCCCGTGCAGCGGTCCGTTGTAAGTGTGATTGCGAAACTGCGATTTGGAGATCAGCCGCCCCTGCCAGCCCGGCAGCCCGGCCACGATTTCCACCACATCCATTGGTACCGGCGGATCGTCCGGGCGGGACAGCCGCTGAACCGACACCTGCCGGTTGCCCGGGGTGATCGAGACGTGAAGATCGTAATCCTGGAAGAAGAAGCTCTGCCCGGTATCGCGAGTGGAGAAGGTGAGGCGCAATCGGTCCCCGCGGTTGGCATGGATTCGCGAGGGGCTGAAGCCGTAGCGATAGGCTTCGATGTGGATGTTTCGCGTCTGCGGGTGAAGCGTGGGAACCGCGGCAATCCAGGCGGGGATGGCCGCGCCGGCGACCAGAATCAGTAGCGCCGCCAGCCGCCGGATTGCGGGACTGCCCGTGTCCGGCGCGCGGCTCGGCTCGCTTCCCAGGATTCGGAAAGTCTCGGGGGCCGGGTCTGTTCGCTGTCGGTTCTCAATGACGCACTTACTATAACGACATTGTGCGACGCTCATCAACAGCGCCTCGCACCGTCCCGCTACGCTCACTCCGGAATCTTGCCCAGCATCCGGCCGAGATACTTCTTGGCGTAGACGGCGCTCCGCTGGCGGACAAGGCGCTCCGGAGGATGGCGAAAGAGCCCCAGCTCGGGAGCCTTCGTGAGGGCCTGCCCATCCTCCGGAGCGAGGACGATCCACGCCAGAGCCTGGCGCGCAACCGCCGGCTCAAACCCGCGCCGGATCTGTTGGTACACCAGGCGGGCGATCTCCGCCTCCCGCGGATCTTCGGAAAGGTCGGCCACGGCGGCCACGCAGACCAGATTGCGAATGCTCTGCCCGGAATCGTCGAGCCGCGCCGGCAGCCACAGGGCCAGCTTGCCGGCAAGCGCTTTGCTCTGCTCCGGATCGGCATTGGACGGCGCCAGGGCCGCAATGAAGTCGTTGTCGGCGGGTAACCCGTCAAACCCGATCTGGCCCATCTGCGCCTCCGTGATGGTGTTCCACGCCCGCGCTTCGGCCGGCACCGGTGGCAGCTTGCCCGCACGCCAGGCGACAAGGCCGACCATCGCCCACGACGCCAGGGCGGCCGCGACCCACCAGCGCGCCGGACGGCCAATCCGCTGCCCGGCCTCCCAGCGGAAGAGCTTCGTCCCCGAAATCCCCGCGGCGAGCCCGATGACGGCCAGGGCGCCCAGCCGGAATCCCGTTCCCGGGATTCCCTGGCGCGCATCAAAACAGGGCTGCAGCACTTCCACCGCGTAGCGGCCCGGCATAAATCCGGCCACCCGCTGCGCCCAGGCCGGCAGGACCTCCAGCGGCACTCCGACCCCTCCGATCAGGATCATGGGGAGAAAAATGCATTGGCCGAGCGCCTGCACCGCGGGCACGTTGTCGGCCAGCGCCGCAATCAGAAGGCCCATTCCAAGAAAGGCTCCGGTCACGAAGAGAAAGGCGAGCGCCGCCGCGCCGGGCCGCGCTGGAAGCGGAGTGCCATACACCGCCCGGGCCAGGGCGATCTGAATCAGGACGGCGGAAGCCACAATCAGCAGCCTCGCGATCATCGCGCTCAAGACCAGCCAGGAAATCGAAATCGGCAACAGGCGGTAGCGGCGCCAGATGCCCCGTTCGCGCTCGGCTACCAGGGCAGTGGGAAGTCCGAAACACGCGCCGCCGAGAATCGTGATGGTGAGGATCTGGCCCATTCGCGACAGCAGCGGCGGAGTATCGGCCCGGAACACGCTGCCGAATGCCATAAGAAAGAAGACCGGAACCAGGTAGCCGTACACGATTGCCTGGGGATTGCTGAAATTCAGTTCGATCGTCAGCAGGAAATGCCGGACCCATCCCTTCCATTCCGGCAGCGTTCTCATACGGTACCGCCCCGGGCATCGTCCCCCGGCCAGGGACGGCCTGTGAGCTCGATAAATACGTCTTCCAAAGACGGCCGGCGCAATTCGAGATCGAGCAGCTCGGCTCCCGCTTCGTCCACGCGCCGCACCAGGTCTGCCAGAACGCGATTCGGCGCTCGCGTCTCCAACACCCAGCCACTCTCGTCGAACCTCGCTTCGGTGACCTCCGGCAGCGTACCCACGGCCGAACTCGCCAGCGGCGGGGCGGTCCGGACCGTCACCCGCGCCGTCGCCCGGGAGCGCTCGATCAGCTCCGCCGGAGGCGCCACCGCAACCAACCGGCCGCCGTCCATGATCCCGAGCCGGCCGCACAGATGGTGAGCTTCTTCGAGATCGTGCGTGCTCAGCAGGACGGTCCTGCCCTCCGCCGCCACCTCGCGAATCAGGGTGTGCATCGTGCGGCGTGCCTGAGGATCGAGTCCGGCGCCAGGCTCGTCGAGCACCAGCACGGCAGGCCGGTTGATGACCGCCAAGGCAAGGAACAGCCGCTGCCTCTGCCCGCCGGAAAGCGTGGCAAACGCTGCTTCGGCCTTGGCTTCGAGATCGAATCGCACGAGGAGCTCCCCGGCGGTGAAAGGTTGTGGATAAAACGAGCCGAATAGTTCCAGCGCCTGGCGCGGGGTGATCTTGTCCTGGAGCGCGGCTGCCTGAAGCTGCGCGCCGATGAGCCGTTTGGCCCGGGAGGCCTGGATGTCCAACCCGTTGATTTGAATCGAGCCGCCGTCCGGCAGCCGCAAACCGAGGATGCATTCGAGGGTGGTTGTCTTGCCGGCGCCGTTCGGCCCGAGCACCCCGAAAATCTCACCCGGCGCCACCTCGAAGCTGACGCCGCGGACTGCCTCGGTCGCACCGTACCGCTTCCACAATCCGGCTACGGAGACTGCGGCGTCGATGCCTGACCCGACGACGTTGGCGCTTGGAGACACTTCAGTTCCATCATGCCACGCCTCTTTTCGGGCCTTTCAGAGCCTTTTGGTGCGTTTTGAGCATTGACACTTTCCGCGGCTCAGGTGATAATCTTTACGCATCCACCTTGAGTGTGCCTGTAGCGACCCGGGGTGGAAGTTGGGTACACGGGGTACCCGCAGGGGTCGATTTGCTTTATTGGCAGTGACGCACAGGCGTGCCAGGTGCTACTGGCGCCAACCGGCGTCGCCGGCCGTTGAGGTTGCTCGCGGGCGCCGGATCCTTCGAGATACACAAGGATACTCCTCGCGCCGTGTGTGACTGTGTATTTAGTTCGGATTACGAACTTTAACACGGGGTGATCAAGATGTCCAAGACGACATGTGTGCTGTTGATACCTCTCCTACTGTGCGGAATTGCGCTGGCTCAGACGACCAGCGGCTCCATTTCAGGCACCGTGCTGGATGCGCAGAGCGCCGCCATACCGGGAGCACAGGTTACGGCTCAGGAGGATCAACAGAAGTTCACGTTGACCACGAAGGCGGATGAAATCGGCCGCTTCGTATTCACGCAGGTGCCTCCCGGCACCTACACGATCAAACTCAGTGCGGCAGGGTTCAAGACCTCGGAGCGCACCGGCATTGTTCTGAATGCCAACGATAAGCTCGCTTTGGGCGACGTAAGGATGGAGGTCGGCCAAGCCACCGAATATGTGGAAGTCGCGGCGGATGCGGTCCTGCTCCAGACCGAAAGCGCCGAGCGGTCGGCGTCCCTGGTTTCCAAGCAGCTCCAGAACATTCTGGTCAACAGCCGCAGCTACCTGGACCTGGTGAAGCTGGTGCCCGGGGTAGTCAGCACCATCAACCTCCAGACTGCCGGCATGGGTGGCCTGAGCAACATCGCCGCCAACGGCAACCGCGTGAACTCCAACCAACTGATGATCAACGGCATCAGCAATACGGACACCGGCTCGAACGGCAGCCAGAACGTAACCCTGAGCCTGGATTCGGTGGAAGAGTTCAAGATGCTGACCGGCGTGTACCAGGCCGAATACGGACGCGCCATGGGCGCGCAGATCTCGGTGGTGACCAAGAGCGGTACCTCCGATATCCACGGCAGCGGTTACTGGTACCACCGCAACGAGGGCATGAACGCCAACAACTGGAAGAACAACCGTGACGGTTTGCCGCGGAATCTCTTCCGCTTCAACGATCAGGGTTGGACGCTGGGCGGTCCCGTCTACATTCCGAAGGTCTTCCCCCACCGCGACAAGCTCTTCTTCTTCTGGAGCGAGGAATTCCAGCGCCAGTTGCAGCCCCAGTCGGCCCGCTACGTCACGGTTCCCACCGACCTGGAGCGCAAGGGCGACTTCTCCAAGAGCGTCGATCAGAACGGCAACGCGGTCATCATCAAAGACCCCAACACACAGGTCCCGCTGCCGGGCAACGTGATTCCAGCCAACCTGCAATACGCCCCGGGCATGAAACTGCTGAGCTTCATGCCGGAGCCCAACGTGCCGAATGCCTGCTCCCTCCCCGCGGTGTCCGGTTGCGTCAAAGGCTACAACTTCCAGAGCCAGGTCTCAAACCCCTATCCGCGGCGCGAGGACCTGGTCCGCATCGATTACAACTTGAACTCCAAAATCCGGCTCTTCGGGCACTACATCAACAACTCCAACACGTTTGACGTGGTCTACGGTTCCTGGATTCTGGGCACCAATTTACCCATTGCCCCGATTGCGTACGCCAACCCGGGCTGGAGTTGGGCCACCGGCATGACCTACGTGATCAGCCCGACCATGACCAACGAGTTGAACGTCGGATCGAGCCACAACAACATTCTGATCGCCTACACAACCAACGACTTCTCCCGCACCAAGAGCGGCGTCAATTTGCCGGTGCTGTACCCCAACGCCGTACAGAACGACTACCTGCCGTACTTCACGTTCGGTGGCAGTAAGATCGGCAACTCGGCGGCAGCCAACCAGGGCAACAACGGCGCCGGTCCGTTCGTCAACTTCAACACCACCTACGACGTGACCGACGCGCTTTCCAAAGTCTGGAACCGGCACACGTTCAAGTTCGGCTATTACATGCAGAAGAGCGTCAAGAACCAGACGTCGTTTGGCGCGTTCGACGGCTCCTACAACTTCGGCGATAACAGCAACAACCCCTACGATACGGGGTTTGGCTTCTCCAACGCCGCCATGGGCGTCTACAACACGTTTTCGCAGGCGGCGAACATGATCAACGGCCAATACCGCTACTGGAACATCGAATTCTACGCCCAGGACACATGGAAGATCACTCCCCGCCTGACCCTGGACTACGGTTTGCGTGTCGCCTGGGTACAACCCCAGTACGACCAGTCGTTGCAAGCGTCCACGTGGGTCAACACTCAATGGCAGGCCTCGGCTGCGCCGCGGCTGTACTATCCGCAAATGGTGAACGGCGTCCGCATGGGCGTGGATTCCGTCACCGGCCAGACGGTCCCGGCGGCCAACATCGGCTATATCGTCCCCAACAGCGGCAACATCGCCAACGGTATTGCGCAGGGGGGCGTGAACGGATATACCAAGTACCTGCAGAACTCGCCTGGACTCGTATATGGTCCGCGTCTGGGCCTGGCATGGGATCCGTTCGGCGACCACAAGACGGCGGTCCGCACCGGCTTCGGCATGTACTACGACCGGTTCCAGGGCAACCGGGTGTTCGATTTCGTGAGGAACCCGCCGCTGGGCCTCCAGCCGACGCTCACCTACGGCTTCATGCAGCAGATCAATCCGACCAGCGCGCTGCTCTCGCCGCCGTCCTTCTATGCGGCCGATCAGACGGGTAAGATCCCGACCGCGTACAACTACACCTTCGGGGTGCAGCGCACCTTGCCGGCGCAGATATCCCTCGACGTCGCGTACGTCGGCAACCTGTCCCGGCATTTGCAGGATAACCGAAACCTGAACTACACCCCGTATGGCGCCGCGTTCCTGCCGCAGAACCAGGACCCGACGCTGGCCGCCAGCTCCACCCCCGGCGCCACGGCCCTGTTGCAGCAGTTCCTGGCGCCGTACCGCGGGATCGGCAGCGTCACCCTCTACGAGGGCGCCGCTACCGGCAATTACAACGCCTTGCAGGTCACGGGCAGCCGGCGGGTCGGCCACCTGTTCCTTGGCCTGTCCTATACCTGGAGCAAGAACCTGACGACGGCCTCCGGCGACACCAATTCGGTTCGCGTCGACCAGTACACGCGCATGGCGTACTACGGGCCGTCCGGCAACGACCGCCGGCAGATGTTCGTGCTTAACTACGTCTACAACCTGCCAACGCTGGCGAACAAGAACGCGTTTGAAAGAGCGGTGCTCGGCGGCTGGCAGGTGTCCGGAGTCACTTCGTTCATCAGCGGCTCGCCTTACGGTCCGGGCTTCAGCGTTTCCAGCGGCGGCGGCAACCAGAACATCACCGGTTCCTATACCGAGGGTGCCAGACTGCGCCTGCTGGGCAACCCGATGACCGGGAGCACCAACCCGTACTACCGGCTCAATGCATCCGACTACGCACTGCCGCTGGTCGGCAGCATTGGCCTGGAGTCCGGTGTCAACTACCTGACCGGCCCCGGCATCAACAACTGGGACCTCTCGCTCCAGAAGGAGTTTTCGATCAAGGAGCGGGTGCGCTTCCAGTTCCGCTGCGACGCCTTCAACGTCTGGAACCACACCCAGTTCAGCGGCGTCAACGCCACGTTGACCGCCAGCACGCTGACTTCGCCATTCTCGAACCTTGCGCTGAATGCCGATGGCAGCCTCAACAACAAGAACGGATTCGGCAGCGTGAGCGGCGCCCGCGATCCGCGCATCCTGATGACCATGATCAAAATCCGCTTCTGAGCGTCTCCTGAATACCCACGGGCCGGCCGCCGCGTCCTTCACAGTGGCCGGCCCGCGGAATTACTTCCCCCCGAATCCATCCACCAAACCCCGAATTCCCGCGAAACAAAGTCAGTGGAGTACACTGGCCGGGACATGAGCCAGGTGGCCAGTCTGCTGGTGGTCCTGTTGACGGCGGCGAACCTGTTCGCCCAAGCCCCGGCGGGCAGCCAGAATCTGTCCCCCGCCGCGCTCGCGACACGCGCCAAAGTGCAGAACGTCCCCGAGATTCCCTACGAATCGGTGCGGGTCGATCCACAGGACAACATCTGGGCCGTGGATGAAGGCTCCAACATGGTCATCAAGTTCAATCCCCAAGGGCGCGTGGCGATGACCCTGGGCCGAAGGCCGGAGCCGGCCGATGCCGCGCTGCCGTCACCCGCGCCGGACCCCGCCAACCCCGGGACATCTAACGTCTGACTTCCGCGGGCAGCGCGAAGGTGAAAAACGCACTTCCAGCCGCGATCGTGATGTGCTGTCTCCCGTCCACCGCGTAGCTGATGGCCGCGGTCTGAATCTGCGCGCCCAGCGGGATGTGCCACAGATCATGCCCCGATTCGGCGTCCAGCGCGATGAAGTTGCCTTGCCCGTCGCCCGAGAAAACCAGGCCGCCGGCGGTGGAAAGGACGCCCGACCACGCCCCCGAAAAATGCTTGAACTCCCAGCGGATCTTGCCGGTCAGAGGTTCCACGGCGCGCACGGCGCTCTCGTCTCTTTCCTGGGGAGGTTGAAAGAACGCGCTGCCGATGTAGGGCCTGCCGGGCCGATGAGGCGGCTCCAGGTTGTTGTCGGCCAT
>DATJYJ010000175.1:0-9112 GCA_035578025.1 Verrucomicrobiia bacterium
TCGATGCCCGCGGCCTCGTCGTCGCCCCGGGCTTCATCGATATTCAGGGCGCTTCCCAAATGCCGCTGCTCGCCGGCGACGGCCGCGTAGTCAGCCACGTCGCCCAGGGCATCACCACCGAAATCATGGGCGAAGGCTGGACCGCCGCCCCCACCAACGACAAGACCATGGCCTCGCAGGAAAGCCTGGGACGCGCCGGCTCCGCCCCCCGCTTCGAAGGCCCGCACGGCTTCGACGCCTGGCTGCGCGCCATGCAGGACCACGGCGCCAGCCTCAATTTCGGTTCGTTCCTCGGCGCCGCTACCGTGCGCCAGTACGTGATGGGTATGCGCCAGGGCGAGGCCAATGCCTCCGAGTTGGAACAGATGCAGACCGTGGTCCGCAACGCCATGCTCGACGGCGCCTTCGGCATCGGCTCTGCCCTCATCTACCCGCCCGGCAATTACGCCAACACGCGCGAGCTCGCCGGCATCGCCAAGGCCATGGCGCCCTACGGCGGCATCTACATCACCCACATGCGCAGCGAGGCCGACCACCTGATCGAAAGCATCCGCGAAGCCATCCAGATCGGCCGCGAGGCCGGAGTGCCGGTCGAAATCTACCACCTCAAGGCCGCCGGCAAGCGCAACTGGAGCAAGATGCCCGAAGCCATCAACCTGATCGCCGAGACGCGCCGCGCCGGCCAGGACGTCGGCGCCGACATGTACCCCTACACCGCCGGCGCCACCGGCCTCACCGCCTGCTTCCCGCCGTGGACCGCCGCCGACGGCAAGCTCTTCGACAATCTCGCCGACCCCGCCATCCGCGCCAAAATCCGCGCCGAAATGGCCGAGCCCTTCACCGAGTGGGAGAACATGGGCCAGCTCGCCGGCCCCGAGAACATCCTGATCGTCGCCCTCAACAAGCCCGAAAACCACGAATTCGCCGGCCGCCGCCTCAGCGAAATCGCGCGCGCCCAGAACAAAGACTGGCGCGACGCCGCCATGGACCTCGTGCTCACCGAGCACCGCCGCGTCGATACCATCTACTTCCTCATGAACCAGGACAACCTCGCGCTCCAGTTGAAGCAGCCGTGGATCAAAATCGGCACCGACAGCGTCGGCGTCAATCCCGAAAACGCGCGCGAGCTCGCACACCCGCGCTCCTACGGCACCTTCCCGCGCATCCTCGGCGAATTCGTCCGCGAGAAGAGCGTGATGCCGCTCGAAGAAGCCGTTCGCAAAATGACCTCCGCCACTGCCCGCCGCCTCTCCATCCCCGACCGCGGACTGCTGCAAACCGGCATGTTCGCCGACGTCGTCGTGTTCGACGCCGCCACCATCGCCGACCGCTCCACCTACGAGCAGCCGCACCAATTGCCCTCCGGCATCCGTTGGGTCATCGTCAACGGCACGGTGGTGATGAAGGATGGCGTCCACACCGGCGCCAAGCCCGGCAGGGCGCTCCGCGGTCCGGGTTTCCAGGCTATGTAGGCCCGCTTAGAAGGGCAGAATCTCCTCGCGGATGGGGTCGAAGTCGATGCGCCGCTTCTGCATGTACGAGATGTTGCCCAGATGGCTGGCCTGGGCGGAGCGGTGGCCGATGAGCACATCGCCATTGGGCCGCTTGCGGCTCTTCACGCAATCCAGGAAGTTCTGCACGTGGTCCATGTCGATGTTGCTCGACGCCCGCACATCCACCGGCTGCGCGTTGCGGCCGCGCGGCGTGAAGGTGTAGTGGCCGCGATCGATGTAGAGCTTGCCTTCGGTCCCGCAGAACTCGATCCCCTCCCCGGTGATGCCGGGAACCAGGGTGGCTTCGAAGGTGGCGGTGAGGTCCTTGGGATATTCCAATAAGACGTTGATCGTGTCCGGCGCCGTGCGCCCGTCCTTATAGTTGTATACGCCGCCGGCGGCCTGCGCGGAGATCGGGATGTCCTGCCCCAGGAACATGTGCACCACGTCGATCCAATGTGTGAACAGGTCCGTGACCTGCCCGCCGCCGAAATCCAGATAGGCGCGCCAGTTCCAGTATTGCTGCGGATCCCAGTCGCGCCACTTGAGCGGGCCGAGAAAACGCGCCCAGTTCAGGTTGGAAGGCTGTTCGGCGAGCGATGCCGGCGCCTTGCGGAGATGGTAACCGTTGCCGTGCCACCACGTGCGGGCAAGCGTGACCTTGCCGACTTTACCGCTGTCGATGTACTGCTGCTTGGCCTCGATGTAGTGCTTGCCCGACCGCTGCTGCATGCCCACCTGGCAGATGCGGTTGTTCACGCGCGCCGCCTTGACGATCAGCGGGCCCTCTTCGATCCTGAGCGTCAGCGGCTTTTCCACGTACACGTCCTTGCCGGCATTGAGGGCGTCGATAGCGATCGCCGCGTGCCAATGGTCGGGCACGCCGATCACCGCCACGTCGATCGTTTTCATCTCCAGCAACTGGCGGTGGTCGTTGAAGCTCTTGGCGTTCGGCCACTCCTGTTTGGCGCGATCGATGTTCACGCCGTAGATGTCGCAGACGGCAGCCACTTCCGCCTGGCCGCTCTTGACGAAGTTGCCGGTGTCGTAGCGGCCGCGCTCTCCGGCTCCGATCAGGCCGACCTGGACGCGGTCGTTGGCACCCTGGATACGCGAGTACGAGATCGCGGTGGCCACGGTGGCGCCGCGTAGAAAAGCCCGGCGGGGGACGCCTGTTTCAGACATAGGAGCATTATATCCGGAGTCGTGGGACCGCTTCTGTGGGACCGGCTTCAGCCGGTCCAGCAGGGGCGGACGGCCCAACGCGGTCGTCCGCCCAAGCCCTACAACGATCGCAGGAAGTTCAGGAGGTCCTGCGTCTGCGAGTTAGACAACTGATTGAAGAGGCCGATCACCTGGTTGGCCTCTGACGGCATGCAGCCCGACGAAGTAGTAGTGGGAGCCTGACTGCAGCTGGCGTGCGCCTTGATCGCCTGCATCAGGTCGCTGGTGCGCCCATCGTGAAGCAGGAACAGGCGCTGTCCCAGCCCCCAGAGCGGTGCAGTCCGGAACTCGGTCGGGCCCGCGCCTCCCTGCGAAACGCCATCGGCGAGATTGGAGCCCATGTTGTGCAGAGCCAGGTCGGAGTACAGGTTGGCTTTGACGTTGCTCAGCGCCGCTGAAGATGAGGTCCCGGTCGTCAGAGTGGGCGTGTGGCACAAAGCACATCCCGTCGTGGTGAACAGCAGCCGGCCATTGTTGATCGAGTTCGTGCTGACTTTGCCGTAGGACGTCACCGGCGCGGGCTGATCCAGGCACTTCATAAACATCATGAAGGCCACAATGTCGGAAGCAGTTGTGCTGCCTACGTTGAAGCCGGTGTCGCTCTCCGGCGTGCCATTGGTGGCGCAGCGCGCGTCTTCCTCGCGCTCGTTCGGGAAATTCTCGTTAGTGACGCCCATTTCCACGTTGTAGGCTTCACCGGAGAAGATCAGGAGCGACTTGTTCTGTGCCTTCCATCCGAAGCGGGTCACCGTGCCGTCGTTGCCGTTGGTATTCACGCGCCCCGTGATGCCGAGGCGTGCCTTCATCCCAAAGGGGTCGCTGGCCACGTTGTTGCGGATCGTGGTGTCGGTGATGGCTTCAATCAGGCCGGTGCCGAAAGTGGGTGTCGGGATCCGGAAGATTACATTGTTGTTCTGTACCTGGGAGCTGAAATTGGGCTGCTGGATGGAGCAGCCGGAGGGCTTGTCGGGCCGGCCCGAAATGGTAAAAATGCCGTGCACGCCGCCGTCGGGCGTGCCATCCGGATTCTTGACGAAGCGCGCTTCGCGAATCGGTCCATTGCCGCTGAGAAAGGACGGAACGGCATTGCCGGGCGCCATCGCCGCGGCCCGGGCAACCTGGGGATTGGTCGCCGGACTGGATCCGCCCAAAGCAGGAAAAGCGTGGCAGCCGCCGCAGGAATCGAGATTGAACCGCGGACCGAGCCCGTCGGCCACCGCTTCCACTTCGGCGAACGTTGCCGTCGCCTGGTTCAGGAAGAACGCTTTCTCGCCGGCGGTGAGGCCGGCTATAGGCCCGCCCGCTCCGGCCGGTCCTCCGCGCGGACCTGGATCCGTCTGCGCGAAACACATCCATGCCGCCAGGGTAACTCCCCCTAGCATCCTTACAACTTTCATGACACACCTCCACTAACGCACTTACCTGTGCGGTTCGGTTCGTTGTAAATATGTGGGGAATCTAGTCACCCCGGGCGACAGGTTGGTAGAATGGTATTGTAGGTGGGTACCTTCACCTGGTATCCAGGATGCGGCCCTCGCCCACAGCGGGGGCCGTGTCGTCGACTATTGCTGAACCCCCCTTCCCCGGTCGGTCGTAACAGAGGTAACCGTAACCAAGACCGTAGAGAGCAGCCGGTGACTTGGTACGATTAGTACCTTCGGTCCACTCTACACAAGCATTCCGCACCTTTCAAGGCGGGGATTCCCCTGATCCCGGGAGGTTTCTTACTTAGTACTCTTACGTTTTGGGCCTGGAATAAGGTCCCTCCCTCATTCTTTTAAAACGCTTTCGTCGTACCAGGGGCTCTGCAAGTTGCGGTCGCCCTCGTCCAGTTGAAACCCGGCGTGTTCTTTCAAGTCGAGATAGAACTTGACGCGCCGGCCTTCGCTGTCCGAATAGATCCTTCCTTCCAGCTCCTTGCCGATCAGGCTCTCCAGGTTCTTGAAGAACTGAGCGGGGAAGACCAGCGTGGGACGCCGCTGCAGCTCGGCCTCGGCCGCCGTGATGATGTCATGCGACCGGCAGTAACACTTTGCGACCGGTACCATCCGGTCTTCCTCCCCGAGCACGCGGGCCTCGGATCGGTGAATCTTGTGCAGCCGCCCGCCACGCAGCTCGACGGTGTCGTAGTCTGCGGCTGCCCCTGAAATTGAATCGTTCATTGGTTGCCTTCCAACTCAAATTCCCTTTGCCAGGAACCCGCCATCGACGGGGATGGTCTGGCCGGTGATGAAACCCGCGGCATCGCTGGCCAGGAAGATCGCGGCGCCCACCAGCTCATCGACTTGGCCTACCCGGCCCATGGGCGTGCGGGCGATGATCGCCGCCATGCGTTCCGGGATGTCGAGCACGCTGGTGTTGAGCGGTGTCCGGAACACTCCCGGCGCGATCGCGTTGACCCGCACTCCGTGGGTGGCCCACTCGCAAGCCAGGCTCTTGGTGAGCATGTGAACCGCGGCCTTGGTCGCCGAATACGCGGTGACTTCCGAAAAACTGACGAACGTGGTCAGCGAGCAAGTATTGATGATCGACCCGCCCCGCTGCTTGAGCATCTGGCGGCCGAAAATCTGGTTCGCGCGGAAGGTGCCGTTGAGATTGATATCGACCACGCGATTCCAATCCTCGTCGGAGAGCTCGGCCGAGGGCGTCTTCTTGTGCGCGCCCGAGGTCACCACCAGAATATCCACCCTGCCGAACGCGGCCACGCTCTCATCGCAGAGCCGCTGCAGGCTGGCCCGATCCTGCACGTCGCTGAGAATGCGCAGCGTGCGCGCGCCCAGGGATTCGATCTTGCGGGCGGCGGCTTCCACTTTCGCCCGGTCGCGCGAGCTGGCGATGGTGATGGCGCCGGCCTGCGCGAATCCGCGCGCGATGGCCAGCCCGATACCGCTGGTTCCCCCCAAAATGACTGCCACGCGATCCCTCAGAGAGAACAGCTCCGGAGCATTCATGGCGGTAAACTCAAATATACAACGCCATATTTTCCGGAGATACAGGTGCGATTTGCGACGATTCGACAAGAAACATATGATGAGCCGGCCGTAGTAGTGGGCGGCGGCCTCCTCGGGCTTCGCGGCGCCGGTTTCACCGACCTCGTGAGCGTGATCGCCGGCGGCAGGGACGCGCTCGACCGCGTCTATCGCTGGGTGCACGCGCCGCAATCGGCGGAAGTGGTCGAGATGAGCAAGGCAAATCTGCGCGCGCCCGTGCCGCGTCCACCGAAGATCATTTGCATCGGGCTGAATTACCGCGACCACGCGGCGGAGGCCAAGCTGGCGGTTCCGGAAGTGCCCACCGTGTTCTCCAAGTACCCATCGTCCGTCACCGGCCACGGCTCGCCGATCGTGCTGCCGAAGAACTCGGTGAAGCCCGATTACGAAGCCGAATTCGCCGTAGTGATCGGCAAGGGCGGCCGTCACATTCCCGAGGACCGTTGGCGCGACCACGTATTCGGCTACACCATCGTGAACGACGTGAGCGCGCGCGACTTCCAGATGGCGACCAGCCAGTGGATGATGGGCAAGACGTTCGACACCTTCTGTCCGATGGGTCCGGTGATTGTGACCGCCGACGAGATCGCGGACCCGCACAATCTCCGCATCGCGCTACGTCTGAATGGCGAAACGCTGCAGGATTCGAACACCAGCAATCTGATCTTCGGGGTCGGCAAACTGGTCGCGTTCCTGTCGAGCGTATTCACCCTCGAGCCCGGCGACGTGATTTCGACCGGCACTCCGGCAGGTGTGGGGTTCGCGCGCAAGCCCCCGGTATGGCTGAAGCCCGGCGACGAGGTAGAGGTGGAGGTCGAGGGCATCGGGACGCTGGTGAACCCGGTAGTAGCCGAACCGTGAGCGCTTGGTAGAATCGAAATTGCGCGCCCGTAGCTCAGGTGGATAGAGCGGCTGGCTTCGAACCAGTAGGTCGGGAGTTCGAGTCTCTCCGGGCGCGCCAGAGTTCAAAGGACTTTAGTTCTCAGCGTTCCGTCTGGCGACGGCCTTGACAGCCATTCTGACAGCCACATGCCGCTGAAGGCCAAACTGAAGCCGCAGTGCTGAGCAAGCAGGTCAGCACTTGGGGAAGAAGGAGGCATGATCGTGACGTACACCTTCGAAGTCAAGACGCATAAGAATGAGCCCCGATTTACTGTGATAAGGATCGCGAGAGAGAAGATTCGGCTCCCGAGGCGCGGCGTGAAGAAGGTGCTCATCGGTATTCGTACCAGGGAGGGATTGCCCCTCTTGTCGAAGACCGCAATTACCCTCAAATCCGGCAACGAGGTTTATGGACCGAAAATCCGGGCTGCCGGCGTCAAGAAGAACCAGTGGCTTAAGGTTTCAGTCTCAAGAGCCTCACAGACACAGCCGTACGATTTCGCGCGATAGCGAATGACCTGGATGTGCCGCCTCAGACGAAAGTTGCGCTATTTCACCGGCTTCCCGCTCTTGTCGCCACTCTTCGGACGCCAGTCCCGAGCTCGGCGCTGTGCCTGGGCAATCTGATCAGCAGTCATCTTGTGGGCGACCAACTCTCGCGCATCTGCGTATTTCTTCTGGTCATCACCGGTGGCGCGCGAAGCCGCAAGATTCAGCCACACATGCGCCTCGGCGTAGTCTTGGGTGACTCCTTGGCCGTTGCCGTACATGACGCCGAGATTGAACTGAGCGCCGGCGTGCCCCTGTTCAGCCGCCTTGCGATACCAGCGGATGGCCTCAGCATAGTCCTGCGTGACACCTTGGCCATTGGCGTACATGAAGCCGAGATTGTACTGAGCGTCGAGGTATCCCTGATCGGCCGCTTTTCGAGACCAGCGAACGGCCTCGGGATAGTCTTGCGCGACCCCTTGGCCCACCAAGTAGGCAACGCCGAGGGTGAACTCGGCCTCAGCGTACCCCTGTTCGGCTGCCTTGCGAGCCCAGCGGACGGCTTCCGCGCGGTCCTCTGTCACGCATCGGCCATTGGCGTACATGACGCCCAGGTTGAATTGAGCGGCAGCGTATCCCTGATCGGCGGCCTTGCGGTACCAGTGTAGAGCTTCGACGTAGTCCTGCGGCACCCCTAGGCCCTTGTCGTACATGACCCCAAGTTTGAACTGAGCAGCAGCATTTCCACTTTCTGCTTGTGCTCGCACCGAACGCGGTGAGTCGGATGCGGGTTCGGTGACCTCCCTGCACGAAAGACATGTAAAATATGAAGCCGTCGCGAGCAGCACGGCCAGCCCGTTCAAGGCGTCCTTCCTCCAGCGGGCTGATTTCGTTGGGTCCATTTCCGTTTCGTGTCCTGTCCGCTATCCTAGCTCGGACGCAAAGTTTTCAGAAGGCGTAGCGGTACCAGAAACGCTCGTCTCAGAAACATCTCACATGCCTTCTGTATCAGGATCCTGAGATTAACATGACTCAACACCGCGCGGGACGTAGTTCAACTGCCTCTAGCCTGCCGCGACCGATGCCATTTGTAGGACACGCCGCGCTCCTGCTGGGGGCGGTATTCCACACGTAAGGTTCGCATTCTCGGAGATTTCGTGTTATTACTGCGAAGAGGAGTATGAGTTGAACACTGGGAGACAGGGGCACGGTCAACACTGCTATCAGGCTCCACCGGACAAAGAAAACGATTTGGACTACAGGGGACTGACGCTGCTCTCGTGTCTACGAGGACCAATACGGGAGCGAGCGCGCTGCCGACGGTTGATCATCGTGCCCATACTCTGCCGAGACTCACTGACGATAGGGGGCGCAAGTTTGCACCACACTACCCTTGCTGAGAACCTCTATGTAGAACTGGCCCGATTTCCCGCTGTGCAGAGATTGTTTTGCAGGAGAAGGCGGGCGGGTAAGGTCGTCGCATTCTAGACACGCGGCGCACGGCCGCGCCGCCCGCCCGCCTTCAACGAAAGGCAAGAAACTGTTCCATTTTCCTCATGATTTGAGATTGCCGCACTTGCAAGATCGCCGCGATTCTCACGACAGCTCGGTCAGACTGTTGGAACCCCGCTCGATGAGGGGTATACACCAACGTTCGGCACCGAGTATTGGGCAAACATTGAACTCGGTTGTCTGTGCGCGTTGGTGCGCGAGAATGGTGCCATTTCTTGACAGCCATTTTGACAGCCACGCCCCCGGAAAGACCCGGAAACTGCGGAGGAAAATGAGAGGCAATGAAAGCGGATCTCCAACAAAACGTTACAGAGTGGAACCACGCGGAAGGCGACAGCATAACTTCGAACCAGTAGGTCGGGAGTGCGAGTCTCTCCGGGCGCGCCAGACTTGAAAGGGCTTAGGCTCTGGTGCTTCCGTCCGCTGTCGGCGCTGGAAGCCACAGACGCAAGAACCTCATCCATCTAGTCCGCGGCCTTTGCGTTTCATCGAGGGCACGACGCGAGTTTCGAGAGCAGTACG